>NZ_QHCU01000002.1:300000-530000 GCF_003545925.1 Leptospira yasudae | reverse complement strand
AAGTCGCAACGGGAGAATGACAAACCTTCTCCGATTTCCAAATCGATTCGGCCGCTGCCGGATGAATCGTTCGACTCTTCCCGACCTCATCTTCACTTTCCGTTGAAAAGCCGCGCGCCGGTGCAGACTCCGTTCAACAAACTTACGTTCGCTCCGCACAAAGGCGTTTTATTCAAAGCGTCGCGGCATAACGAGGTTCGACCGGCTACTTCCGGCAAGGTGTTGGTCGTGGACGAGATGGAAGGATATAAGAAATACGTAATATTAGAACATAAGAACGGTTATTCGAGCGTGTATGCCAATCTCAAAAGCGTATCCGTATCCGAAGGAGAAACCGTCGATTCCTCCAAAATCCTGGGCGCCCTTGAATCGGGCAAAGGACTTTATTTTCAACTGAACCGCGGAAGCGTTCCGGTAGACCCGGGTCTGCAAATTCGATAAGAAGAATATTAGAATAATATGGAATTCGAAATCGTCAACGCCTGCATCGTAACCAAGGACCAATGGATTCCGAACGGAAGCATCGTTGTCAAAGACGGAATCATTTCCTCCGTAAACGCGGGCGGCCCCCCTACCGGAAAAAGGATCCGTCTGAACGTAAACGGACTCTATGTTTATCCGGGATTCATCAACGCGCACGATCATCTTCTAAGCACGTATCTTCCCAAGGTCGCGCCAAGCAAACCGTATCTGAATTGGCTTCCCTGGGACAACGATCTAAAATCGTCGATCGTATTTTCGGAAAGACAGCAGCTCGACCCAGAACAGCTCTATCTTCTCGGTTCTTATAAGAATTTGATCTCGGGTGTAACCTCGGTTCAGGATCACATTCCTCATTTTGTGCAGGACCCGTTCGTCGAAACGATGCCCGTGAGAATTCTCGACAAATACGCGTTATCCCACAGCATCTGCAGCTATTCTTTGAATTGGGGGGAAGGACCCAAGGAAGAATATGCAAAAGCTCTAAAGCAGAACATTCCTTATATCACACGGATCGCGGAAGGATTCGATTCCGAATCGAGGGATTCTTTAAAGGTTCTGAACAAACTCGGTTGTCTCGGAGAACATACGGTATTGATTCACGGAGTCGTTTTATCCGAATCGGACATCGCTTTGATCGCCGAAAAAAAGGCGCATCTGGTTTGGTGTCCCGAAGCGAATCTGTTTTTATACGAAAGAACGACGGATATTCGCGATCTGTTGAAACACAAAGTCAACGTTTCTCTCGGAACGGATTCCAGCATCTGCGGCTCGCTCAACCTTCTGGAGGAAATCCGCGCCGCGAGAAAATTTTATCAAAGCGAATACGGAGAAGACCTTTCTCCGAAAACGCTTTTCGAAATGGTAACGTCTAATCCTGCAAAGGCATTTCGAATCGAAAAACAACTCGGAAGTATCGAAGAGGGAAAAATCGCGGATTTGGTCGTATTAACGAGAAACTCGGAAGATCCGTATTCCAATCTCTGCCAATCCGATTTAAACAGCATACGCCTCGTTCTCCGAGACGGAGTCCCCGTTTACGGAGACGTTAGTTTGGAATCTTTTTTTGAAGAATCCGGCGCTGCGGTGGAAAGAATTCGCATCGATAATGCCGATAAATATTTAGTTGCATCTCCCGGAAAACTCCTGGAGTCCCTTGTCATCTCCCTTGGCTACAAAAAGGATTTGGCATTTTTCCCCGCACAGAAAGAATTTGATAACTTTGAGTAGGTAATCCATTTGGCCGGTCCGATCATCAGAAATTATAAAGGCGGATCCATCATATATTTTGAGAAGGATAAAGCCGAGGATATTTACGTCCTAAGGAACGGTCGCGTCATTCTTACGTTTCCTGCCGTGGACACCGGACAAGAGGTGAAAGAAGACGTCCGGATCGGAGAATTCTTCGGAGTCAAATCGGCCCTCGGCAAATACCCCAGAGAAGAAACCGCTCAAGTAATCGGAAGTGCGACCGTCCTCGTTTTTAAACCGAACGAGTTCGAACAATTCGTTGCCGAAAAAACCCATCTCATTCTCAAGATGATGAAGGTTTTTTCCAGCCAGCTCAGACAGGTTCACAAAAAGCTCAAAGAAATTTTGGGCCAATCCGACACGCGCAATCCGGCGTTCGAGTTGATGAACGTCGCGGAAGTTTTCTACAAAAACAACAATCTTCCTCACGCAGTCTACGCGTTTGAAAAATATCTGCAGAATTATCCCGGAACTGCGTATTCAGGACGCGCGACCGAACTTCTCGAACTCGCGAGAAGAGGAAACCCCTTCCCTTTGAACATGCCTCCGTTGGTGTATGAAGGAAGCACGAGCCGAGTAACGCCCGAAACATTACAAAACATCATGAAACCCGCCGTTGAAAAATCCGCGATCACGGCCGGTGTGGACAACTCGATCACTTCGCTTTACAATCGCGCTCACACGCTCGTGAACGTAGGCAAACACGGGGAAGCGATGGTGATCTATAAGGATCTTTTGAACAGAACCGATTTCAAATTCGATTCGGAAAAGAAGCTGGTGGAGAATTCTCTCTTTCAACTCGGAGTTTGTCTGTTGAAACAGAACGATCTCGACAACGCGAATTCTTCCTTTTCGACTTATATCAAAAAATATCCATCGGGAGAATCGATCAAAGAATCCCTCTTCCATCTCGCCGAAATCTCCGAACTGCAAGGGGATCGTCAGAGAGCGAGAATGCTTTACGGTAAGGTCGCGCTTCTGCCGCCCGAAAAGGACAGCATCTCCCAAAAATCCAGACTGAAAGCCAAGGAGATGAGTACCTGATGGATATGATGCTCGAATCCATGTTTTCGAAATTCGGTCAGACCTACGAACCGAATCAGATCATCTTCTGTGAAAACGAACCTGGAAATAATTTTTATCTGATTCAATCCGGAAAGGTGAAGATCGTTAAGACCGTTCCGAACCCGACTAAAAAAGAGGACTATCTCATCAAAACCTTGGATATTCTCGAACAAGGGGATATCTTCGGCGAGATGGCGATCTTAGAAGAACAACCCCGCTCCGCAACCGCGATCGCGATTTCGGAAGTGAAGGTATTGAACTTCAATCGCGCAAACTTCGAACTGCTGATGACCAAAAATCCGATGCTCGCGTTGAAAATTCTCACCATCTTTTCGGTGAGAATCAACGACGCCAAACGAAGACTTCTCATTCTTCTGATGGACGACATTCAGGGAAAGGTCGCGGACGTATTCTTAATGTTATACGAAAAGATGCACGCTCACAGCGATTTTAAAGAGATCGTTCTCAACGTTTCCCAGCACGACGTGGCGGAATGGTGCGCGCAACCCGTGGGAGAAGTTCAAAAAGTTCTCAACACTCTTTCCAAAAGCGGCAAAATCGAACTCTACGAAGACAAAATTGTTATACACAATATCGCGGACTTTCAGAGAATAGTCGCACAAAAACGGAAACCGAATTCATAAAAGCTCCCGTAGCTCAGGTGGACAGAGCAGAAGTTTCCTAAACTTTTGGTCGGAGGTTCGAATCCTCTCGGGGGCACCAACCCCGAGCTTAACGCATGCAACATCCAGACTCGATTCTCTCCCTCTTAAAAAAATCGGAAGACTTCTTAAAAAAGAAAGAAATTCCCAGCGCTCGACTCGACGCCGAAATCCTTTTGGCCGATCTCCTCAACTTGCAAAGAGTCAAACTCTACGTAAACTTCGAACGGCTTTTGACGGAAACCGAAAAGAACGCTTACAGAGAAAGAATCGTAGATCGTTCTAAAAACAAACCCACTGCTTATATCACCGGACAAAAAGCGTTTTACAACTCCGTCTTTTTCGTGAACGAATCGGTCCTGATTCCGAGACCCGAAACGGAAGAATTGGTCGAGAAAATAATCCTCGATTTCAAAGAAAATGAGAAGGAACAAACCGTTTTGGATCTTTGCACCGGAAGCGGTTGTATCGGGATCAGTCTGAAACTTGCGCGAAAGGATTGGAACGTAATTTTAAGCGACGTTTCCGAAGAAGCGCTTGCAACCGCACGGAAAAATGCGGAAAAAATTCTTCCCGAAGAAAACGAATCCATTCAATTTTTGGAAAGTGATTTGTTCGCGTCGATTCCTTCCGAGCTACGATTCGATTTGATCGCGACCAACCCGCCTTACATCCCTTTGACGGACAAGGAAACGATGATGAAGGACGTGATCGACTACGAACCGCATCTTGCCTTGTTCCTGGAAAACCCGAAGGAATTTCTGACCCGATTGATCGACGAAGCCCGTTCTCGTTTGAACGAAGGCGGCAGGGTTTATATGGAAACCCTTCCTTCTCTCGCGCCGGTTCTCGTAGCGGAAGCGATCGCCAACGGCTGGAAAGAAGGAAAGGTGGAAAAAGATCTTTCCGGAAAAGATCGCTTTGTCGTTTTAACGAGATATTAAGATCGGATCGATAAGCCGACCGCGATCTTAATATTCAATCGTTCGCCGAAGCCGCAGTTCGGTCTTGAATCGGCAAGGATTCGATAGAAAGAGAAAACAATCCTCTCGACTTCTTATCAAAAGAAGGAAAATAAATCCTTCCTTCGGACGGAACCGCGACCGAAATGTCGGCGATTTTAGAACCGTCGTGCAAGGAATAATAGAGAGGTTTCTTTCCTGTCGAATCGATTACCAACAAACCTGTGTTATGTGAAATGGGTAGAATCCCTTGCGGAATCGAAAGGATTAGGGGTTTGATCCAAGGATTCTTGTGAACGAAATTCACGAGACCCGATCTTCGTTTGATGATGCCCGTCCAAATTCTTCCTTGATCGTCCCGTTCCAGTCCGTCCGCCAAACCGGGCAGGTTTTCAAAAAGGATCTCCGAGGTTCCTTGTTTTTTTCCGGATAGAAAAGCGCGTATGATTCTGAACTTTGTTGTCTCGGTGAAAATCACCGATGTTTCTTCGTGCGGTCCGAACTCGTCGATCAAGATTCCGTCCACGAACGTAAATCCGTTTAAAACCAAAGAAATCGAATCGTTCTTTCGATCATACATCCAAAGTTTCCCGTGAGGATACAATCCGATCGCTTCGGGAACCGCACCGCTTCCCATGGCCGCATTGTCCCGTTCGAACGGTTCGCTGATATAGATTCGATTTCCGTCTTTTGAAATCGCAAGGTCGTTGCAAAGAGAAAAGGGCCTTGCATTGGTTCGGTTTAAATTTTTCAGAGAATACTTGGGACGTTCCGATATCGTATATACTTTGTCGAATTCCTCCTTTTCCAACTTGGGAAGATCCGTTACAATCGGTCGGACTTTTCCGGTTTCAATCTCCACTTCGTATAAACCGACTCGGCTGTTCTCATCGTATGATTCTCCTCCCAATCGGGAAGCGCAGAATAAGATCTTATTTTTATCCGAATCGGAAAATTGCATGCCTGCGGGATTGACCGGCGGTTTTACCCAAGCCTCGGCTTTTCCTGTTTGAAAATCGAGTTTCCAGATCCAACCGTCCATTCCGGAAGCAAAGCCGATCTTCTTTTTCCAATCAAAGATCAAATCGTCGTGGCCGGGAAGATCGACCATCTCCGTTTTCAAACCGTTTACGAAAGGATCTTGTTTGTCCTGTACTTCGATGATCGAAGCGGGAGTCTCTCCTATCGAATACGCTTCTCCGATTTTTATCTTTTCTGGATTACATCCGATCAAACCAGCAAACGAAATTAATATTAGAATTTTATGTTTTACTCCCATACAGTCCTTTGAAACGCTCCGTATTTTTTTACGTGAGGAACTTCTTCGTCGAGCCAATACGCTTTGTCGTTTTCCACCACGAGAATCTCCTCGAATTTAAAACCCGCTTTTCCTTTTCCCAAATGCGGTTCGATCGCCCATAAACCGATCTTGTTCCCTTCGTGATCGGGAGTTAAAAGTTCGGGCAAAACCTTATGCGTTAAAAACTCGTAAGAACCCTGCAAACTGAACCAACTCGCAAAACTGATCGGCAATAAAGGAAACGAAATCTTCGGAAGATGTACCTTATACACCCGATGTCCCAACACCGCAAACGGATACAAAGAGTGAACGTTATCGAACCCGTGTTCTTTCGCATCCCAATCGATCTTCCACCAAATCTCGGAAGCGCTCATCGAAGAGGCGAAGTATTTCGGAATTTCCGATCTCAGTTTTAAAAGATACTTCATCCCGAAATCCAGTTCGGGATTCGGATTCAAAGAAGAAGAATATCCGATGTCGCCGATATATCCTTCCACAACGGGGGACACGTCGAGGATAAAGGATTCGTTCGCGTTCAAGATTCTTTTTTTACTCGGATGAAACTGAGTGAATCGTTTATAACCGTCAAAGCGCGCGTGTTCCCCGAACCAAGCAAACGGGCGATGCAGAAACACTTTCACGCCATGATCGCGTAAAAACGTCTCCATGAGTTTTGCAGTTTGAAACTCGCTCCAGCCCTCCCGCATTTCCTTTTCGATTTCCGTTACGCATTGATACGCCAATCTTTGCGCTTTTAAGAATCCTTCTTTCGTTTCTTGATCCGGCAAACGGATCGAGCTTGAATCGTATTTGGAAATCTTCGAGGAAAGTTTTGAGAAGATTCCCTTTTGAATCGTTAAAGGCATAGCGGCATCTCTATTCGTTGTGATAAAACAAAGAATAACAGCGAAAGAATTGATCCGCTTGAACGATTCCGGTATGAAAGAATTTTTTCGTTATGCCAGTTCGGTGACTTCGCAGAATCGAAGCTCGATCGATTTTAGATGACCGAAAAACAAGGAGGGAACAAATCCGAAATTCTCCTTAAAGGTTCTTGTAAAATGTGCGGAATCGGAAAAGCCCGCGGCGTGCGCCGCTTCCGTGATGCTCTTTCCGTCTTTGAGAAGTTTTGCAGCTTCGAGAATCCGAACCCACAATAAATATCTTCGCAACGGAATTCCGAGATTCTCCTTAAAGAGACGGATCAATCTGTCTTCCGAAACGGAAAAATCCTTTCCGATCTCCTTCATACGAATGCTGTCCGGCATCTCTGTGCGAATTCTTTGTGCGATCTTTTGGATCCGTTCGTCGATCGCCTTTTCCAACTTTCGAAACGGATAAACCGTACGCAACAGATCGATGTGAAGATCCCATACTTCTGTGTCGTTAAGTCTTCCATAATATAAATCCCACAGCCGTTCGATCAAAGGAAGAAACGCATTCACTTCCAAACGTTTGACTTCTCCGGTCTGGACAAACTCGGAGATCGATCCGTATTCGTACGTTTCGGGATCGATCAGCAAAGCGACCATCTCGATTCCGGGCGAGACCGTTCTATGATACGTGTTCGGGCCGACTAAAGCGACTCGATATTCTTCCTTTCCGCTTTCGGTTTCTATGTTGATCGTTTCGGTTAGGGAGACGGCGAGAGTGGCCGCGTAATGAGAATGAAAGTCCGTCTGCATCGCGTTCGTCGCAAAAAATACGCGACCGTTCATAAGATACAGAATGCCGTTGCTCGTAAGATCCATTCAAAATTCCGATTTCGATTTTATTTCACGGTTCGAAAGAAGGATCAACCTTTTTCGAAATCATGCACGATTCGAATGGATTCGAGAGTATAGAATTTACGGATTTACCGGAGTTTATGCTTCTTATAACGGATAAGGAATCGCGTTGATTCCCTTGTAATCCTTTTCATACACCGAAAAATAAACTTTTTCTTTTCCGGGGACAACGACGATCAAAGTTGAAAACAAAGACCCGTCGTGCATCCCGTAATACAGAGGTTTTTTGCCGTCCTTGGAAAGAACCAAAAGCCCCGTTTTTCCGGAAACGGGTTGAAACCGTTGAGGAATGTATAAAACAAAATTTTTCCAAAACGGATTTCTATGCAGCCATGTCACGAGTTTGGAGCGTTCGAAAACCAGAGCGACCCAAACCCTTCCCTGCGGATCGCGGTCCATTCCGTCCGGAAATCCGGGCAAACCGTCGATTACGATTTCATCCGTTCCAGCGTTTTCTCCTGACAAATGCAAACGGAGAAGTCTGAATCGAGAAACTTCGTTTAACAAAATCGATACTTCCCGGTTTGGATCGGAAGCGTATTCCAATAAGATCCCATCCACATAAGAGTAGTTATGCGCGACCGAACTTACGCTCCGATTCTGTAAATCGATCTTCCATACGTTTCCGTTTTTTCCCAAAGTCAGAGCTTCGTTTCTGGATTGATCGCTTACTCCTAATATCGCACCTGAATGATCGTAAGGCTCGGTAAAATAAATTCTTTCTCCGTCGTTGCTGATCGCAAGATCATCCGCTTTTTCGACGAATCGGCTATTCGAATCGTCCATCTCCGAGAGGAACAAGGTCGGCTGCGTACCGGTTGGATAAAAAGACCCAATCGTACTTTTTACGTTTTGACGCGCCGGTTCCGATCGGAATATTTTCGGAACCCGAGCGGCAATCTTGCGCATGGATTTTTCGGAAACGCTTAGTTCGTAAATACCCGGTCCATCCGGATCGATCAAATCGTCCTTTTTCCCTCTGGATACGCAGACATAGATCAAATCGTTATTCTTAGGATGAGCGACCATTCCCCCTGGCATCAAAGGCGTCTTTATGAAAGGTTCGGCCGTATTCCGTTTTAAGTCCAAAATCCAGATGTAACCGTCGATCGAAGAAACGAAAGCACGACCCAATTCTTCCTGTAAAAGGATTTCGTCTTGTGCGGGCACGTTCGGGAATAAGTGCAAAAATCCCCTGCTCGATAAATCGTTCGGATCCTTGACCGACTCGACTTCTTGGTTGTATGGGAATTCTACGCTTTCGCCGATTTGTTTTTGAAAATGTGCATCGGGAAAGGAGAATGCGTTCCAGAAAATGGTGAAGGAAAGAATTAGAATGAGTAAGTACGCGTATCGTTTACGATTCATCGATTCAGTGTAATTGAGGAAGAATCGATTCGCTTGAACGAATCCGGTATCGATTCGAAAAAGGTGGAACTACGATCGCAAGGAACCGCCAATAAAAAAGCCGGAGGCAATTACCACCCGGCTTTTTTTTAAGATTCGAACGAGTTCGGTTTTATCCGAACCCGTTTTTTGCTCGATCGCCGAGAACTCAGCAAAACGCTCTATTGACTCGGCGTCTCGCTTCTAAGGTCGCGGTCGAGAAGTCGTGACGCGCGTCGCGTTAACTCAGCGTCTCACTTCATACTGGTCGTTCGACAGAGATAGAGGCAGGGTCGCGTTAACTCAGCAAAACGCTCCCTATGGGTCGCGTTTTAGATCGCAGAACTTCCTCTTTCTCCCGTTCTGATTCGAATCACATCTTCGAGAGGAGTGATGAAGATCTTTCCGTCTCCGATTTTTCCGTCTCCGGTTTTTGCCGCTTTCAGAATCGCGTCAACGGTAGGTTTTACGAACTCGTCGTTTACGGCGATTTCAAGACGAACCTTTCTCAAAAGGTTCACTTGATATTCGTGACCGCGGAACACTTCGGTCTTTCCTTTTTGTTGTCCGTAACCTTGAACGTCGCTTACGGTAAGTCTGTAAATTTCGTTCTTGGTCAATTCTGCCTTAACCTCTTCCAATTTATGAGGTTGAATGATAGCAACGATTAATTTCATATAATCTCCTTATTAAAATTCTTCAGTAACGTAAATTAAAGGATATAACCTTTTTCACCGTGGATCTCGGAATCCAGACCGGCGATTTCTTTCTCCTCGGAGATGCGGAATCCGATCGTCTTGTCGATCAGGAATACGAGAATAACGGAAACGATAAAGGAATAAGCCCCAGTCGCAACAACGCTGATTACCTGAACCAAAATCTGATCTCCTTTGCTCGCAACGCCCGCACCGAGAGAAAGTGTGAACACACCCGTAAGAATAGCGCCTAACGCACCACCTACGCCGTGAATTCCGAAAGCATCCAAGCTGTCATCGTATCCGAGTTTTCCTTTAAGAAGAATCGCACCGTAACAAACAGGGCTAACAAGAAGTCCCATGATGATCGCGCCTTGAACTCCGACAAAACCGGAAGCAGGAGTGATCACAACCAGACCGGCAACGATACCGGAAGCTGCACCAAGGGCGGTCGCTTTTTTAGTGTGAACGTATTCGATCACGAGCCAAGCAACACCGGCCGCAGCAGGAGCGATCAATGTGACTAAGAATGCTCTCGCAGCAATTCCGTTTACGGCAAGACCGGAACCCGCGTTAAAACCGAACCAACCGAACCAGAGTAAACCGGCGCCGATCAAAGTATAAGTAAGATTGTTCGGAGCGATCAAAGCAGGACCTTCTCCCTTTCTCTTTCCAAGAACGATTGCAGCCGCAAGACCGGCAATCCCTGAAAGCAAGTGAACAACGGTTCCACCGGCAAAGTCAAGAGCGCTCATTTTAAACAACCAACCGTCAGCTGCCCAAACCCAGTGTGCGACCGGATCATAAACCAGCGTGGACCAAAGAAGAATAAAAACGACATATCCGCCGAGTTTCACTCTTTCCGCGATCGCTCCGGAAATCAGAGCCGGAGTAATGAGCGCGAACATTCCTTGAAAAAGGAAGTGAACGTATTTTGGAATCGTCAATTCCAGAGTATTCTCGTCGATTCCGTTGAGAAAAGCGAGATCGAAATTACCGAAATAAGGGTTGGTTCCCGAAAATGCGAAGCTGTATCCAAAGATGGTCCACTGAAGAGTCAGAACCAAAATCGCTACGAAGCTGTGCATCATAGTCGAAAGAACGTTTTTAGATCTTACAAGACCGCCATAGAAAAGAGCGAGTCCGGGAATCATAAAAAACACGAGTGCCGAGGCAACGATCATCCAAGCCGTGTCTCCTTTATCCGCAACGGGAGCGGGAGCCGCCGCAGGAGCAGTCGCTTCTTGTCCAAATAAAACAAATGGAAGAAGCAGAGTGAGCAATAAGAGTAGTCTCTTGGTCCAATTCATAATCATTCTCATCCCAAATCAATTTGCCTACTTTGATGCAAGATTGGTACCAGATGGAGAATTATTTAAGAATTCTCTGAACGAAGCAGAATAGGCCGAAAATGAAGGAGATCCTACAATTTATTGGGAAATACGGGAATTTTCCGTTCAACGATAGTCGGAATTACGAAACCAGCAAAATGCACAGTTTATAAAGTACCTCAATCTGCTCAAAAAAAGTGCAAATTTTCACTTTCTGCCCTTTCTCTACAGAAGATGCTAATAAAATTGGAAAACTGCTGTTATTCTAAATGGAAACGGAAACCAAGTTTCCAGAAGCTTTCTATAGAAGAGGAAGAATTTGAGGGAAAATTAGAATCCAATCTTGCCATGGGATTATAATCCAAGATCAAATGAGAAGCAGCGGATTTTGCGAAACGAGGATGAAAGTAATACGCGTCAAAGATATTGGCCGCATAAACAAGAACGGCAAAAATCATGGACAACTGCAAATTGCGATAGTTCTGATTTACCTTATCCCGCTGATCCTCGAACGGTTTACTGTAAAGATAAAGAGCGGCCGGATCGGAAAATGAGGGAACTGGAATCAACGTTTCGTACGGGTTGTTCATGTGATTCAAATCCCGCACCGAGTTTTTATAAATTTGATTCTCGCGATACACGAGATACAGGGAACTTACGAACAGAGCGGAATAGACGATCGCCGGAGTTTTTCTTTCGTCGGTCCACTGCCCCCAACCGGGAAGAACCGCCGATCTCCAAGCGACGCTCCAAGGACTCAAACCCTTTTGTTGAACCCGAGCCAATCGCTCTTCTTCCTTCTTTTTCGCGTCGGCGTCTTTTGCCTGTTTGTCGAGCATTTCCTGCTTTTGTTTTTCTTCCTTAACCTTTTGAGCCGACTCTTCTTCGGCCTTTTTCTTATCGTCCTGCTCTTTCTTTTTTTGTTCTTTCTCGGCTAACTTCGCTTCTTCTTCCTTTTTAATGCGAAGCGCTTCTTCGTTCGTCACGTCTTTATAAACGATCTTGAGAATGCGGACTTTGGAAATATCTTGGCTTTTGCCGTCTTCGGTCTTAACGGTAACGTTATATGCGTTCTGAGCGGAAACCCTTCCTTTAATTACGGTTCCGTCTTTAAGAATGATGGATTCTCCCGAAAGAAAGGTCGGGAGAAATAAGAACAGAAAAAAGAAAGGGAAATAACTTTTTGCAGACATGTTTCTCTACGAAATACTTTCCATAGAGAAACCAGTCGAACTATAATTTGAAAGCAATTTTTTCTACATTCTAAAAATTCCATATCGAGGATATTCCGGCTTTTTAGAATGATCGGCGTACAGCGCAATACCCAGTATATCCCTTGTTCGAGCTGGATCGATCACTCCATCGTCCCAAAGACGAGCGGAAGAATAGATGCAGGAAGATCTGCTTTCATAATCATCCAAAATCGGTTTACGGAACGCAAACTGCTCTTCGTCGGAAAGTTTTTTACCTTCTTTTTCGAGCTGTTCCATCTTAACCGTCAATAGTACGTTAGCCGCCTGCTCCCCTCCCATTACCGAAATGCGGGAGTTCGGCCACATCCATAGAAAGCGCGGATTGAAAGCGCGGCCGCACATTCCGTAATTCCCCGCTCCGTAAGAACCACCGATCACAACGGAATACTTCGGCACGATGGAAGTCGAAACCGCGTTCACCATCTTCGCTCCGTCTTTTGCGATCCCGGAGTTTTCATATTTTTTACCGACCATAAAACCGGTGATATTCTGCAGAAACAAAAGGGGAATTCCTCTTTGATTGCAAAGCTCGATAAAGTGAGAAGCTTTCAGCGCACTTTCCGAAAACAATACGCCGTTGTTCGCGATGATTCCTACCATCTTTCCGTAAATTTTCGCGAAGCCTGTTACGAGAGTGGTTCCATAATATTTTTTGAATTCTTGAAAACGCGATCCGTCCACGACCCTCGCGATGATTTCACGAACGTCGTAGGACTTACGAATATCCTTCTGAATGATTCCGTAGATTTCCTCGGACGGATACAAGGGTTCTTCCCAACTGATCGATCCTTTCAGCGAAGAATTCCCAGCGTGATGCAACGTGGATACGATGTTTCTCGTAATCTCGATCGCGTGCGCATCGTCTTCCGCGTAATGATCGGTCACCCCGGAAATCGTACTGTGAACCAAGGCGCCGCCCAGTTCCTCGGGCGTTACGATTTCTCCCGTTGCCGCTTTTACGAGAGGAGGTCCGCCTAAAAAGATCGTTCCGTTTCCTTTTACGATCACGGATTCGTCGGACATCGCGGGAATATAAGCGCCGCCCGCGGTGCAGCTTCCCATCACGACGGAGATCTGAGGGATTTTGAGTGCGGAAAGATTCGCTTGGTTATAAAAGATTTTTCCGAAATGATCCTTATCGGGAAAGACTTCGTCCTGCATCGGAAGAAAGGCACCGCCGGAATCCACAAGATAAATGCAGGGAAGAAAATTCTGAAGCGCGATCTCTTGCGCGCGGATATGTTTTTTTACGGTAAGAGGATAATACGTTCCGCCTTTTACGGTCGCGTCGTTTGCAACGATCACACAATCGACTCCGCAGATTCTTCCGATTCCTGTAAGAATTCCCGCCGAAGGAACGGAGTCCGGATAAACTCCTTCCGCCGCCAAAGGAGAAAATTCCAGGAAAGAAGTTCCGGGATCGATGAGAGAAGCGATTCTTTCCCTTGCGGTGAACTTGCCTCTTCCCTTATGACGTTCGATCGCTTTCGCTCCGCCGCCCATTTCGATCTTTCGAATTAAGCCGCGTAAGGATTCCACCTTTTGTTTTAGATCTTCAAAATTCTCTTTATACTCCGATGAGGACGTACGTATTTTGGATTCTATGATTTCCATAAAACCCTCCGGATTTTTATTTTTTTACTTTTGATTCGTATAGGATGCGGATCAGTTCGGTTTCGGATAACGTGAGTTCTCTGTTTCTTCTCGCCATAATTTTCCGCGCGTCCCTTAGAAAGAGATCGAGAATATACGGTTGTCCCGATTCCGCCCAAGTAAACGGAGAAACGTATCCGCCGATTCTGGATGATACCACGTTCGATCCGAAGTCCACAACGGTTCCCGTATTCAACATCACACCGATCGCGATCTTACAATAGTCCGCAACGACCGAGCCGAATTTGATGGAACCTGTGATGCATTCGTCGTGCTCTTCCCGGATTTTCACAACCCCATAGTTGTTTTTTAAATCGGATGTGGTCGCAAGCGCGCCTATATTCACCCAACTTCCGAGAATGGAATGTCCTAAGAATCCTTCGTGGTGCTTGTTCGTATAATCACCGATCAAACAGGTTCCGACTTCTCCGCCGATTCTGCAAGTCGCTCCGATGCTCGTCGCTCCGGTGATTCTCGCATTGTCGATATGGGAATTCGGTCCGATATAAACGGGGCCTTCGATAAACGTGAACGAAGTGATCTTCACGTCTTTGTCGACGACGATCGGTCCGTTGGTCGTATCGAAAACGACTCCCGGATAAACGGTCGCGGAAGGATGAACGTGAAGGTGTTTGGATTTTCCGACCACGTGAAAGTGGTTCGCTTTTACTTTGAGTTTACGAATCCATTTTTGAACGTCTCGACTGAGTTCTATGTCGGCTTCGATGTTCTTTGCAATACCGTCGATCAAATTCCAAGGCATACAAGATTCAGGCGATAAAACCAGATCCACATCCTTGTCGTCGTACGGAAGAAGCTTGGGATTTCTTTCTAAAAAAGCCTGTTGAAACGCCGCGTTCGAATGTGCGTAGAAGATCTTCGCGTCGGGATGAAGTTCCCGCGTTCTTTGAAGAGAATTGAGAATTCCGCTTCGAATCTCGGAAAAGGAGCGAATTCTCGTGAGAGATCGTAAGCCAGCCGGAACCTCTCTTTCGTCGATGAGAATTCTCTGGATCTTCGACATGGCCTACTCTACGGTTACGGACTTGGCGAGGTTTCTCGGTTGATCCGGCGGACAACCTCTCGAAATCGCGGAATAATATGCGAGCAACTGTAAAGGAATCACGTTCAAGATCGGACTTAGAATTTCGGAACATTCCGGAATTTCGAAAGAATAATCCGACAGCGACTTCGCTTCGTGATCTCCTTCGGTTACAATCGAAATGATGATTCCTTTTCTCGCTTTGATTTCCTGAATGTTGGAAACCATCTTCGTATAAATTTCGGATTTAGGAGCGATACAAACGACGGGAACCTCGTTCGTGATGAGTGCGATCGGTCCGTGTTTGAATTCTCCTCCCGCATAACCGGAAGCGTGAATGTAGGAAATTTCCTTCAACTTCAACGCGCCTTCCATCGCAACCGGATGATTGTACGTTCTTCCTAAAAAGATAAAATCCTTCGCGGTCGTAAAGTGAGAAGACATCTCCTCGATCTTGCTCGCTTGCGCGAGGATGCGATCGATCTTTGCGGGAAGAAGTCTGATCTCTTCGATGAGAGCTTTTTTCTCTTCGTCGCTGATGAGCCACTTGAGGTTCGCCATGTAGATGGAGAATAACAGAAGATTCAAAACCTGAGCGGTGAACGCTTTCGTACTCGCAACTCCGATCTCCGGTCCCGCGTCGGTGCGAATGTAAGAATCGGATTCTCTCGCGATCGTAGAGTTCACGTTATTGACGAGTGAAACCACTTTGATGAACTTCGCTTTCGCTTCGTGAATGGAAGCTAACGTGTCCGCAGTTTCTCCCGATTGCGAAATCCCCATAATGAGAGTGTCCCCTTCCACGACCGGGTTTCTATAACGGAATTCGGAAGATGCTTCTGTGTCCGTTTGAATCTTCGCGAAATGTTCGAGATAGTGTTTACCGATCATTCCCGCGTAATAACTCGTTCCCGCGGCTTGGATGATGATTCTGTTGACTCTGGAAAGAACGTCCTTGTTGAGTTTGATTTCGGGAAAAACGATTTCACCGTTATCCAAGATTCGTTCTTGGATGATCTTGCGGAAGATTCCGGCTTGTTCGTGGATTTCCTTGATCATGTAGTGCGGATAACCGCCCTTATCGAGATCTTCCCAACGAAGTTCCTGTTTTTTGAATACGGGCGTCAGTTCCTTACCGGAAAAGTCGAACAACTTGAATTCGTTTTGAGAGAAGTAACCCCATTCTCCCGAGTTCACATAATACACTTCTTCGCAGTTTCTGGTTAGAGGAGAAATATCGGAGGCGAGGAAGTATTCTCCCTTTCCTTTTCCGATCAAAAGAGGCGCGCCGTCTTGCGCGAAATAAACTCGATCCGGTTCCGTTTCAAACACGGTCGAAACCGCCCACTTACCATGGATTTTTCCGAACAATTCCAAGAACGCGTCCTTGTTGGACTTACCGTTCTTTTTGCTTTCTTCAAGCAAATGAGGAAGAACTTCCGTATCGGTTAAACTCTGAAATACGTGGCCTTTTTTCTTGAGTTCGTTTTTAAGTTCGAGATAATTTTCGATGATTCCGTTATGCACTACCGCAACGGTGGAATTCGTATCCGTATGGGGGTGAGCGTTGATCTGATTCGGTTCTCCGTGGGTCGCCCAACGAGTATGTCCGATCCCTACGTTCCCCGGAGCCGGAAATTCGCGCAGGTGCGCTTCCAGGTCCTTGATCTTTCCTTTTGCTTTTCTGACGATGATGTCCCCTTGATCGAGGACGGCGATCCCAGCCGAATCGTAACCTCTGTATTCGAGGCAGATTAGACCGACTACAAGTACCGATTCCGCATTTTTACTACCGGCATAACCGACAATTCCACACATATTCAGGCATTCTCCATAAGCCTTCCCGCGCGGTCCAGCAGAGAATTGAGGTCTTTTTTGGTCCTCGCTTCCCCGATGACTCGAATGATGGGTTCCGTGTTAGAAGGGCGTATGTGAATCCAGGAATCTTCGGAAGCCAATCGAAGGCCGTCTAAGGTTTCTTCGGAAAAGCTGGAGAATTCTCCCCTGAATTTGGAATAGATATCCTGCAGATTTTTACCCGCCACTTTGAAGCTGGTTTTCTGCATGTGAATCGCGGGAAGTTCGTCCACGATCGAATCGATCTTCTTCCCGGTCGCAGCCATCACATTTAGAATATGAGCGATTCCGGACAAAGAATCTCTTCCGAAAGAAGCGACCGACGGATCGATCACACCGCCGTTTCCTTCTCCGCCGAAAATGGATTTGTGGGCGCGCATGTCCGCAACCACGTTGGCTTCTCCGACCTTAGAGCGCGTAACGGGAACTCCGTATTGGCCGGCGACGAATTCGTTGATAAAGCTCGTGGAAAGATTCACGACCATATTGGCCTTTTTCGGAGCTTTTTCCAGAGTTAAGGAAAGAAAGCTCAAAGGAAGCGTGAATTCTTCAGAGATGGCGCCCTTTTTTGGAGTGAGAACCACGAGTCGATCCGCATCTGGATCGAGCGCAAAACCGATATCCGCACCGGAAGATTTCATTTTGCGGGAAGTTTGTTTGAGCGCCTCGGGAGTCGGCTCGGGCGGCCTTGGGAACGTTCCGTCCGGGCTGCAATGCAGAAGAATCGGCTTGCATCCAAGTCTTTCGAGAAGTTCGGGAACCAGAGAACTTCCCGCACCGTTGACCGCGTCCACAAGAACCTTGTATTTCTTTTTGCGAATCGCATTTACATTGACCCGTTTCAAAACGGATTCGATGTGCTTTTCACACCATTCTTTTCCCGAAACGATCTTAGAAGCGGGTTTGTATTGAATTTGTCTGTAGGATTGATTGCGGACCGTATCCAGAATTTTTTCCAGGTCCGCAGCTCCCGTAAAGAATCCGCCCGGACCTACGAACTTAAACGCGTTCCAGATGATCGGGTTGTGAGAGGCGCTGATCATAATCCCGCCTCCCGCCTTGGAAAGATTGACTACGGCCTTTACGGTCGGGGTCGGAACGATTCCGAGTTGTAAAACGTCTTTGCCCATGGCTTGCATCAAACCGAGGGCGATATTTTCGATATAAGGGCCGGAAGGACGAGAATCTCGTCCGATTACGATTTTGGAACCTTCGATCCAAGTTCCGAACGCACGCAAAGCGTCAAAAATAACTTCGGGAGAAAGGCCGGTAGGAATAATTCCTCGAATCCCGGAAACAGAAACCATCAGGTCTGGATGATTGAATACGGGGCTTTTTGTATTCATAGGGGTTGTTTGGATTTAGGAGGAGTTTGCGGAAGAAAGGGTGTGGGCGATGACAGGATCGAACTGCCGACATCCTGCTTGTAAGGCAGGCGCTCTACCAGCTGAGCTAATCGCCCTCTATAATTCCGTTTTTTTAAGCTGCAGATACCGCGTTGAGGCGTTTTGCCATTCTACTTTTTTTTCTATCTGCGTTTTTAGAATGGATCAGGTTTGTTTTAGCAGCTTTGTCCAAAAGAGAGGTGTACTCTACAAAGAGAGCTGTCGCCGCTTTTTGGTCTTTTTCTTTGATGGCTTTCAGAACTTTTTTAGCCTGAGTTCTGAGCCTGGAACGATTCTGGGAATTTGCCGCATTTCTGCGTTTTGTTCTCCGAATGTCCTTTTCTGAAGACTTGATATTAGCCAAGGCTTACACTTCCTATCGAATAAGTGTTTCCAGGTTTTCTGTACCCTACCCCCTGTCAAATGAATTCTAGGAAAATTCCGTACCGTACGCCGTAATTCTCGGAAAATTCACTCCGAAAAGACTCCGCTTGCTAAACCTTCGATCCACCCATCGAAACCGCTTCCAGCGGAGAAAATAGAATGAATCAAAATCGTTTTGGAAATATTTTTCTGACCATTCCATTGGATCGGGACTTTTTTTCCCGTCTTCAAGAAGAGGAAGTCGATCTTTCGGAACTTGCGGAACTGGGAATTTCCTATCTGCGGGACTTCGAGGCAGCCGGGAGGTGTTTTTTGTCGATGGAACGTGAAAAAGTTTCCGCCTCGTTTATAATTCAGGAAACTTCTTATTTACAAATCTTTACTTACTGTTTCCATTGCTCCCGTTCGCTCTATTCGATAATGGAAGAAATTCTTCATAACGCGTATTTGGATTTTTATTTTGCCCCGGCGGGGGAAAATAATTTCCGGTCTCTCGACACGGATCGCGGTTTTTTTTCGACCAATCCTAGACAGCTCTCCTCTTTCGGAGAAGAATTCTCATGTTGAAAAAATCCGAATACATCGTAGTCGATTCCATTTCCTCCGTCGACCCCAACGCGCTTTCCTTGGATAAGATGAATCAAAAGTTCATCGATAAACAAGGGAATCGTTTCGCTCTTCGATTCAACCGCAACACGAGAAGAGCCGAGTTCGTAAGAATCACATTAGAATCTCCGAATGAAGCTCAAAAGCACAAACATGTTCCGCATCCGACTGCGGCCGCACATCACCCGCAACGCCAATCGGTAACAAAACCGATTCATCCGCCCGAAGTGAAAAAACTTTCGCTTCAGGACATCATGGCAAAGACCCAGCAACAGACTTCGGTGAAAATTCCGAAACCGAACGAATCGGGTCCTGCGATCAACGAAGCCGCGGTTCAGAAAAGCATCTTTCAAGAACCCGCTTGGGATCCGCACAAGGCAAAGGATACTTCCAATTTGGATTTGGGAAGAATGGATCTGAACATCATGGAGCACCCGGTTCCTTCTTCCTCCTACCGTGATTCGGGGGATTCTTCCCTTAGAATGGAATACGGTTCCAATTCCTCGATCGGAGATTCGAACATGATCGAGAAAAGAATTTCCGAACTCACTAAGATCAAGGATCGAATTCATTCCGTTCTCAACAATCTCCAGAACTCCAAGATTTTCGAAATCACGGGAGATCCTTCGGAAAACAAGAACATCATCGGAAACCTCAACCGAGAGTTCGACATCGAGTTTTTTCAAAAGCTCGATAAGATCGTGAACTATCATAAAGAGCTGACCACATATCCTAGATCGGTCAATTATTACACCGCAAAATACGAATCTTCCAGAAAGCAGATTCTTCAGTCCAAAAGTTTGGATAGTGAAAAACTCAAACTCGTTACCCTTTGGGAAATGCAGGAAATGATGCTGAGTCTGGTTCAAAAACTGAAGAAGATGGTCTTGAACACTTTGAACGTTCTCAACACCAAAAACGACAATCACATCAAACAACTTCCTTACAACCAACAGCAGATGTTCCGGGATTCGAGAACCGCTCTTCTCTATTGTTCCGAAGATATATCTTCTTTGCTTATCTCCTTGGAAAGATGGGTCGATACTGAATAGGAGAAATCTCCTATGGAACCCTTACAAAGCGCCGAAATTAAAGCCGTTCTCGAAAAGCTCAGAGCGGAATACACCGAAAATTCAAAAAAGAATCCCAAGGTTTTCGATCTCAGAGCGTTCGAATCCAGACTGACGATGATCCTTCAACAGAAGGGAAGTCTCGCTCAGTTTCTCAAAGACGAGATTCAATTCATCGAAACTCTGAAGACCAAACACAAGGAACTCGAAGATAAAAAACAAGCCGCCAAAGGCGATACGATCAACAAGATCCTCGAGGAACAGGAAGCCAGACTCAAAAAATACCAGAGAATCGATTTTCATCCTCTCGCCAAACCCGAGATCCGCTACTTTTACGGAGCGATTCTTTCCTTTGCGGAAACGGAGCTTCCCGCCTTGATTTATATCTTCAAAGGAACGCCGGAATTCTCCTCCTTTAAAGACGCCATCACGATCATCGAAAGAATGGGAATCAGCAGAAGGGGCTTGCCTTCGATTCGAATCAACGAGCACGTCAAAGCATTGTTAGACGCAAACGGAAATCAAAGCGCGATGGAAAAGGACGGTCAGAATATTTTAAAAGAAGTCTGCCTCGCTCTCAAAGGAATCATCACTTCGATTCAAGAATGCGTGAATAAGAACCGTGTTTCCGAAACTCTTTCGGTCAAAATCGACGAGAAAGAATTCCCCAAGGCGGTCGAGTCGTATCAGAATTTGGTTTTCGGGATCGCTCTTGAAAAAATAATCGTAAGAGCCGAAACGATCATCCGCGATTTCCGAATGGCTGAGATCACCGGTCTGGGGTAAATATGAAAGTTTCCATCGTCATTCCTTGTTATAACGAAAAAAATACGATCCGCAATATTCTGGAAACGGTTCGAAAAGTTCCGATCAAAAACAAGGAAATCATTCTCGTCGACGATTGTTCCAAGGACGGAACCAGAGATCTTCTTCAGACTCCCGTATTTAAAAAACTCGTCGATCAGATGATCTTTCATGAAGTCAATCAAGGCAAGGGAGCCGCTCTGAGAACCGGTTTTAAAGCGGCGACGGGAGACATCGTAATCGTTCAAGACGCGGACTTGGAATACGATCCGTTTGAAATTCCGAGCGTAATCGATCCGATTTATAAGGGAAAGGCGGACGTCGTTTTCGGAAGCCGATTCTTGGGAGGCGGTCCGCATCGAGTCGTGTATTATTGGCATCGTATCGGAAACATGGTTCTCACAACTCTTTCCAACATGTTTACCAACATCAACTTAACGGACATGGAAACTTGTTACAAAGCGTTCCGAAGGGAAATCATTCAATCCATCGAAATCAAGGAGAATCGTTTCGGTTTCGAACCCGAAATCACCGCAAAGGTGGCAAAAATTCCGGACGTTCGTATCTTTGAAGTGGGAATTTCCTATTACGGAAGAACCTATGCGGAAGGAAAAAAGATCGGCTGGAAGGACGGCTTTCGAGCGATTTATTGCATTTTAAGATATAATCTTTGGGATTGAAAGTGTAGGAACTCCTACAAAAAATTTGAAGTTCTACCGTAAATGTAGGATCTACTACAAGTTCGAGGTTCTCACGTAAAATGTGGGAACTACTACGAAAGCAAGTTCCCTAAATTCTTGATGAACACTTTACCGATATACTTCGATCCATTTTTAAAATGGTCGGAATTCCGGTTTTTATTCTTACTTCAAAAAACCCGCGGATGTTTCGGGATAAATCTGGGAAGCGAGAATAAAGATAAAAACGCTGACGGCGATTCCCATCGACGCAAGTAAAACATCCTTCCCTACTTTACGAAACGTTTCGAGATACGGCAGATCCCGAAAGGTCATAAAGTTCAAAATGATTTCCCGGCCTGCGAGCATTCCTAAAAAGACCCAAGTCGTGGACATCGGCATCTTACTCCATTCATGAAAAACGATCAGAATCGTTCCGTAAACCAAGTCCACAATGGTTGCGGCCTTGGACCATTGAATGTCCGATTTTTCGGTGACGATTTCCTGAATCGTTCCCCCGTTCGTATAAAGAATGATTCCGAGCGCCACCACGAGCATCGCGATCGCGAGAGAAAATTCTAAAAGCGAAAGTTGTCTCGGAAGATAAATTACGATGTTTGCCGCGTCTTGTCGAAGCCAAGCGATCCAAAGATAAATGGTGGACAACCATTGAAACAAGGCCCATCTTTTTTCGCTTCTGGGATCCGGAACGTGGTCTTCCGTATATTCTTTCGGATCGAATTTCACGAGAATTCCCCAGACAAGAATCGCAACGCCGAACGCGATCCCGTATCCGAAAAAGGACTTTGTGAGCATCTTCTCGATATTGCTTCCGCCGAACAAACCGAGGATCAAAAAGGTAGTCGAGATCGGAGATTTCAATCTTGTGATAATGACGAGAATGAGCGGCGCTAAAAGTTGGATGAGATTGAATTGTCTGACTTCGGGAAAACTTTCCAAACGTCCGAAGTGAACTTGAGAATCGTTAAAGACCCAAGCGCCCAAAAAGATAATTACGACGGTTCCGCCTAAAACGAGGAGCTTTGGAATCCAATGAACCGCCCGCTTGCTTTCGATAAACGTTCCCACAGTCTGAACTGCGTCGTTTCCGGCGACGGAAAACGCGCTGATAAAAAACGCGAACCAGCCCAAATAGTAAGAAGGAGATCCTAGTTGATAAGCGACAACCATCAGAATTCCGGCGATCGCGACTAGGGAATAAAATCGGATCTGATCCTTCTTACTAGGATGTTGAAAATCAATTTCGTTTTGTTTCATCGGAAAGGATATCTCTAAGCTTGCGCTTAAAAAGATACTAATAAAACGCCGGAACTCCCGTCAAGGGGGTTCCGGTGCGATGTAGAGGCGGTTTTAATCCAGAAAACGTTTTTCGTATTTGGATTCTATGTCACGGAGATCGAAGAGGATAAAAAAATCGATGGTTTTGAAGACCTGATCCCAAGCGGGAATTCCGCAGATTTGAGATCCTGCGCGGATATAACCTTTGATGAGAGCGGGAATTCTTTTTTGAACCGTCTTCATGTCGTCGATCGCGTAATTCGGATCGAAACCCGGAACCTCGAAGCCTGCAAGCGGGGTCACGTCGAATTCTTTTCCGGCGAGGGCGTTCTTTTCCTTAAGATAAGCATAGACTTCGTTTGCGGATTGAGCGTCCGTATGATGAATCGAACCGCAGCCGAAAAGGTATCTAACGTTGTGCTTGCGCATATACGTTCCAAGACCGGCCCAGAGCATCGAGATCACGGAACCGTCTCTGTATTCGGGATGAACACAGCTTCTTCCGATCTCTGCGGTTTCCGCGTCCAACTCGTAGATCTTAGTGATGTTGAATTCGTTGTCCGAATAAAAACCTAAGTTCTTTTTTGCGATCGATCTACGGAGAATTCTATACGTGCCTACGATCTTATCGTCGCGGTTTTTATCGACCACGATCAGGTGATCGCAAAAGAGATCGTATTCGTCCCTGTCTTTGCGAGTAGCGGCGGATTGAGGAAGACCTTCCCCTAATTCCAGATTGAATACTTCATAACGAAGTGCGAGAGTGCGCTCTATTTCCAACTGGTTTTCGGCGATCCGAACTTCCAGCTTTCGTTCTGTTTTAACCTTGTTCTCTACAAAACCTGTTCCCATAGCAGCATCCTTCGGTTTTAAATTATCCAACATCATATTCGTTCCGGTTACGTTTAGATTACATGGAAAATAAATTCCGGTGACTCGAATGGAGAAAAAGTGGGGAATGGAATTTTATGAAAACGATTCGAATTCTTCGGAAACGTTCGAAATGCGATCGTTCCCGAACCTCATCAAACCGCCGGGGAAAGTTTGATCGATTTTTATTTCCGAATTAAAATCGAATTCTAAGTGGAAGCGTTATGAATCAAACAAAACTAAAAAGTCAAGAAGCCATCTGCATTCTAGATTGAATGTAAGTTTCAATCAGATACTTCGCCTTCGCATCCAAAGTGGAGAACTCGACCCCGAACAAAGAAGCTTCCGGAGCTGCGACCTTGCGTTTTACTTTGCCCGAAAGTTTCAGAGGATTTCTTCCGGGAAGAGTCAGAATCATTTGGATCGGAGAATTCAAATCACAACCTTCGAACAGATGAGGAACTTCGATCGCGAGTCCGCCGATACTGATATCCTTCGCATTGAGAATATCCAAAAAATTCAGGCCCATCAATTGAACCTCGATGACTTCGTTCGCCGCCGGAAATACTCGGGGAAATTTTCTGTGATCCATGGTGACTCTCGTGTTCATGTAGAATTCGACGAAGTCAGATTTTGAAATCAACAGTTTGGAAAGACAAGTTCTTTTTGTAGCTTTTTATAAATCAAAATAAGCAATCAAGTGTTCGAAAATAAAACTATACCCAAAGGATTAGAATTTAGACTGGAGACTCAACGCTGCTCAGCTTAATCGTATCCAAGATCTTCGATACTTTCTTGTCGAACTTCTTATTAAAGACGAACGCATTCAGCGTTTTTTCCAAAAACAAAATCATTTCCACAGCTTTCCATTCGAGAACGTTCTTATGATCGCGGATCTTCCCGGAATGAAGCAAGGTGGAGATTCCCCGAATCGATTCGTTTTTAAAATCCCTCCGCAAAGCGATGAACAAGGCCTGCGCTTCCGGAGTTAGAAAATGGAACTTCTTAGAAAACAAAACCGCATCGTGAAAGTATTCGGGACGAATCACCGCTCCGTTCAAACGAAGCGACAAGATCAGAAATCCGATAAAGTCGGAGATCTGATGAAAGATTCCCAAACCCGGAACGTCCTGTCCCGGATACAGCCGGCTCTTATCCATGGACGGCGATTTCGGATGACGTGTCTGCAGCCAGTTGATGATCAGATACTTTTCTTTAAAGAAGTAGTCGTTGATTTCCAATCGATATTCTTGAATGCTAAGACGAAGATGAAGAAGAATCTCTTTCTCGGAAACGAGAGCAAGTCTTTGAAAATCCTGCCCCATACCGGTGATCTCGAGCTGAACTTTTTGATATCCTTTCTTTTTGATCTCGGGAAGAATTCCCGTGATTTCGAGGAGTTCCAGAATATTCTCGCTCGTTAAGGAATTAAACAGAATTCCTTCCTGAAACGAAGAATCGGAATCATCGACGGCCGCTGCTAAAAATTCATCGTAAACAAAGTCGAAAAATCTAGGATTATTGTAACTTGATTTAGCCATGAAAAGAATCGAAGATTCTCCGATCGAAAATCTTCTTTTGTCCCCGATTCAATCACGATCTTTTAGCATTCCATTTTTTCAAGGAGAATCCCTCGAACGAAAAAGAATGATTCTAAATCGAAGATGCGGTTCTTGATCTTTATCAAAGTCGATTCAAAGAATCGATTTCAAAACCCGATCCGCAGCTTCCACTTGCGGATAATGACCGATGCCTTTCAGTTCGACGATATCCGCCGAAGGAGATAGTTCCCTAAATCGTTGTATGAGATGAGCGCCGCTGACGGGATCGTCGACTCCGTTGATCATTCGAACGGGAACGGGAGAATTTAAAATCGCTCCGACCCAACGTTCTCGATTCGTTTTTCGTTCCTCGATATATCGTATCAGTTTGTGCGCGATCTTGGTTCCTCCGTCGGAAGCAACCAATTCCCAAAAGCGATCCAATTCTTCCTGACTCGGTTTCGTGTTTTGTCCGAAAACCGCGGCAAAACTTTTCTGAAAGGATTTACGATTCATCAGTCGGGAAAGAATCCATCCGATCGGACTATTCAATAATTTCTGGATAAATCTAGGCCGGTGCGATTCCGGAAAAATTCCTCCGTTCAAAAGAGTAACGGCCTTGATCTTCAAACCTTTTGCTTTCGATTTTTTACGTTCGATAAATCTCGCGAGAAGTTCCTGAGCAACGGTATCTCCCAGATCGTGCGCGAGAATCTTTACTTCGGAAATCTTCTTGTCGCTTAACAATTTTTCGATGATATCCGCCTGTAAAAAAATGGAATAATCGATTTCCGGTTTGGACGAGAATCCGAATCCGAGCAGATCCGAAGCGATGAGTCTTCTTTTTTTGGAAAGAGGTTTCCAGATTTTTTCCCAATCGTAGGACGCGGTCGGAAATCCGTGAATCAACAGAAGATTCTCCCCTTTGCCTTCTTCCTTACAAAAGATTTTCCAATTTTGATACGCGACGGTCGAACCGGAACGTTTCCATTCTTCTAAAGTCATAAATTCTCCGTTTAACGGCTGTTATAGATCGTTTGAATTTGAGCGGCGGTCAATGCGACCGGATAATAAATTCTAAGTTCGTCGATCAGGCCCACATATAATTGACTCGCGTCTCTCCTAAATCTTCCGATATTGGCGGGATAGGAATTCGCCGTCGCGAATGTGGATGAAAATAAATATCCGCTTTGAACGGCGACTCCGTCAAGGTATAAAGTCGTATTCGGATTTCCTAAACTAGGATTGTAAACGCAGGCTACGTGATGCCAACCGATAATCGGACCGACCCAACTAAACCCCTCGCTGAAATCGCCTTCTCTCCAGGACATCACGCCCACACTGCCGTTACTCGCATGAAAATCGAAAATCAAATTCGAAAACGGTCCGTTGTTTTCGGACTTGTCGAAAATGGTTCCGACCGACGCAGTATCGGGAGAAATCCAAGCGGTGACGCTAAACGATTGGTTTCCGGCAAAGTGAAAGTTGCTTCCGGCAGAATCGGGAATATCAATGTAATCGAATGTAGGAAAGGGACCGTAACCGAGACGAATCGCATTGCCTACCACTCCCGGAACAATCGTTCCCCCGAAATTACCGGTTACAATTCCGCCGTTACCGTTTCCGGATATATCGATAAATGACATGCTTTCAAACTGCATCGTCAGGGAATTTCCGGAATAATTCGCAACGCCCGTAGCTTGCAGAGAAACACTGACGGGCGAAATGTTTCCTCCCGGTTGAATCGTTAAAGTCGCCGTTTTTATCCCGGGTGAAACGCTGTTATAATAAATGGAAGCGTTTACATTCGAACCGTTCGCGATCGTCCCTGTGGGCGCTCCAACAACGACAAAATCGGACGCGTTCGATCCGGTTAGACTTAGGAAATTAGATGCAGGAATTTGAATGTCTCCGCCGGAAGAATTCGTGATGATAATCGAAGCGGAAGGAGATTTGAATCCGTTTAACACCGATTGAAAATCGTATGCCGCACCCGCGGAAAAGTTCGTTTGATTGATGGAAGCCGCGATCGGTCCCGAAGGTCCGGACGACGTGGTAATCCGCGTAAATCCGAAGCTCAATTCCGGGATCGAAGAAGATTGAGGATCATATTTACAAAGTACGAGCGGAAATAAAACGAATACATACAGTACGCGAAATGCCGTGAGCGATTTCATTTTCAATTCCAATCCTCCGCACGACGTTCCTGATAGAACGATCGGCAGCGGATTCAGATCCTACAGAAGAAATCGCAAAAAACAACTATTATACGAATTGAATGCGTCTTTTTGAAATAAATTCTTTATACGATGAATCGATCCGTGATCCTTCGCAGATTTTCCGCGGAGATTTCGAGGCTTTTCGCCGAAGCCGAAATTTCCTCCGCCCCCGAAGCGGTTCCCAACGTATGATCGTTGATCTGAACGATGACCTGCGTGATTTCATGAAAGGCCTGTTTTTGTTCGTCCATCGCCTGTTTTACGAACTCAGCGTCCTTTCCGACTTCGTCCGCGTTTTCGGCGACTTGTAGATTGATTCCTTCCTGCGAACTCGTGATTTCGAACAGCTTTTCCATCGCTTTGGAAACAGTGTCCGTACTTTTAATAATACCGTGAATGACTTCGGAAGAAGACTCGATTCCGCTCGCTCCCGAATCCAATTCGCGATTGTTTCGAAGAATCATTTCGCTGATCGATTTGATGGAAGACGCGGTTTTTTGCGAGAGTTTGGAAATCTCTTCCGCAACGACCGCAAAACCCCGGCCCGCTTCTCCCGCTCTCGCCGCCTCGATCGCCGCGTTCAGAGAAAGGAGGGAGGTCTGATCGGAGATGTCGTTGATGATTCCGATGATCGCCGACATTTCTCCGGAGGATTTGATGATGTTCTGAACCATCGTCTTCATCTGACTGAGGGATTCTTCTCCTTTTGCCGCTTGCAAGGAGATATTCTGAGTCAGTTCGAGGGCTTGTTTGATTTCCTGACCGATCTCTCTTACGCTGGAGGAAAGGTTTTTTATATTATTATGAAATTCTACTATGTTTTTATACTGACGATCGGTCCCCGAAGCGATGCTGTCCATACCGGAAGAAAGCTCTTCTACGGTCGCCGACATTTCCTCGGTGGAAGCCGCGGTCGCCTGCGCTCCGGAAGCGAACGAATCGGAAGAAGCTGTCAATTCCTCCGAAGCCGTCGCGAGCTCGGTCGAAACACGCTGAATGTCCTTTAACGAATTACGAATACTGAATATAAACGAATTCATATCGCGGCTCATAGAACCGATCTCGTCTTCGTAAACCACTTTGATATCCGAAGTCAGATCTCCTTCCGCCATCGTCTTAAACAATTTGCTCGCGTTTTCCAAAGGACTGAGACGTTTTTTCAAAAGGAGATAGAGAAGATACGCGGAAATCGAAGCGGTCGCCGAACCGGACAAGATGATTAATACCAAAAGTCCGATCAGAGATTCCTGGATTTCCGTTTTCGGCTGAATAGCCGCGATCGAAATTCTCCAGTTATCCAAACGGTAGATCATCGCATATCGATCCGTTCCGTTGTACGTAAATTCCATGGTCTCTCCCGTTTTAAGAGCAAGCATGGTCTGACCGTACGACTCTTTGGAAACGTCCAAATTTAAAATCATTTCCTTCTTAGGATGCGCGATGATCAATCCGTCGTGATCGACGGCGGAGACATATCCTTGCTCTCCGATCTTAATCTCTTTGATGATTTTTTCCGAAATGGAATCGAAGGAAAGGGCAACGCCCACAAGTCCGATCGGACGATTTCCTTCTAAGATAGGAACGGAAAGTAGAGAGACCGCTAAACCGGTAACGGGGGATTTCCGGGCCTTTGCCAGATAAATCTTTCCTTCCTTGGCGGCTTGTAAACTTTTTTCGATCCCCGCTTCCGAAAGTTTAAAACCTATCGTCACCCCGCCCCGACCGTCCGCGATGATCTTAGAATCTCCATCCAAACGGCATATAAAGATATTCTCATATACTCCGTACCGCTGCATTAGATCCTGATAGAAACTTCCGGCAATGGGCGCTCCGGATCGGATCGATTCCAAGGTCCGCGGATCTTTGGCGATGGTCCAAGCGATATTGGTATGAGAGGTCAAAAACGCGTCGAATTCCAAACCCACAACGCCGATGACGCTTCGCATCTGGCTCAGATAGTTTTCGGTGATCTTTTTTCTGCCGAAAAAATAAGCCGCTCCGGAAACGATACAGGTTAATGCGAATAAAATTGTAATTCCTGAAATCAATAGAATAAATTTGAGACTGCTTCGACGCATGGATAACTCCCCGCTAGTTCTAAAGCCAATGTTTTCGGAATTCTTTTTTTGAAAAGACCGAACGATAATTCTCCATCTCTTAAATTATAATTCTAAGAGAATCAAGGAAGAAAGAATAATCTATTTTGATTAAAATGTCCATTAAAAATAATCAAAAAGGACTAATGTTCGAATCGAGTTCAAGGATCAAATAATATTATAAATTTTGAATATGATTAAGTCGCACCAAAGATTCATAAATCAATCGTGGACTTTGAACGCAAGGCAATCAAATCGAATTCAAAAATCAGATTTCTTGCAAGAGACGCTTTTTGAATTCTTCCCGATCCTTACCCGAGGGAAGTTTTCCTAAACCCGCTTTTAGATTGTCTTTGAGATGAGAAACCTTGGAAGTCGCAGGAATCACACAGGTAACCGCCGTGTGAGAAAGAATGAATTTCAAAAACGCCTGGCCGAAAGAATCGCAATCCCATTCTTTAAAATACGCAGGCACGCTTTTACCTTTTACTCTGCGGAAGAGTTCTCCTTCCTCGAAGGGACGATTGATAAGGACGCCGATTCCGTTCGCCTCCGCAAACGGGAGAATACGTTCCTCTGCGGCTCGAGTTGCGATCGAATACGGAATCTGAATGAAATCGATTTTTTCATTCTTCGCGATCGTTTCCATTTCGGCAAACGCGGAAGAAACGTAATGAGTGATCCCGATATAACGGATCTTTTCACCTTCCTGTAGCAATCGCAGAGTTCGAAGATGCGTCTGTGTATCCACTAAATTATGAATTTGGAATAGATCGATTTTATCCGTTTTGAATTTTTCAAAAGAAGACTGAATCTGTGCTTTACCCGCAGCTTCTCCTCGAATCCAAACCTTGGTGGCGTAAAAGACTTTCTTTCTCGATTGTTCGGAAAGCTCGGAAGAAAGAACGCCCACGATTTCCTCAGCTCTTCCATACATCGGAGAAGAATCGACGACCCTTCCGCCGGCATCTATAAATTCTTTCCAGACTGCCCTTAAGGATTCGAGTTCGGAAGAATCTTTCGAGACATCCATCGTTTGCCAAGTCCCGAGTCCGATCGAAGGAATTTTTTCTCCGCTTTTCTGAATCGTTCTTTCCAAGATCTTAGCTCCTTCCTTTGCGAATAAACTCCGATACGGAATTTCGACCAAGCCGGCCGCGAACGCGAAAGCCGCGCTTCGTTTTAAAAAATCGGAACGTGAAATCGAATTCATACGTTTTATTCTTTCCTTTAAAACGAAAATCTACTGCGAAAGATCGGAAGATAAAAGGAAAAAACGGAACTCTATCGACGATTGTATCTGATTCTGCGGATTTTTTTCTTCGAGATGATTTGTACGGCGCCTTTGTATTCGAGATGGATTTCGTCTCTCGTTTGATCCGTTATATTTCCCTTCAACTTTTGACCGTTACCTAGAAATACGACGGACGCGTATGTTTCGGTGTCATCCGAAATCGGTTCGATTCTTTTTTTGGAAGGAAGAATCTCGTCCTGCTTTATCGCTTGAACTTCGATTCTTCTATTTTGAAACGAAGCCACCTCGTCCAAACGACGGAGAATCGGTTTGTTCGAACCGAAACCTCGCGTTTCCACGCGGCTCGAATCGATTCCTTTCGAAAGTAAATACGCTTTTGTGGAAGCGGCTCGTTTCATGGAAAGAATCTGATTTTGTTTCCGATTTCCGTTTAAATCGGTGTGACCGGAAATCACGATTCTCAAGTTCTGATTTTCTTTCAGAATGGAGGACAACTCGTCCAGAATTTCGAAAGAATGCTCGTCGATCTGATCCGAGTTGGATCGGAAATAAACCCCTCTTAACACGAGCGAATTGGATTTCAAAATGGAATCAAGATCAAGTTTCGAACGAACGCATTCGACTTCCACGCTTCTTGTGTCGTATACGCCTCCGAAAAGAATATGGATAAAAAAATCGGATATACTCCTGAAAATTTTAAAACTTTGAATTCCCTCCGGACATTCCGCTCGATCGTGTCCTCCCTCGAAATATCCGAGCACATAACTTCTGGACGTGAAGCTGGCTCCTTTGAAGGATTCTCCCGCTCTCGGAAATTTGGCGGGGATGATGTTCGTCTGATGACAAGCCAAAACGAAACAACAAAGCAGAGACAAAACCGTCAGTCGCGGAAAATACATTCCATTTTTTGAATATGAATATCGAACTCCGATCAGTGACATACGATTTCCAAGGAACGGGGGGAATAAATTCCGATCGTGATTTGTTCGAACAATATGTTCGTAAACGAAGAATATTGATGAACTTCCTTGATTCCACGTTCCGGACAGTATTGAGCTTCCGAATATTCCAATTTTCGGGGAAGAAGCCCCATCAAATAATAATTCTGTTTTAACAGGATCGTCTCACGATTGATTTCTTTTGTTTTCGCTTGTTTGGCCGCGATGGGCGCCACTTCCACCCGCGCGTGTTGACAAAAAGAGGTTTGCAAACATAAAAGAATTATAATTCCGGAATATACTATTCTTCGCATTCTATTTACCTCTGCACGCAGTAGAGCACAAGGGTATTGTTACAAGCAAATCCCAATCCCGCATCATCCACAAGCGCGCTACCTAAGGAGCCGTTACCGTTGCTGATTCCAAACGAGCCGTTCACAACAGTCGAGGTTGAGGTCCAAGATACCCCTCCGCTCAAACAGGTTTGTCCGGTCTTAGGAACCCAGGTAGCTCCACTTGTGTCGATTCCCGTATACACCCCATTCGCAGTCGTGGTGATTGTATTCGTAACCGGAAAAATAAATTGTCCGTTGGCATCCGTAGACGTGACAGTCAGATTGCTATTGCTTATACTTTTATAAACCTTGTTGGGATACAATACCCAGTCGGTGGTAAGATTTCGACTTCCATCCTCGGCCATGAGAAGCGCCTTGTAGCTATTCGGATCTCCGGGAGCACCTGCTCCCGACGCACCCGAAGCGCATTTTGCATCTGCCCCCGAAATACCTCCCCAATTTCCGCCGATAGCGAACGGATGATTGTATAAAAATATCGCGCAACTACTACTCTGCGAACAACCTGAACCGACACTCCCACCAGCGCTTTCTGAAGCGGAGGAAGAACCCGTTGTTCCGTTTTGCAGAATAGCGAGCAGAACGAGAGAACCGTTATCATTCGAAGATCCCGACTGGGGCGCCGCAAGGGCGGTCACAACGGGCCAAATCGTGCAGGAAACCGAAAGAATTTGAATGAATAAAATCAGAAAAAGAAATAACGGGAATTTTATTTTTTTCCCGTTATATAAGAAGTTAAGAGTTGCACCAAACATAACAATCCAACAACGGATCGAGTTGCAAACCTTCGAACGAGTTTCTCGAAAAGGGAATGAACGACCGATAATGCGGACTGAACGGTTTTTCTTCTTATTCTTTATAAATCCATAGAAATTACGTTTCTTGGATCAACGGCTTTGTGTCGATTTTAGTGGGCTTCGTCCCAGTTGACTCCGAACTTTCCTTCGACGAGAATCGGAAGATCCAAAGGCATTGCGGTCTCCATGTGCTTTTTCATGGAAGCCTTGAACTCTTCCTTCTCTTTTTTATGAACTTCAAAGACCAACTCATCGTGAACCTGCAACAGCATTCTCGATTTGTATCCTTTCGTTTCGATCTCGTCGTGGATTTTGATCATCGCGATCTTAATCATGTCCGCGCTTGTTCCCTGAATCGGGCTGTTGATCGCGATTCTTTTGGCGGCTTCTTTCGCGGATTTGTGCGTACTGTTGATATCCGTAACCGGCCTGCGGCGTCCCGTTAAAGTCTGAACATAACCGTTCTTTTCGGCGAATTCGACCATCGAATCCATATACGCTTTTACGCCGGGATACTGTGTCATATAACGTTCTATAAACGACTTCGCCTCGTCTCTCGGAATTCTAAGATTTCGGCTCAAACCGTACGGTGTAACTCCGTATATTACGGAAAAGTTAACTACTTTCGCCTTATCGCGCATCTCGTGCGTAACGTCTTTTTCAGCGACTCCGTATAAAGCCGCGGCCGTTCTTTTGTGAATGTCGATGCCGTGATTGTATGCGTCGAGCATCGCCGCATCTTTAGAGACGTGAGCCATGATTCTAAGTTCGATCTGGGAATAATCCAAGCTGAGAATTTCATAATCGTTCGAACCGACGACGAAGCCTTTTCTTAAAAGTCTTCCCTCCCGGTCCCTGATCGGAATGTTCTGCAAGTTCGGATCCGTGGACGAAAGTCTTCCCGTCGCGGCGATCGTCTGATTGTAACTCGTGTGAATTCTTCCGGTCTTAGGATTTACCATTTTCGGAAGAGCGTCCACATACGTGGATTTGAGCTTTGTGTATTTTCTGTAATCCAGAAGTTTTTCGATGATCGGATGTTCTCCCGCGAGTTCTTCCAAAACCTCGTGATCGGTCGAATAACCGGTCTGCGTCTTTTTCACGACTCTGAGTTTTAAATCGTCGAAAAGAATCTTCTGCAATTCTTTCGTTGAAGCGATGTTAAACGGTCCGCCCGCTTGTTTATGAATCTCGCCTTCGAGATGGCGGATCTCACGATCGAAGTCGCGGGCCAATTCCTCGAAGTAAGGAACGTCGAGTGCGATTCCCGTCTTTTCCATCTTGGCAAGAACCGGAATCAAGGGCATTTCCATATCGCGGAGAATCGGTTCTACTCCCGATTCTTTGATCGACTTTCTGAGAATTTGATACAAACGGAACGTGATATCCGCGTCTTCCGCGGCGTATTCGGCGACCTGTTCGGGATCGATGTCGGTCAGTTCCTTTTTCTTTTTTCCGGTTCCAACGAGATCGTCATAGGTGATCGTATCGTAGTTCAGCAGATCTTTTGCAAGATCGTCCATGTTGTGACGCCTTCCTTCGGGCCGCAAAACGTAGGAAGCGAGCATCGTATCGAACTGAATATTCTTCAACACAAAACCATGATTTTCTAATACGATCAGATCGTATTTGATGTTCTGTCCTACCTTGGGAACTTCGCTGGATAAAACCGGACCGAGATGCTCCCTGACTTCGTCCAAGGTCAAAGACTTGTCTTGAAACAAGGATGCGTTGTTTTTTACGGAAACGTAAAACCCGGTTTTTTCCTGATTGGAAAAGGAAATTCCCAGAAGTTCCGCCATAACTGGGTTAGGCGAAGTGGTTTCCGTATCGACCGAAAGAACCCTGGATTTCAAAAGTCCCCTGCAGATTTTAGAAAGTTCGTCCACGCTCGTGATGAGTCGATACGTTCCTTTTTCGCCTTTAGGAATCGGTTTAGTTTCGTCCGTTTCAGCCGATGTCGCATCGGCGACTTCCGCGTCTTTGGGAACTTCTTTGCCCGCCGATTTCGCGAGATCTTTCGAAAGAACGTTGTACCCCTGAGATTTAAAATAAAGAATCGCTTGGTCCGATTTGTAATCGGGCGTTTCGATATCCTTTTCGGTGATTCCTAATTCCAAATCCCTGCGGATCGTCGCAAGTCGTTTGGAAAGATAGGCGTTTTCCTTTTGTTCCGACAACTTGGTCTTCATCGAAGGATTTTTGATTTTCTCGAGATTCTTATAAACCCCGTCTAAGGATTTGTATTCTTGAAGAAGTTTGGAAGCGCCCTTGTCTCCGATTCCCTTTACACCGGGAATGTTATCCGAAGTGTCGCCGACGATTCCCATATAATCCGGAATTTGTTTTACGTCCACGCCCAATTCTTCCTTGACCCAGGCGGAATCGATTTCCACGAATTCGGTGACTCCCTTTTTACCGCGGAGCATTTTAATATTCTTTTTTTCTAATAATTGATATAAGTCCTTATCTCCGGAAAAGATCAGAATTTCCTTTGCGGTCGCACGGTAGTTTTCGCAGAGGGTTCCGATGATATCGTCCGCCTCGTGACCTTCCATTCTCAAGACCTTAAACCCGATCTTTTCCAAAGTCTCCATGACCTCTTTGATTTGAGGACGCAGATCTTCGGGCATCGGTTTGCGGTTGGCTTTGTATTCTTCGAAGGTTTTTCCGCGCTCCAAAGGACCGCCCGGATCGAAGGTCATCGCGACGTGGGTGGGCGCATAATCCTGCAGCAGCTTAAAAAGCATTTTAAAAAAACCGAATGTTGCTCCGCTCGGTTTTCCTGTTTTGGAATTCGTGAGATTGGAGGCTCCAAAGGCGTAATACGCACGGAAGACGAACGCGTGTCCGTCGATGATCAGAAGACGTTTCATTCTTTTTCTCCGAAAAGTTCTTCGCCCAGGAACGAATAATACGCGAGTTCCGTTTTACGGATCGTGTTTTTGATGGAGAATCGTTTTACCGATTCCTTATTGAAACTTCCGAACGTTTTTCGGAGTCTCACGTCATCCATTAGAGTTTCATAATATTTTGCGAGAGCGTCGGCGTCGCCCACTTCGGCGAGAAAGGCGCCTTTTTCGTGCGTCAGCATTTCCCCGATTCCTCCCCCTTTTGTCGCAACGATCGGAAGTCCGACCGCCATCGCATCGAGAATCGAGGTTCCGAGACCTTCTTCCTTGGAGGTTAGAGTAAAAATATCGAATAGGGAAAGTATATCGGGAACATCCATGCGATAACCGGTAAAAACGACTTTATCAGAAATTCCTAATGTGTTTGCGAGCGTTTCCAATTCTTTTCTAAGATCACCCTCGCCTACGAGGAACACTTTGAAGTTTTTGGAAGAATCGATTTTCGCGACCGCGTTCAAAAGAGTTCTCTGATCCTTGTGATCCACGAGCGCGGCCACGTTTCCGATCACGATCGTGTCCTTTTTGATCGAGAATTCTTTTTTGTATTTTGCCGGATCGGGAAGTTTTTTCGCAAAAGAGAAATCGATTCCGCTGTGAACGGTCACGGTTTTTGCCGGATCGACTCCGTCCCTCAAAAGTATTTCGCGGATCTTATTGGAAACGGTTAGGAAGAGGTCGTTTCTTTTGGATTTGTATTTCCAGATCGAAAATAAGTTTTTTCGGATGCTAAAGTCGACTCGTCGGGAGACGACGAGTTTCGTTTCGGGGAGTTTTGATTTTGCAAACAAAGCAAGCGTGTGGGCCTTTGCCGTGTGTGTGTGGATGAGTTTTACTTTTTTTTCCTGAACCAAAGCGCGGATCGATTTGACCGACGCAAGATCCCATTCTCCCTTCATGTCGATGGCTTGGAATGGAAGTCCATGGTCGGAACACCGTCCTTCCAAGGCGGATCCGGGTTTGCCCACGATGAGTTGTGGGATCTTTCGCTTCTTTAATCCTTCTGCCAGAAGAAGAAGTTGCCTTTCTCCTCCTCTCCAGCCTGTTTCCGTATCTATATGCAAAATCACCGGCTCAGTTTCCAGTTGCCTGTCCATTTCTGCAAGGAATCCTTGAAAAATCGCCGAACAGAAACGTTCTGTTTTTACGAAAAATATTCTAATATATTAAACCAATTTTAAAGGAAGAATCATGTGTGAACTCCTCGGTATGAGCGCCAATGTTCCGACAGACATTTGTTTCAGTTTGACCGGCCTCGTTCAAAGAGGAGGAAAGACCGGGCCTCATAAAGACGGCTGGGGAATTGCATTCTACGAAGGGAAAGGGCTTCGCGTCTTCCATGACCCGGAACCCGGAGTAGAATCCAAAATCGCCGCCTTTGTCCAAAAACTTCCGATCAAAAGTGAAACCGTAATCAGCCATATCCGCAAAGCGAATCGAGGCAAGGTCGAACTCAAAAACACACACCCCTTTGTGCGGGAATTTTGGGGTTCCTATTGGACCTTCGCACACAATGGACAATTCAAAAAGATCAAGGACGAATCCCTCGGTGATTATCTCCCGGTCGGAAGTACGGACTCCGAATACGCGTTTTGCTGGCTTTTAGGAAAACTCAAAAAGAAATTTAAGAATTCTCCCCGCAATGAGACAGAACTCTTCCGAACGATCGGACAACTGATGACGGAACTCCATCAAAAAGGAGTTTCTAATATCCTTCTCAGCGATTCAAAAAATCTCTACGCATTCTGTTCGACCAAACTTTCCTGGATCACCCGCAAATCTCCGTTTGGGAAAGCCCGGCTTGTAGACGCGGACCTCAGCGTGGACTTTCGAAAAGTCACAACACCCGGAGATATCGTCACGGTGATCGCGACTCGACCTCTCACTTCCAACGAAGAATGGACGATCTGCGAACCGGGACAGTTTCAAGTCTGGAGAAAGGGCAAAATCGTATTCTCCAATCGATGAGAATGGATTTGTCGGAATCCAACCGAATTCTACACTGACCGAAATTCCAAGATTCTTTGTCTAACCAAGGGTAATGTATGAAAATCCAATTTGAAGCCATGGACTATCGTTCGGACGACACGTTTGAAAAAGCCGATTATCAGTTCGAAGGAAGCCTGGAAAAAGGTTGGGACATTTCCAGAAACGGAAAGGAATATCTTCATCTCGGACCCGGTTATAAGCTTCTAAAATCAAAACTCTGCGGAGTTTGTTCCACGGATCTTTCCCGAAGATTTCTTCCCTTCCCGCTTCCGCAAGTGATCGGACACGAAGTGATCGCGGAAGACGTGGAAGCGAACAACGGAATCAAACAAAAATACGTGGTCGAAATCAACGACACGTACGAAGCAAGGGGAGAAGTCCCTTCCGATGAATTTTGTGAAGAAGGAATTCCGTCCCACAGCCCCGAACGGAAAGTCCTCGGAATCGATCGATTGCCCGGAGGATTCGGCCCTTATATTTTAGCGCCGCAGAACGCCGCGATCCCGTTCCAAAATCTTCCCGATAAAACCGCGGTTCTCATCGAACCGTTCGCAGCGTCTTTACAAGCCGTGATCGCTTCTCCACCGAAGAACGGAGACAACGTTGCGGTTCTCGGCCCGAGACGATTGGGCAGCCTCGTCATAGCCGCGTTAGACGCTTTTCGCGCTTCTTCCAAAATCAAATTCAAAATTACGGCGCTCGCAAGACACGATCATCTTCTCAAACTTTCCCTCAATCTCGGAGCGGACGAAGCGATCGATCTCAGAAAGGAAAGCCTAGAATCTCTCAAAGATCGTTTCGCGATCATTTACGATACGACCAGCACGACCTCCGGATTTGAAAGTGCATTAAAACTTTCTAATAGAGAATTGCATCTCAAAACGACGAACGGCCAGGAAGTGTTCGGAGTCAAAAAGCTCACCGAACTCGTGGTCGACGAACTTTCCGTTTTGAAATTCAGCGAAGAAAATCTGAACTTTCACTGGGAAAAGGAGAATCGCAAAAATCAAACCGTTTACGTCGCGCCGAGCGTCGGCAAACTGGATCTGCCTTCTCATTTTAAAGTATATTACGGAAGCATTGAAGAAGCGGAGAAGATTCTGGAATCGCCCGATTTTCAAGGACATGTTCCCCGTTTTGATTTGGGAATCGCCGGAACCGCTGAAGAAATCGATCTTCTCATTCGTCCGAATCCACGACACGAGAACTCTTTGATCCGTCCTCGCAGCGCGATCCTTTTCAAAGGAGAATCCAAAGGAAATTCTTTATTAGAGTTTTTGAATGCGGATAAATCGATCCATTCTTCCCGATGCGGAGATTTTCACCTGGCGATCAAACTCCTTCAGGAAAACAAAAAGGTTTCCGACGCATTGGAAAAAAACATGGTGACTCATTCGTATTCTCCCGATCATCTTCCGGAAGCGTTCACCAAGGCTCATACGCCCGAAGCCATCAAAGTAGTGATCGAACATGCCTAACTCCTCATCTCCAAGAGAATTGGAAACCTCCCTCGGATCGAATCTGAAGGAAGGCAAGGAAGGAATTTGGGATCTCGATCTCAGAGGCCTCCGCATTTTTACGGGCCTTTCCATTCTTTCCAGAACCTTAGGCGAAGAAGTTTTCGAACAAGTCCAAAACGGAATCGGAGACGTCACGATCTTCTACAAGATCAATCCGAACATCAACAGCGAACTTTTGAATTTACATATCGGTTATATTCAAATTTACGCAAGAGCCGGAGTTTTAAAGGACATCCTTCTTTTTAAGGAAGAATTTCAGGATCATTTAAGAACCGTATTCGGAACGTTTCAAAGACAGGTTTGGGCGAAAAAAATCCACCCCGAATTTTACGGAGAAGATCCGGCGAACTGCAAGATCTACGCGCTCGTGTTTCCCTTTCATCACGCGAGCCCCAACGAAAACATCGACTATCAATTCATCTTGGAACGGGTTCCCAATCAAAAGGAACCGGGAGAATTCTTCTTTCGCTTAACGGTCGAAAATTACGATCGAGCCAACATCGACCTTACCGCGGTTCCGCACGTAGTCGTAGACGATATCGGTTCCAGAATCTTCATCGCGGGAAGTACGAAAATCGCGGAAGCGATTAACAACGGAATTCTCAGCGCGGCCCAAAGGGGAGAAAAATCTTACGTCGAGGAGAACCGCTCTTTTTCCCGCGTATTCGAACAAATCGAAAAAACTCCTCTCGGAAAGTTGGATCAGATCAGCGTTTTCTGGGATAAACGTTTTTCCGATGAGATCGTCAAAACCGATCCGATCGAGGCCCTTCCCTTGTTTAAAAAGATCTTTCTTGTATTAGAAGATCATGAAATAACAAAACATCTCAAAGAAGGCTTCACCGTTCTCGTTCAACTTACGGACGAAACCGGAGTTTATATCGATCTTTCGCGACTGGACCGCGTGTTGAACTTCAGCTTCAACGCCAAGCGGACAACGCTCGATCTCAATCATTATCTCAAGCGGATGCCGATCCTGGAAAAAATCGCGAACCAGGAGAATCACGATTTCGATTTGACGGGATTTAACGTTTTTCTAATACACCATATCACATCCGAAATCGTCGCGTTGATCGAAACCTTTCGCAGACTCGGTTCCCGACAGCTCACCGTCGCCTTCGTAAAATACGGCGGCGTGGTTCCTTCCGCGTATTTGGACGTTCTTTTGGACGTTCCCACGGATCATTTTTATATGTCCGGGCTTCAACTCAAAGTCGGACCGAAAAACAAGATCTATTATTCCGTATCGCCGCTTTACAGCGATTCTTCGAAACTCAAAAATCTTTACGACCGTTTGGAAGAGGAAAAGCTCGGCTTCTTCGACGCGATGAAACTTCTTTCGGGACATCTCTTCCTAAATCTCCTTTTGGATTCGTATGAAAAAAAGGAAAAGACGATCTTAGTAGAAGACGGCGGTTATATCGCGCCGTTCTTCAACGAATTCGCGATCACGGGCAAGGACGTCGAGTTTCTCTGCAAAGAATATTCCGTAAACCGGACGGCGCCGAAATTGAAAGTCGGAGAATTCTTATCGCAAACCTTGATCGGTTCGGTAGAACATACGCGCAACGGTTACGATCGACTCAAAAGCGTTCAGGACAAAAATCAAAAACTCTTTTTACCGGCATTCTCCATCGCGATCTCGAACCAAAAAGTAAAGGAAGAATCCAAAGAAGTCGCGTATTCCATTCTCAGCGCGATCGAGGCAATTTTAAACGGACAAGGAATGATCTTGTCTTCGAGAAAGATCCTGATTCTCGGAGCAAAGGGAAACATCGGAACGTTCTTGTGCAAATATCTGCGATCACGGCTTCACGATACGAATCAGGACTTGGTTCAAGTCGATTTGAAAGTTTCCGAACCGGGTAATCTCGACTATCGAACGATAGACGAAATCGCAAGGGAAGAATTTCTTTCCAGAGATCTGATTCTCGGAGTCATAGGCATTTCGATTTTCAAAAAAGAACATTTCGAAGATCTGATTTTGAACGGAACAAAATCGAAAATCCTTATCGCTTCCGGTTCCACCAAAACCGCGGAATACACCGATTTGATCCACTGGCTCGACGAACTTTCGTTTTCCGAGGACAAAAAGATCGGAGGTTATCCCGCTCGTTTGGAATTCGATCGCATCTTGGATCCGCAATCGGGAATCGATCAAGGCGGGAAGGTTACGTTCAACGTTTCGAAAGACGGGAAAGAAATCGAAAAGACTTTCTTTTTGTTAAGCGACTTGAGTCCGATCAACTTTTTATTCTACGGGGTTCCAACGGAAGGAATGGACGCGATCATAGGGCAACTCGCTTCCGCGGCATTGGGAATGGCGGATCAATCCAAAAAAGGAAAACTCGTCGCACCCGGATTGTATGCGGTGGATCATCAAATCGATCCTTGGGGAAATCTCCTCTAATCATTCCGCTTCAATTCCGGCTTGATCTTAAACGAAAACTTCCGATCTTACTATCAATGTCGAGAATCATTCTTCTATCCTTGTGCTTTCTATTTCTGCAAGGCTGTTCCGTATTTCTTACCGGCAATTCGCTTCCGATCACGCCGAAAGATTCTTCGCAAATCGAAGCGGAAGTGACGTACGAACTCATCGGCTGGCAGGATGATGCGAGTAAAAAACTCGCTTCGGAAATTTTGCGAACGCTTCATCTTTCCAATCGGTTTAAACGAATTTCGCTTCATACGAAAACCGATTCCGAAATCAAGATTCAGATCATTCTGGAATCATCTCCGCGTCTCGGTCTTTTATTCGGAGAACAACCGCAGCCCGTTTCCTGGATGGTGGAGAAAAAGCCTTGGCCGTTTTCTCTCTATCTTCTCAATCGAATTCTTGCGATTCAGACTTTTTTCATCGTACCGATTTTGCAAAAGTCCGAAGACAAGGTTACCTTTCGCGTTTGGAAATGGAACCAAAAGATCGGAGAATACTCGTATTCGATCGATAGCGTCCATTCCTTCGGATGGATTTCGCTCGGCTTAACGTTTATCGACGACGGCGAGGAAATCGAATCCGCTTATTCGCTTTATACGAAGAAGTTCCTATCCGATTCGAGGTCGATCTATTAAATGAATCATAAAATTATAATATTATTTTGTATTTTTTCGTTTAGCTTTTGCGCCGGTTTTACCAATCCAACGGAAATCGTCCAAAACGGAAACGCGCTTCCGAAGGATAAAAAAGTCCGTTTCGAATTCACCGGATTTTCTCTTTACAATTCCGAAATGCTTCATATCAAAAAGAATCTATTGGAAAAAGGATTTCAAGAGGACGAAACGGCCGACCTGCTTCTGGAAATCATTCTCGAAGAACAAAAGCCCTTCTACAGTTACCGGACGATTCATGTCTTGAATTTTTTCGCCAGCCTTTTCACTTTGGGAATCGTTCCGTATTACAATCGGACCGAACACAAAATCATATATCGCATTTCGGAGAAATCGAAACAACCGAAAGAATCCGTTCACCACCTAACGCTGGATCAATGGCGGGGGATTTTGGTCCTTCCGCTATCTCCGTTTTTTTGGCCGTCCTCCAGTTTCGAAAAAAATCTGTTGAACTCGATCGAGGAATTCGAAAAACAATGAGAAACCGTTCAATATATTCTAAAATTATAATATTCCTGATCTGGATCGGAATCTCCGATTGCAGGTTGCTGCGCGGAAACCAAATGCCGCTGAAGGACGGTTCCACCTATGAAAACATCGTCATAAATGGAAAAACGCGAAATTATTGGTTTCACGTTCCGAAACAACCGATCGGCGATCGGCAAAAACTTCCGTTGATTCTCGTGCTTCACGGGCGACTCGGAAACGGAAAAAATATTCTGGAAGATTCCAAGTTCAACGCCGTTTCCGATAAGGAAGGTTTTTTCGTAGCATATCCGGACGGCTACAATCGAAGCTGGGCCGATGGACGTGGAGCGACGCCCGCGGACCGGGAGAAAATAGACGACGTTCTCTTTTTGGAAAAACTCATCGATCATCTTTCCGAACTTTTTCCGATCGCAAGCGATCGGATCTTTATCGTGGGTCATTCGAACGGCGGCTTTATGACGCAAAGAATGTTGATCGAAAAATCAAAACGCTTTCGTGCGGGAGTCAGCGTCGCCTCTCAAATTTCCGAGTTCGTATTAAAAAATTTCGAACCGCAAGGAAACGTTTCCGTGGCGTTTATCAACGGAACGGACGATCCCACGGTTCCGTATTACGGAGGTTATGTGAGAGACGGAGGACAAATTCTCGGCGTAGAAGATTCCGTAAATCGTTGGCTTGCATGGAACTCCTGTTCGAAAAATCCAAAGTTGGAAACTCGGGATGCGAAAGACGATAATACGAAACTGGAAATCCGTTCCTATGATCAGTGCAAAGGAAAGACCTCCGTTCGTCTTTACAAAGTGATCGGAGGCGGTCACAATTGGCCCGGAATCGAAAGAAAAATTCCCTTTATAGGTTCGCTCGGAACTCCCACATACGAACTCGATACGGCCGAGGACATCTGGTCCTTCTTTCGATCGACATGGGAACCGTAATTTTTAAAAGGAAAGATTGAAATTATATGCAAAAAATTGAATTCTTTTTCGAGTTTGCGAGCACCTATTCCTATCTTTCCGCAATGAGAATCGAAGGCTTTCTCAAAAATAAAAAAGTTCAAATTCACTGGAGACCGTTTCTATTGGGACCGATCTTTAAGGAACAAGGATGGAACGATTCTCCCTTCAACATTTATCCTTCCAAGGGAAAGTATATGTGGAAGGATCTGAAGCGAAGAAGCCGTAAATACGGAATTCCGTTCGAAATTCCTTCGCAATTTCCGAGAAACGGTCTGCTTGCCTCTCGAGTCGCCGTGGCAAATTCGGAAGCGCCGTGGATTTCTTCTTTTATTAAAAACACGTTCAGCGCTAATTTTGCGAAAGACTTGGACATTTCCAAACCGGAAATTCTGATTCCTATTCTGGACGAACTGAAACTCGACGGAACGAAAATTATCGAAGAGACACAAAAGGAAGAAGTGAAAAATCTTCTCCGTAAACAAACAGAAAGAGCGATCGAACTCGGGATTTTCGGCGCTCCCAGCTTCGTGATCGGCGAGGAATTATTCTGGGGAGACGATCGTTTGGAGGACGCTCTGGAAGAATTGCAACGTATATAGAATTCTTTCCGGAAACCGAAAAAAAATTCTCCCTATTCCGATTCTTTTGTCTTAGTAAAAGCGATTCCGTAATAAAATAAACTAAATGAAAAAATATATTAGAATATTCTTAACTCTATCGATTTTTTTGATTGTTCCCATTTACGGACAATCGAAAAGTTTCGGACTTTCATCGGAACCGTTGTTCGGTCCCCGTATTTTCGCACAGTCTTTGACCTTACCGGACGATGCGGCTCCTGTTAACGATCCGAACGTGAACACCAATCCTCCGATCATCGATCCGAACGCGCCCAAACCGGAACCGAAAAAGAAAGGACCAAAATGGTTTTCGATCAATCCGGGAATTACTTTGGAAAGCGTAACCGTCGATATAACGGGAAAAGGCAACAACGCAACGATGACTCAGGAAGGTCCGGGAAAAGCGACTTGGATGCTCGACGTAAAATCCAGAGACTTTCAATTTTCTGAATATGTCGGTGTGCATCTTCTTTTGCACAACTCGAGTTTCTTTTTAGACAATCAGTTTATGCCGAAACCGGTCGAAGCCCCTTCTGGTTCCTCTTCATCGTCTTCCTCCGGCTCTTCCTCGAGTTCATCGACTTCGGGAGATCGCACAAAGCAAGATATAAATACGAGGGTCGAAGGAGTTTACTCCATGGCGATTCCGATTCTTTATTTCGGTAAGGAAGGATCGGACTCGTTTCGTTTTGGACTAGGGGCCGGACCGGCCAACGTACGAATGACCGGTTCCGTTGATTTTCAAGATCCCGCTTTGAGTCTCGGATATCTTTTTTTGGACAGCACGAACCGAACCACCTTTCTCAATACGATTTCCGCGCTTCAGTTTATTACGGGAAACATAAGTCCTGCCAGCGGCGATCCATTAGTTAGTTATCTATTATCGAACCTTTCCACGGGGAAAAATTTGGAAATGCTCGGTTACTATTACTCCTCGAAGGGACTCCTCAAACCTGATCCGATTGCACTCTACGCGTATTTCGCTCATCCGGGAACATACACCCCTCTGGAGGCGTTAACGCTCGGAAGTTTGGCGAGGTCGCAGGTAAATTTCAGCAAACAGCAGGTTTTTTCGTTTATGTTTTATTTCGAAACTCCCAAGATAGGATACTTTAAATTTCGGCTCGCATTCGGCGGTCCGTTGTTCAAGGATAACGGTTATACGTATGAATTCCGCACGTTTCATCTAGCTTTTTTTACCCCAATCGAATTTTAGAAAACTATATTCAGGAAATTGAATTTATGAAGAAAAATCGAATCTACTCTCTGATCCTTTTGTTGTCCATATCCGTTTTCGCCGAAGGAAACTCGGATTTTCGAAACGACCTGAATCTATTGATGGGCTCGCTCGAATCCTGCGCCTGCAAGTTCGTACGCAACGGGGCCGAACACGATCCGAAAGAAGCGAGAGAACACATGGAAAGAAAACTGAACTCCGCAGGCGGACGAATCCAAACTATACCGGATTTTATCGAACATATCGGATCCAAGTCGAGCGTATCGGGAAAACCGTATCTCGTTAAATTCGCAGACGGAAAAACGAAGGAATCCGGAATCTGGCTGAAGGAAAAATGGGACGAGATCCAAAATAGAAAGAACGCTCCCGCAAAACCTTCCAAAGGAAAGAAGAATTAAAGAACGACTCTTTCGATAAATTCGAGCTCTGTAACGAAAATTTAATATTCCTTTAATGGGAATCTCACCGCCGCCCGGTACCATCTCCGGGCATGAGACCCGACTCCGAACTTAAACCATTTCCACCCGCTTCGATTCCGGGAAAAAGAATCTTTCGAATCGCAGTTGTTACGGAAACGTATTATCCGGAAATCAACGGAGTCGCAAAAACGCTTCACAAGATGGTTCACGATCTTGTGGAAAGAGGTCACGACATTCTTCTTTTCCGTCCGAGACAAGGATTGAGCGATTCGAATCGCAATCGCAAAGGATACACTGAGGTTCTTATGGCCGGATGCAGGATTCCTATGTATTCCGATATGCGTTTCGGCTTTCCCGCAAAACGGATATTAAAACGACATTTCAAAAAGGAAAAACCCGATATCGTTCACGTTGTAACGGAAGGACCGCTCGGTTGGTCCGCCGTTCGCGCAGCAAAGGATCTAGGAATTCCGGTGGTCAGCGATTTTAGAACGAACTTTCATTCTTACACGGAATACTACAAGGTGGGATTTGCGGGCAAGCTTGTTGGGAATTATCTAAGAAGGCTTCACAATCGTACGGCAATCACCTTAACTCCTTCGCAAGATTTGGTCGATCATCTTTTACAACAAGGATACGAGAACGTAAGAATCGTTTCGAGAGGTATCGATACAAATCTATTTCACCCGTCCAAAAGGGATTCTTCCCTTAGAAAAGAATGGGGAGCGACGCAAGATCAGCTCGTCGCACTCTATGTGGGAAGAATTGCGGCGGAAAAAAACATAGAGCTTGCTGTACAAGCGTTTCGTAAAATCCAAGAAACGGATCCGAACGCAAAGATGGTTCTGGTGGGCGAAGGCCCTCTTCGCGAAACTCTGGAAAAGAAGAATCCCGATTTGATTTTCTGCGGTTTAAAGAAAGGGGAAGAATTAGCAAAACATTATGCTTCCGGAGATTTGTTCCTGTTTCCGAGCATGACGGAAACGTTCGGAAACGTCGTTTTGGAAGCGATGGCGAGCGGAATAGCCTTGGTCGCTTATCAATATGCGGCGGCGGGTTCCTACTTAGAGCACGGAGCTTCCGCTCTTCTTCCTCGTTTCGGAAAAGAACAGGAATTTATCGATATGACAAGATTCCTCTCCCATAACCCCGGACTTAGAAAGAAGGTCGCCGCAAAAGCGAGAAAGAAAGCGATAGAATGCACGTGGGAAAAAGTCTCGGAAACTTTGGAAAACATATATTCCGAATATTCGATTTCTATGGATTATTTTTCGAATAAACAGAAGGAAAGAATAGGCGTTCTTAGAATCGCCGAATCAAGGGTTTAACCCGGCCGGATCTTTCAGAATTTCGTTCAATATATCCCTTGATGTCACGATACCAGCAATTTCGTTCTTAGAATTCATCACCGGAAGACAGGAAATCTTATAACGGAGCATCAGCTCCACGGCATATCGGACGTTTTGCTCTTCTTGAACGGTAATTAAAAAGGAACTCATGATATGCGAAGCGTTTCTCGTCAAAGTTTGCGTGTCTTGAATTCTTTCCATTCTCGTTCCGGCAAAAGGACTGATTGCTTTCAAATAATCTCGATCTGAAATGACGCCGATCAAATTCTTTTGGTCGTCTATCACCAAAAGGTGGTGAAATTCCAGTTTGTCGAATATTGCGCCGATCCTTGCGACCGTGTCCTTTATGTTTATGGTGATGATCCGCGTCGTCATCACGTTTTTAAGTGGTTTATCGAGATCCATTTTTTCGAGCCTTCGATTTTAGAATACGGACGAAAGATAAATTTTAAAACGAAAATCTACCCTGAGTAACGAAACATAAAAAAATTTCAGATGGATTCTTTTTTTTCTTGTACTTTATCGAACTTTCCTATGATGACCGAGTAATTCCAGGGCAAGGAGAATGTTGCCTATGAATTTAACTTCGAACCGTTTCCTTACTCAGAAAGACCTTTTTAGAAGGGAAGAATTCCGTCAGAAGCAGCTTCATTCTCTTCGAATCGCCGGATTTCGGATTAAAATCCGAAAACAAAGAAGTCGTTTCCGAGGAAGGGAAAAAAGGACGGTTTGAAATTTTTTAAATCCGATTCCTTGCCGATCTGGTATAATCCTTAACTCTTAAAAAAGGAAATAGTTATGCCGGAAACATCCGTGATTAGCCTTTATACGATGGCGATTCTTTATATCTTTGCGGGAGTAATGCACTTCGTATTACCCAAATTTTATCTAAGAATCATGCCTCCTTACATTCCCTCTCCTAAGTTCGTCGTTTATTTCAGCGGCTTAGTAGAGATCGCGCTGGGGGCGATGTTGCTTGTTCCTGAAACAAAACAACTCGGAGCCTGGGGAGTGATCCTTCTTCTCATTGCGGTATTCCCGGCCAATCTATATCACTATCAATCGAGAAGAAAGACCGATCCTCCTAAGTGGGCCTTATTGTTAAGACTACCCATTCAGCTTTTGCTGATCTACTGGGCTTATACCTTCACCTAAAATTCAATTTTCATAATATTTCCGTAAAGGAATCAATTGGAGTATTTCTTCAATTCTTCCATCCCGGGAAGATTGCTCAGATCCGGAACGATCACGATTTCGATTCTCCTGTTAGCCGCGCGGTTTTCGGGAGAAGTATTCGGAACCGCCGGTCGTGAAGCCCCCATGCTTGCAGCGCTGATTCTTACCTCGGGCATTCCCGCCTTGACCATCGTATGAAGAACGTTCAAAGCCCTGGATGACGCCAGTTCCCAGTTCGTATAACCTTTAATTCCGGTCGGGGTATCATCCGTATGTCCTTCGATCTGAAAACGTTTTCCTTCAAGCGAAGCAAGAAGGCCGGTGACTTCTCGAATTGCCGCTGTTCCCGACGGCGATAAGAATGCGGAGCCCACCGGGAACAAAATATCGGAAGAAAGAACGACCACCATTCTTCCGTCGATAATCTTGATTTTGAGCTTACCCGCATCGATCAAGGAACGGAATGTTGCCATCAGTCCTTTGTATTCCTGGATTCTTTGTTCGGATTCTTCCTGAATTCGTTTTAATTCGTCCAAAGAGCGGGAAAGCCCTTCCTTTTCGCCGAGAATTCTTTGGTTATCCAATTTGGATTCTTCATAGGCTTTGAGCAACGAGTCATATTTCGAATTGGAAACGCAGTTTGCGAACGTTAAAAGGACAAGGGGAAGAAGGATCTTAAATTTCATGAAATTCCGCCGAATTGGTGTTTCTATTTTATATGTCGGCGAATCGGAAAAAAACAAAAGGGGAAGATGAAGGAATAAAAAAATCTTTTCATCAAGTATATCCTCGACTACACTACGTAGGAAGAGAATCAAATGAACGGAACTATTTCCAAATTCGGTAAAATTTTCCCCTTCTTCCTCCTTTTAGCGATCTTTTCGATTTCGGATTCCATTGAACCTCAGGATAAGACCCCGGCTGGAACGTCGGTGGTCGGAAAACCGGCAGAGGAAAGAAAGGAACTCAAGGCATATCTGGAAGAAGTCAGGAGAAATCTGAGAGACTCGGGATACAATGTCGAAAAAAAGCATCAATTCAACGGTGCTGTCTTTAAAGGGAACTCAGTTATTTATAAAATTCATCTTCCTTCTATCCAAGAAGAAGGAACACAAAATTACAAACTGGGAATAGGACTCGCTCACGACGACTCGGCTCATTCTTTCCTTGTTCAGATTTATAGAAGCGACAAAAAAGATAAGAAAATCGCTCCGATTTTTTCAGCTTACGCTGATCCAGTCTTCTTTTACGAGTTCGACTACACGAGTTCGGGAAATCACTTCTTAGTAGAAATTACTTTAGAAGATTCTACATTAAATGTTGCGAATTTTGAACTTCTATTCAGCACTTTGGTAAGTTATCAGGCGAACAATAATAAGAAAGACAACAAAGGTCAATACAATCCGAATCAAAGCAATCCGGGCTTCGGACCCTCTCCTTCTATTCTTCCTAACGATACTCGAAATTATTTTGAGGTTTTCAAAAAAGAATTTTGACGTTTGAAGGATAGAATATTAAGATATTTGAAAAAAAGCTTTAGGATCATCCATAGAAAAAGATCCATAAAGCCGGAGTTACCAAGCAAGTGTTAAGAAAAGACGGAAGTCCTCTATATCCCTTAAATAGAGACTATAAAAATTCCCGTGAAAGGATCTTGGAGGGAGCGGCAATCGCGTTTTCTAGAAAAGGTTTTCACGGAACATCCCTGAGAGAAATTAGCAAAGAGTGTGGTTTAGAGCAGCCGAGCATTTATCATCATTTTCATTCTAAAGAGAACCTTTTTAGAAAGGCGTTAATTGCGACCCACCTTCTCATTCTCAACGAGATTAGAAGAAGGGTCGTTCGCGATCAAGGCCTTCATATTGAAGTGATTTCGATCTTTAAAGCCGTTGCTGAAACGGCAAAAGAATATCCGGACAAAGCGCGATTGCCTTTTAGCCTGATTTACTCTGCCCCCGTTAATTTGCAGAACGAATACACAGAAAGATATGGAAGCCAATATCGCAAATTGCTCGAAGTTGCTTTTGAACGGAACGAAAGGATTCAAAGGAAGGAAGAAAAGCTTTCTCTTTGTGTCGATCTTTTGCACAGCTTGGTGTTGGCTTGTTCCGTCGATGCTTTGTATTTGGATCGGGTCCGCGGGTTGGAAGAGAGAGTTCGGCTGATCTTGGATCTTTAGTGGTCGGAATTCCGGTGATTAAGCTAATACAAAAATCCCTGCTTTAACGAAAAAATCGCTTTTTACCGTTCTCCGAAAATAGTTCTCGGAACTGCTTCGGACATGAACGGTAAAAAGATGCATTTCCCGAAATTCCAGCACAGCAGAGAATTGCGAACTTCAAGTGGAAGATTTACTGCTGATGTTTACATCCCAACTAAATTCTATTCGTATGCTCTCAAAAAAATTCATCAAAATAGAAATTTAGCAAACTATCTTAAAATTCTTCTTCAACGTTATAAATTTGAAATCTTAAAAAATCAAAAACCTCATAGACGAGAAAGAATATCATATCAAACGAAATCATTAGGTTTAATACGAATGTCGTTTCGACCGAACGAACAAGACTGGGCGGAACTCCGAACCCTCGGAAGATACTTGGGGACGTCTATGTGCAAGACATTCGTCCTCTTGATGGCTTTGGAAATGCGCAAATCGACTGTAAAGGAATTCTTGGATCAAAGAATTGATAAAACGAAATGCAAAATAACAAGTCTTGTTCAAAGTTTCTCGATCAAAAATCAACAAATTGTCTTTGAACTGATCGTTGATTCCTAATAAAAATAAGCCGATTTTCTTAGAAATCTCTTGATATATAGCGGTTTTATCTTTTAAAATAAAAACTTACGCTAAAATGGCAAATAAACCATGGATTCGTCTAAAGAAATAGAATTCGTTATGACCTTAAAAGATACAAAACCTGAGCTGATAAAACTGTATTCTTCGATCGGTAAAATTATTACATCATCGCTCGAACAACAAGATATCTTAGATGCAGTTATGGAAGAAGTCCGTTTATTCTTCAGCCCCGAAAACTGGAGTCTTATGAGATACGATGAAAGTTCTGAAGAATTGTTCTTTTTGATTGCCGAAGGACTTGAACTCGAACGAATTAAAAATATTCGATTAAAATCTGGAGAAGGAATCGCCGGTTCCGTTGTTCAAACGAAATCCCCCGTTTTTGTCGAAAACGCCAGAAACGATCCGCGATTTTCTCGAAAGGTCGATGAGCGAACCGGATTCGAAACGAAAACGATTATCGCCGTCCCGATGATTTTTAGAGGTCAAGTTCACGGAGTAATCGAGCTCGTGAATCGATTCGATGGTTCATCTTTTTCTCCGGAAGACTTGGTGATTCTGCAAACGATTGCCGACTTCACTGCGATTTCATTAGTTCATTCAAATCAATATGAAGAAACGAAAGTTCTTGCTTTTCGCGACGCTCTCACGGGAGTTTTTAATAGAAACAAATTGAATCATCTAAAAGAAGAATGGTCCGGTAGACGGATGGAAGATCACCGAGCATTAGTTGCACTTTTAGATTTGAATGATTTCAAGGTAATTAACGATTCCTATGGTCACAAAACAGGAGACTTGGTTCTTTGCCATTTCGCTAATATTCTTCGATATGTGATTCGAGGAACTGACAAAATATTTCGAATCGGTGGCGATGAATTCTTAATCCTGGTACAGCACGAAAACAAAGATAAAATTACGCAGACTCAAACCAGATTCCATGAGGCAATGTCGGTATTGCTTAGAAAATGCAAAGATCACAATCCTCCTTACAATTTTACTTGGGGAATGTCTGTCGGTTCACTTCAAAAACTGGACGAATTAATTCACGAAGCGGATCTTTCTATGTATGCGTCGAAGGATTAAGATTTTTCTGTGAATGGAAATGTTGGTCGGAATTCCGAAAGAATCACGGAATGTCACCGAAATATTCGATCTCTCTGTTTAATCTAACTCCAGAAGTTTTGAACACCTTATCCAAAACAAGTTCTACCAAATAATTTACATCAGAAGCGGTCGCAGTTCCGACATTAACGATAAAATTACAATGTTCGGGAGATATTTGTGCACCGCCTCGTATTTTACCTCGCAAGCCAGCTTGGTCGATCAATTCCCACGCTTTGATTTCTTTTCCATCCTCCCGAAAAATTTTTGGATTCTTAAAAACTGAACCGGCACTTTTTTTATTTTCGGGTTGGGAGGAATTTCTTCGATCACGTTTATCCTTCAGCGACTCTTCAATCTCTTCTAAATTTCCTTCTTTAAGAAGAATCTCGATCCCTAAGATGATTGAGTTCTTTTCTTTTAGAAATTCCGTGTGCCTATATCCATGCTGAATTTCGGAAGGTTTACGAACTAAAACTTCATCTTCTCTTAAGAATTCAACTGATTGAATCAAATCAAAAAGTTCCCCACCATAACACCCTGCATTTTGAATGACAGCTCCCCCTGTCCATCCAGGTATTGTGCTCAGAAACTCTGCCCCGGTAAAACCCAATTGCGAGATTTGGCGAAACGTAGGTGTAGTGTTCGTAGCGGCCCCGATCCGGAACCGTCCATCGCCCTTGGATTCATACTCTTTAAATTTTCCCGACAATCGTAGAGTTACGAAGTTATCCGGATGATCCGAAATCAACAGGTTGGAACCACCCCCGAGAATTTTCCAGGGAATTTCGGATTTATGAAAGTTATGAAGGGCTTCTAATACTTGTTCCGAACTTTCGGGTTCGATGACGACCGGACAGATACCGCCGATTTTAAATGAAGACAAAACTCCGAGACGGACTTCCGACCTAAAAGGGATTTTAGAGGATTCTAAGCTTTGTTTTAGATTCCGGATCTTGGATTCGGAAAGAGCGAGAGACATATTTAATACTTAAAGTACTTCCCTATTATCTTCGGCAAGAAAAAGAACTCAAGGAAATTCCAAGTTCTGCTCGATTCTATAGGAAAGAGGTGATTTATGTTTTTTCTTTTATTGGAATCCATTTATCTCGACTTTGCTTCTGGCAGAACCGATTGGGAAACATACTGTGAATCCGTTATTCTCCTTGCTCAAGATCAGGAAAAATTAGCTGGGCTGGTTTAAGTAACCGTTTATGTCCAAGGTAAATCCCTGTTTAACGCCGTAGTTCCGACCTAAACTAGGATTTCACGAAAGATTTCTCTGTTTCTCCTTTCAAAAAAGCGACAATCTTCCGGGAAATCACTTCTTTCGAAAAAGGACCGATTTCCGTCGTTTTCCCGGACGAAGAAAAAATAATCACAGTCGTGTCCACTTCTCCAAAGCCTTTCTGATTTTTCCCTACATAATTTCCAACAATATAGTCCAAATTCTTACTTTTGAGTTTTCCCTGTGCATGGTCTTCCAAAGAATCCGTCTCCGCAGCAAAACCGACCAAGCAACAACCCGCAATTTCTTCTTTTTGGATCTTAGAACTGACAGTCTTCAGAATATCCGGGTTCTTAACTAATTCCAAGAGGAGGGTTTCGCTACCATCTTCCTTTTTGATCTTGGATTCTTTACTCCGTGATGGTCGGAAGTCCGCCGGAGCAGCCGCCATAATCAAAATCGTGCCCTCTGCCAACTCCCCCAGAACCGCATCGCACATATCGGAAGTCGTTTCAACGGAAATCTCCTTCGTTCCTTTCGGACTTTTATAATCGTCCAAAACCTGACCGTGAATATAAACGACCTCGGGAATCCAATGCGCGACTTCTTCCGCGATATGAAAGCCCATCTTACCGGAAGAAGCATTCGAAATATAACGAACCGGATCGATCCATTCTCGAGTCGGTCCGGAAGTGATAATGGCTTTGGAAAATCCCAATCTCTTACCTTTATCTAAGAATTTCTTTTGTAAACGTCCAAAATCAACTTTTGAATCACGGAAATGTCGGCTAACTTTCCGTAACCTTCGTCTCCACATACGACAACGCCTTCGGAAGGATCTGCAAGAATCACACCGTCTTCCGCAAGGCGTTTTAAGTTTCTTTGAACTGCTGGATGAGAATACATAAACGGATTCATCGCGGGAGCGACGATTACCGGACAATTCGCCGCGAGATATGTGGAAGTTACAAGATCGTCCGCGATTCCGTTCGCCATTTTCCCGATGATATTCGCAGTGGCCGGAACTACGGCAATCACAGCTGCGGAATTTTTCGCATCGATATGAGCCATTCCTTGCTCGTATTCGTCGATCCGAACTTTCTTTCCTGTCATCGCTTCAAACGTAATCGGTCCGATAAACTCGGTCGCATGGGCCGTCATGATTACGCTCACCGGATATCCTTCTTTCGTAAGATTGCGAACAAGCTCACAAGCCTTGTAAGCCGCGATGCTTCCTGAAACCGCGATGAGTATTTCTTTTCCAGGATTGGCCATAATGTTTCCGGTATTATTTCTTAGACTGAGCCTTATTGCTCAAACTGCCCCGAGTAAAGCGAACGGAAAGAATTTTATTTCCTTCCATCTTTTCGACCGTAAGAGTTCCGGTTTGAAGAGTGATCGTAGAACCTTCTTCCGGCATATCTTCCAAACGCCCGAGAATAAAACCCGCAATCGTCCGAATATCCTTGATCTCTTCGTCTTGAACTCCCACGAGAATCTCTTTGAGTTCGTCGAGTTCCGCTTCCCCGTCGATCGTAAAACTATCGGAATGTTGCGCGGGAAACGGATCGGTTTCGTGATCGTCGGTTTCGTCCCGGATCTGTCCGAAAATTTCTTCGATAATATCTTCAAGGGTCAACAAACCGGAAACACCGCCGTATTCGTCGATGACGATCGCCATGTGCTGTTTGTTTTCCCGCAGCTTCTGCATCACTTTTTCGATCGAAAGTCCTTCCGGAACGAAGATCGGAGGCTGCATGATGGCGGTCACTTTTTCCTTTCTTCCCTTTTTGGAATTGGACAACCAAGTCAGATAGGTTTGAACGTGAATGATTCCGATGATCTTATCCGTGTTCCCTTCGTAGATCGGATATCTAGAAAAATGATGTTCCGCGATGATCGAAATCAAAGCGTCCATCGTTGTATCGTGCGGAATTCCGATGATGCTCAGACGGTGCGTCATCACATCCTTCGCCTGATGTTCGGAAAACTGAAACGTATTTTGGATGATCTGAAATTCTTCCTGATCGATCTTACCCTGTTTGTTCTGTTCCTCGATGATGATCATCAACTCTTCGGGAGAATGCATCATTCTACTTTTGTTCGCTTGAATTCCCATCAGCTTTAAAAGAAAGGAAGTCAGTTCGTTTAAAAAGAACGTGATCGGGTAAAACAGATAATAAAAAAAGAATAAAGGAATACTGATAAAAAGAGCGATCGTTTCGGTGTTTTGAATCGCGATCGTTTTTGGGAGAAGTTCTCCCAAAAGAATATGAAGAAACGTAATGATCGTAAACGAAACCGTGATCGCCAAACCGTGAACCGTCGCGTCGTTCACGGAATACCCGAGCATCTCCAGAAGAAAAGTCAGCCAACGCGAAACATAACCCTCGCCGACCCAACCTAACAGAAGACTGGCGATCGTAATTCCGACCTGGCAAACGGACAACATGTCGTTTAACTTTTGCGCGGCGCGTTTGGTAATGAACGCGAGAGGTCGATTCTCCTTAATCAATTCTTCCAAGCGGGAAGGTCGAATCGAAACCAAGGCGAATTCCGCGGAAACGAAAAATCCGTTCGCGAATATAAGTAGGATGATAATAAAAAAACCGATTAGTTCCATCGTGGAAAAGTAGAGATTAAATTGGATCTAAGATTGCGTGATTTGAAATTGAGCCCGGATTCTGGGTTTAGGAGACGGAAATTGAGGTTCGTTGGAATGTAGAACTGACTACCTTCGGGGTCCATGTGACTTTACTGGATAGAGTCTTTGAATTGGCGTAAAATGTCGATCGTTAAAAAGCAAAAATCTTTGAATTTTATAGAACGCTGTTATGAAAAAAAAGGAACCGATTCCATTCATTCGATATGTTTTCGAATTCGAATTCCGCGAAACGAAGATTCCGGTTCGCTCGTTTCCTGAGAAAGTCTTTCTAATAAATTTATGTCCGATTCTGAATTCAAATCCAAGGACTTAGTATAATACATTCTATGAACTCCGGAATTGATCCAAAAAGAAACCCAATCCAAAAAGTCTTCGGATCTTCCCTTCCAACCGTTGCCGCTCAAAGAATCTCTCGTAAAAATCAAACGGCTCGGAGTGTTTCTAAAATCGTAACGTCTATGTAATCTGGAAAAACGAATCTGATCCTCTCCGCAACTCCATGCGTATTCGTTCAAACTTCCGGGAGAATTATCCTCCACTTTCAAATTCCAAACCATCATCGAATGATTTCCGGTGAGAAGTTTGTTTCCTTCGAAATAAGCGGAACCCACTTTTTCAAAATTCGGCTTCGTTAAATTCTCCGTATTCTTGCAATCGCTTACGTAAACCCGATCGGCTTTCACCGTGTCTTCTTTTCTGCTGAATTTCGCGAACAACCGGAAATCGATATCCGGAAATTCTTTTTTGAGATAATCGAAGGATTCCATTCCCGAAACGTTCAGATAGATCTGAACGCTGTCCCGTTTATACAAGGATTCGATCAAAGATTTTAATACGACTTGGACGGTAAAAGACGACGCGGACTCGGAAGGAATTTCCTTCAACTCCAATTCCTGAGAATCTCCGGCCTTCCAAAAGATATACGTTCTTTTATCGCGAACAAAAACGCTGAGAACGGGAATATGAGATTTTTTGATTTCTTGATTTCGAAACGGATCCAACTCTTCCAGGAGTCGCGTAACCTCCGTTTTGCGAATCTCCGATCGGCTCGAAGTCAGATGTTCTTTCGGACCGGGATAAAATCCGCGAAAGGAGGAAATTCTTCGGCTCGTATCGATCATCGAAACGAGAGTATTCGGATAAGCGGTGTTTCCCATGACGTCCTTTTGTTCAAGACGCGACAAGAATCCCAATAACTCCGTATTGTGTCCGTGAAGAATGTAGTAATTGATCGCCGCGTCCGTAAACTCGCGGACGCCGTACACTGCGGGAAGATAATTCTTCAATTGAAGAAGCATATCGTCCGGTCTTCGATGAATCGTGATCGCGACCGCTTGATCGAGCGCACCTTTCACCGTCTTCAAGTTTCTCGATTCCTTATGAGAATAGAACAATCCCGTCAATCGAATCCATTCTTCCGTATAAACCGGATCGGCCGTTTTTAAGATTCCGTACGCCTTCGTGAATTCAATGATCGCCTTTCTCAGATCGTTCTTTTTGTAATGAATGAATCCGTTGAGAAGAGTGGATGCGTATTCGACCCGTTTCCAACCCTTGCTCTGCGCAAGAAACGTAATCTCGGTCGCCATCTTTCCGGCGACTTCCGGTTCGTCGTTCATAAGAATTTGTATAATGCGAAGTCGCGTAAACAGATCGTCTTCCGTTAAATTCTTCGGAGTGGAAACGGACTTGAGCGCGTCCACTGCCTTGAACGAACTTTTCGATCTCCAGATCGCCATCGAAATCAAATCCCGCGCGCTGTTGATCGAAATCGGTTCTCCTAAAAACGGATTTAAAATCGTGGAAGACCATTCCAGAAAATCCAGATTCAAATAATAATCCAAGGATTTCTTATATTCCTGATTGAGATACGCGATCGTTCCCAACTTTAGATAAAGATGATTCTTATACGGAGTCCGCAAGTCCGGATGGTATTTGAGAATATAATCCAAAACCTTTTCGGCGGAGACGAGATCCCCGCCTATCAAATAGAAATACGCTAACTTTTCGTACGAATATCCGATGATTCTTCCACTCAAATTTTCGGAGATGATGAGAATCTTTTGAAAGTGAACGGCTTCTTTGGAAAGACCGAGTTCCGCAAGCTGATCCGCGATGTTGAAAATGAAATTACTCAAAAACGGAATGTATTTGAGTTCGGGATCTTCCAAAAACGGAGCGAGAGTTCGGTTTAAATTCAGATATTCCCGTTCGTGCGATTTAGCCTCGGGTGAAAAATCGGAAAGATATTTTTTCAAACGCAGGGTTTTACAAAGAGAATAATAAACGTTCTTTCGGGAACACTTCAGATTTTCGGGGGATTTCTTTTCGAAGACCGCAAGATCAAAACCTTCCGCAAGTTCCCTGAGATAAGGATTTTTTTCATTTTTAACGAATTGTGTAAGCGACGCTCGGGAAGATTCTTTGGAATTAAAATTCAATTCTTTTAATATTCTTAAAAGAATTCCTCCCAAAACAAGTTCGGGTTCCGCGCCATTTGTAAGTTTGAGCAGAGACTCGTACCGCCGAACGTCCTTGTTCAGAACGTAGTATTCTCCGGCGAAGAATAGAAAATCAGATTTTTCTAATAGACCTAAACTATCGGGAAAGGAAGTGACTTCCGAGTTCGATTGAAAAACGGTTCTTCCGTTTAAATTGAACGAAAAACCGTCGCCACTTTTGGCCCATCCGAACTCCTGTTTTGTCTGAGCCGCAACGGAATAAGAACAAACAAGACCGAACAACAGACAAAGGAAGAATTTAGAGGAAAGAAGCTTCAAGGTGGATCAGACGGAAACGCCTTCTCTCTTTAGATCGCGTTTCATTAGGTCTTTCACAACTTCTTTCGGATTCTTACCTTCGTAAAGCATTTTATAAACCTCGTTCGTAATCGCCATCTCGATCCCCAACTTCTGCGAAAGTTCGTACGCGCTCTGCGTCGTCTTTACTCCTTCGGCAACTTCGTTCATGCTGGAAAGAATTTGTTCGAGTGTTTCTCCCTTTCCCAATCGAAACCCGACGGTGCGATTGCGTGATTGTTCTCCGCAACAAGTCAAAATCAAATCCCCCATTCCGGAAGGGCCGAGAAATGTCATCGGGTCCGCACCCAACTTCAAACCGATCTTCGTGATTTCGTTGAGTCCTCTCGTGATCAAAGCCGCTCTCGTGTTTTGTCCGAAGCCGAGTCCGTCGCTCACTCCCGCGGCCAATGCGATTACGTTCTTCAAGGAGCCGCCCACTTCGACCCCGACCACATCCGGAGTCCAATACGTTCTGAAATATAAGAAACTGAATATCTCCTGAACTTTCCGTGCGGTCGCTTCGTTTTTCGACGCGATGCTTACGATGGTGGGAACTTTTTGTATGATTTCTTTCGCGAAAGAAGGTCCGGATAAATACGAAAGATACGCGTGATATTTTCCCGGAAGTTCCGATTCGAAAATCTCCGATACGAGACGAAGGGTTCCGTTTTCGATTCCTTTACTCGCCGATACGATGGGAACTTTTTCGGGTAAGTACGTTTTGATCTCGCGTAAGATATCCGTCAACGCGTGAGAAGGCGGAGAAGATACGATCATATCCTTTCCTTCCACGACCGTTCTTAGATCCTTGCTCGCGGTCAGCTTTTCGGGAAGAGTGAAATTCGGAAGGTGTTTGTTGTTGACGTGATCGCGGTTGATGCTTTCCACCTGAGAATCGTTTCTGCACCACAGCGTAACGTCGTAACCCTTGTCCGCCAACAGGCTTCCTAACGCGGTTCCAAAACTTCCCGATCCGATCACTCCGATTTTCATGAAAGCTCCTCAAGCTGAATAGAGTCGAAAAAAATTCTTTCGTAATTCGAATCCGAAATATCGATCCCGACTTGGAATCAATAATTTAGTTTACTCTTCTTTGCCCGCAAACTATTTTTGATCTCCCATGCTCAATTTGAGGAAACTCATAGGCTTCAATCCGCTTGATATTTTTCTCGGACACTCGTCCGAAAAGGAAAGCCAGAAGAGCAATTATAAAATCACTCTTAAACTCCATTCTTTGAATAAAATTTTGAAGAAAAAAATTGCCGAGTCCGACGATCCTCTCGAATCCCTCGAGTTCGATTCCGGCAACGGCGTCCTTATTTTAACCGGACATTTTTCGATTCAAGGTTTGTTCTGGTCCCGTTTGTTGAAAACGGATTTCGTCGATTACAACGTTAGCCTAACTCCGGTTCGTGTGGTGCAAAATCAGGTTCGCCTTCAGATTCGTTCCTTCCGTTTATTCAGTCACACTCCGAGAAAGGTCGATCCGATCCGAATTTTTTCGAAAATATTCCAATTCTATCGGCGTTATATTTTAGAAACCATCGTTGAGGAAATTCCGGAAATTCTTCGTCTAACAGGAATTCGAAACGTGATCACGGTGAACATGGATTATTTCCTTTCGGAAATTCCGGACCTCGCCGGAAAAATCACGATTCAAAAGGTGATTCCTGAAAAAGGAAACGTGTTCTTATTCGTAAAGTCCGGAACGATCTTAAAACCGCTTCTCGATTTTTTCGGCCCGGAATACATTCGAATCGAACCGATTTCCGAAAATCACGACACCCTTCTCCTTCTATGGAGAGACTAATCTTTAGAAAGGTTGGACATTCCATAACCTATTTCTAAATTGAGTGTACGGCTTCCATTTTTCGAAAGGAAAAACTGTAGCGCAAAAGAGACGGTAACGTTTCGGGTCGATTGAAATGAAAATCATCTATCTGACTGATATCCACGACGGTCTGAGAGGATTGAAAGAGATCCTTCAGCAAACGACGGCCGATCTATATCTCTTTTCAGGCGACATTATCTACAAAGCCTTCTTCAGTACCGACCGCATCATAGAATTCTGCACAATTCAAGAGGAGATGTATCGAATCTCCAAAGATCAAAAAGAGGAAATCAACGCTTACGATTATGCGACAAGAGCGATTCGTTTTCCCGAAAAATACAGTTCCGATATAGTCGAAAAATCTAAAGAATACAGAACTCTCTTTCATCAAGCGGCAAAAACGATGAAGGAAAAATACGAACTCATCGAAATCCTCATTCAAAAGTATTCCCGCGCACCTGTAAGAGTTCTTCCGGGAAACTACGACATCGATCTTCAATACAGCGCTCTTTATGAACGCGACATTCATCGCAAGACGTTCGAACAGGACGGTTATAAGTTCGCAGGTTACGGCGGCGCTCCGATTCTCACTTCCGGAATTCCGGAAAAGCTCGCCGTCAAATTTCACGAATACAACCGCAACGGTAAGAGTTACAGCGAACCCGAAGACTTCTTCAAGGAAGAACAGCCGGACGTCGTCGTGATTCATAATCCCCCTTACGGTTTTTTGGATAAGATTCCCAACTACGGAAACGTGGGTTCTCAGGGAATTCGAAGATACTTGGACGATTATCATCCGGCGCTCGTCGTTTCGGGGCACGTGCACGAAGACCAAGGCGTGATCAAAAAAGGGAAAACCGTATTCTTGAATCCTTCCAACTTCGGAGCCGTGGATTCCGTCTTCGGATTTCAACCCGGAGGATTCTTCTCGGAAATATTTTTAGAAAATGGGCTTGTAGAAACCGTAAAATTGAATAGACTGGTGGACCACAAAATTCGCCTCTTAATGAACGTAGATTGCAGAGGGAACGTTCCTTGCGTAACGTTCGTAAGTCAGGATTCGGAGGTGTCGGCAGAAGATTTTGTGAGAATCTAACAAATGACGATCTCAGGTTTCAAAAACAATCCCACCATCCAAAAGTTCACCGGGTTAAAAAGATATTTCCGGTCCCACGAAACGAAAATTTCCAGAGAAAGAATCGAAGACTTTAAAAAATTCTCCAAGCTCATCAACTTCGGAGGAGACGTCGTCGCGTTCGATATATTAGGTTCGCTTAATTTCGGTCAGGCGACCGCTGAATCCGACACGGATATTGTGATGTACACTCAATGCGAAAATTCGAAGATGGGCGAGTGCGGTATGGAGGATTGTTATAAGATCTCCCTCTTCAAACACTTGTTTATGAACCTCGTCACCTACGAACACAGTACGGACGCGTATAAACTCGAAATCGTGGACTGCATCAATCTGAATCAGCTCGAACGGGATATTTTAAACGGACATGCCGAATCGGAAATGGTGATTCGATTCTGTTTTTACCGATCGATCTGCAGAGGAGTCAACAGAAAGCTCTTGAGAAAATACGAACAACAGATCGCTTCCAACATCCCGTTGAGCAAATCCTTGGAAGAATCGATCGAAGGATGTTTCGACGGGATCGTTCAAACCTCGCAGCATACGTATTCGTTTCATAAATATTCCCATCGGCTCCAGGATAAAGGCATCGGACTTCCGTCGACGATGGCGGCCAAAATCAAGGATTATCTAAAACAATGACCGGCTTTTTGACCGTGATGCTCTGTTTGGGAGTGGCCGCGGTTTTCTTTCATCTTCTTTACTCCGTCGATACGAAACGGATCGATCGCGCCGAAAAAAAAAGGGACGCTGCAAACGGAGTTTCGAAAGAATACGGAGACCCGAAAAAAGTCTACGGGAAAAATTGGGACCCGAATCTTCCGAAGCCGAGGATCTGCCCGGTCTGCGGAAAATACTTGCAAAAAACGGAATATTTATATGCCGTGATTGCTGAGCCTCCTTCTCCCGGTATCAAACGCCACGCGAGAATTTACGGATGTAGATATTGTTATCTCGGTTTAGGCGAAGAATCCTTAACGGAGAATCGGAATTCTCCGTCTAACGTTGCGCAGACTACCGATCCGGAATGGACGCCCACTGAAGTCAAGGATGAAGAACTCGGTCTCTAAAACGGAAAATACGAACGGAAACAGCGGACTTCTTTCGCCCGTTACGGTCATCAAAGGAGTGGGCCCGGCGAAAGCTGCGGCTCTCGCATCCATCGGCATTCATACGCTTCAGGATCTTCTCAACTTTTTTCCGAGAAGATATTTGGACCGCAATCTTACGGACAATGTCCTTTTAAAAACCGGGGAAACCGTAACCCTCATCGTAGAAGTCGTGGACGCGTATCTCGCGCACGGAAAAAAGTCGAGACTCGTAGTAGGCGCCAAAACGAGAAACAACGAAAGAATTTCGATCGTATTCTTTCGCGGAGTGAATTTCTTTCAGAAAATCTTTCAACCGGGAACCACGTTAGTCGCAACGGGCAAGCTCGAATACTTCCGCGGATTTCAACTCATTCATCCAGATTACGAAATTCTTACGAGCGCGATCAAACCGACATACGCGGTCGGTTCTACCGGTTCCAAAAAAAAGGAAACGCAGGAACCGGAAGAAGAATTGGCCGAACTTCCCGAAATGATTCACGCCGGACGAATCATTCCCTTATATCCTTCGGGAGAAGCGTTGAAATCGGAAGGGCTCGATTCCAGAGGATTCCGAAAAATCCTTTACTCGGCCTTGGAAAAGTTAAAGGGAAAAATTCCGGAGATTCTTCCCGGCGAAATCGTTCAACGAAGAGACCTGATTCAACGAGAAGAATCGTATCGCGAGATTCACTTTCCGACCGACGAAGGTTCTCTGGATAACGCGAAATACAGACTCAAATACGAGGAACTGTTTTACTTCAATCTTTTGATCGAACACAAAAAGAAAGAACGGGAAAAGATCAAACGCGTTCTATGGCCTTTGCCGAAATCGGAAACCGCGGAAACCGTTCGGAAAAATCTTCCCTTTCAGCTCACGGACGATCAGAATTCAGCTTTGGAAAAGATCAACGATCTCACGAAAAAAGATCAGCCGATTGCGGTTCTTCTGCAAGGCGATGTGGGTTCCGGAAAGACGTTAGTCGCTCTTTTGACCGCACTGCGTTATATGGACAATCAGATCCAAGTCTGCATGGTCGCGCCTACGGAAATTCTCGCGAGACAACACTATCAAACCATTCTTTCCTTTTTAGGAAACATGCCTTTTTTGGGAATCGAGCTTCTCGTGGGAAAGGAACCGAAAAAGAACCGATATGAAAAACTCTACCGCATTAAAAAGGGGGACGCGTTGTTCGTCATCGGAACCCACAGCGTCTTTCAGGACGACGTGATCTTTTCCGAACTCGGTCTCGTAATCATAGACGAACAACACAAATTCGGAGTGGATCAAAGAGAAACCCTCCGCTCCAAAGGAAAAAACCCGGACATTCTCGCGATGACCGCGACTCCGATTCCCAGAACACTATGTTTAACTCTTTACGGTGATTTGGATCTTTTGACGATCAAATCCAAACCCAAAGGAAGAATGCCGATCCAGACGAAATGGTTTCAAGAGGATCGAAGAGAAGGCGTTTACAAATCCATCCGCAAATACGTTTCCTCCGGAAGACAATGTTACATCGTCTACCCTCTCGTGGAAGAATCCGAAAAAGTGGATCTCAAATCCTGCATCGAAGCGTACGAACAATTAAAACACGAGATCTTCCCCGATTTCGAAGTCGGTCTTGTTCACGGAAAAATGGAAACCGAAGAGAAAGACCGTGTAATGAAGGAATTTTCCAAAAATAGAATTCAGATTCTCGTATCAACGACCGTGATCGAAGTCGGAATCGACGTTCCCAATGCGACCGTGATGGTGATCGAACACGCGGATCGTTTCGGGATTTCCCAGCTTCATCAGTTGCGCGGACGAGTCGGTCGAGGAGATCAGGAAAGTTTTTGTATTCTGATGACCGATTCGAAAGTCACGGAAGACGCAAAAGTCAGACTCGACGCGATGGTGAATCTTTCTGACGGATTCGCGTTATCCGAAATCGATCTTCAACTCAGAGGACCGGGAGAATTGATGGGAGTTCGTCAAAGCGGTCTTCCCGATTTCAGGATCGCGGATTTACGAGAGGATTCTAAGTTGATCGAGCTAACGAGAGAAGACGCCGCGTTGTTCGGAAACCCGGGAGATTTGGAAAAGGAAGAGATTCGGGGAAGATTCAGCGAAGGAAGATTGTTGTTTTCGAATTAATCCGCGGCGAACAACAGGCGTTCGCCGCATTTGATTTCGGTTTAATAAACCCACCAAAGAACGTATTCTCTCGGTTCCAAGTTACAAGTAAAACCGCCGATATCGATCGTAGCGAGGTTGATGATCAGCGCGGAATTCGCGCAATCATCCACATCCGCTTTTTTATAATAACGATCTTCGTCGACTTTCGCAAGCTGCGGAGAAATCACGGCGATAATCGCGGTGTTGTCCGGAGAAGCGATCGCACCGATCAAAGCGCTGGTCAAGATTTGATTTTTAGCTTCGGTTCCGGAAACGGTATCCGGAATGGAAAGTCCGATCGTATCAAAAAGGTAACAGTTTGTAAGCAACAGAAAAGGAATCAGGGAAGTGATGAACCACTTTTTCATTGGAAAGATCTCCCTCAAATTTTTTTACTAAAATCCACATCCCGGCGTACGCGCATAGTTTCTTTTCATTCAAAGACGCGCATTCCGAAAAGTGAATTCACCTACTCTACCGAAATCCTGAATATTTCAATCCTTATTATAAACCCGCTCCGAAGAATCGGATCTAATTTTCGGATCGGAATTTGCCCGGAATCCGCAGCAAAAACCCATTGCAAGAGACTTTGAATTCTGCATCCTGACAACCAGATATGAAAATTCTATTCTCTATCCTTACGGTTTTCTTTTTGCAAAACGCATTGTTTGCTCAGACGGGAAACGTTTCGAACGACTCGTATGTACTCGGTGATTTTAAACAAGAAGCGGTTTTAACCGCTTATTCCAATCCGGGAGAATCCAGAGTTCATTATCTACGAAAAGACGTTTTGGAAAAACTTCTGGAACTCTTTCAAGCGTATCAAAGGGAAAATCCGGAAGAAAAACAGAAGCCCTTTATCGTTTCCGCATTCCGTTCGTTTAAGGATCAAAAAGGAATCTGGGAAGAAAAGTATTCCGGTAAACGAAAAATGCGCGAACCCGTTAAAGGGAAAACTCCTCAGGAAATCATTTCGCTAATCTTGGAATTTTCCAGCGCTCCCGGAACTTCCAGACATCACTGGGGAACGGACATCGACCTAAACGCATTAGAAAATTCTTATTTTGAAAAGGGCGGACGCGGAGAAAAATTCTATCTTTGGATGACGAAGAACGCGAAACGTTTCGGATTCTGTCAGCCTTATTCTCCGAAAACTTCCCGCGGAAACAAAGGATACAACGAAGAAAAATGGCACTGGTCGTATGCGCCCGTTGCAAACCAACTTCAAAACGACTGGGTTCGTTTATTCAAAGAGGGAAAGATTCAGTTCAAAGGAAAATTCTTAGGCGGAGAATTTTTGGAGAATCTTCCGTTGGAATACGTGACTTCCGTAAATCCGGAATGCGGATCGATCCGCTGATCGAAAGGAAATTCGAACTCGAACCGATTCTCTTCGGTTTACGCGGGATTTTGATAAACGTCCCACATCGTTTTAAGAAGGGTTTTCGCTTCGCTGAATTCCGGCTTCCACTGAAGCAGTTCGCGAGCCATAGCGGAAGAAGCCAATAATTTGGCCGGATCGCCCGCCCTTCTTCCCGAAATCTTATGAGGAATCGGTTTTCCGACCACTTCCTCTGCAAGACGAATGACCTCCAAAACCGAATATCCCGTTTCGGAACCCAAATTTACGGTCAGCGATTTTTTTTCGGAATCGAGATATTCGAGACTCAATACGTGAGCTTTTGCTAAATCGCTTACGTGAATGTAATCGCGCACACAGCTTCCGTCCGGAGTTTCGTAATCGGTTCCGAAAACTTCGAAATCCTTTCTCATACCCACCGCCGCTTCCATAATGATCGGTAAAAGATTGGCCGGAGTTCTTTCCAAACCGCGCAATCTTCCCTTAGGATCATAGCCGGCTGCATTAAAATAACGTAATGCGGCAAAACGGAAACCCTTGAGAGTTTCGAACCACTTTAGGTTTTCTTCGATCGCGAGTTTCGTATAACCGTAATAGTTTTCTGGATGAAGAGGATGTTTTTCGTCGACCGGAAGATATTTCGGAGAACCGTAAACCGCCGCGGAAGAAGAGAAAATAAACTTCTTCGTTCCGGCTTTCTCCATAAACGTAAGAAGTTTGATCGTCCCGTTGATGTTGTTCAACGCGTATTTGGAAGGATCGGTCATCGATTCGCCCGCCGCTTTCCAAGCAGCGAAGTGAAACACTGCGTCGATCGGTTTTGCGAACGCCTTTTCCAAGATGGAATCGTCCTGGATATTCCCCTGAATCAATTCGACTCCGGGAAACAGATTGGCCTTGTTTCCCTTTTCGAGATTATCCACGATCAACAGATCGTATTTCTTTTCAAGAAGCTGGGCTACTACATGGCTGCCGATATAACCGGCGCCACCCGTGACAAGAATTCTCACCTGTGATCCGTTACTCCCCGATCGCTATCCCTAAAGAATTTTATAATATACTTAACTTGATCGATCAGATTTCCGGAAGCCTCGAGTTCGTCCAAAGCCTTTCTTGTGGTAAAACCGGAATGATAGATGATTTTATACGCGTGTTTGATCGCGTTCCGAACATCGGGAGAAAACCCCGCCCGTTTCATGCCTACGCTGTTCAAACCGACGACCGTACTCGGGTTTCCGTCGACGGTGGAATACGGAGGAACGTCCTGAACGACCTTCGCAAGACCTGCCACCATCGCGTAATCACCCACAAAGCAGAACTGATGAACCGCTGCCAAACCGGAGATAAACGCAAAGCTTCCCAAAGTCACGTGACCAGCAAGCACACAACCGTGCGTTAGGATGTTATTGTTTCCGAGTATACAATCGTGACCGACGTGCGTGTTCCCCATAAAATAATTTTTATTACCGATTACGGTGGGAGAATCCTCTTTGGTTCCCTTATGAATGTTGGAGTATTCGCGAAAAATATTATTGTCGCCGATGATCGTCTTAGTCAATAATTGCTGATTGAATCCCAGATCCTGAGGCATTACGCCGATAACGGCGCCTTGGTGAAAACGATTGAATTTTCCGATCTCGGAACCCGCACAAATTTTCACGTGGTTTTCGATGATCGTTCCTTCTTGAATGGAAACGTGTCCTTCGATAATGGAATAAGGACCGACCTCGACGGATTCGTGCAATTCGGCTCTAGGGTCGATAATCGCAGTCGGATGTATTTTCATTTAGACCTCACTTCGGTTCTAAAATACAAAAATCGACTCGGCTTTTTTGTTCAAGCTTTTAAAGATTTCTTGAACAAGTGTAAACTTCGTTGAAAAATTGCATTTCTTTACCCGAAAAAAATAAATTTGGAGCGAGGTCGCGACATGCTTGTGGACTGGAACAGACTGGATTCTCTGAAACAGGGAGACGATGAGGAAGAAGCCGCATGGTTGAAAGAAATGGTGGAATCTCTCCTCACAAATATGGAAGTTCGAGTCAAAAACATCGTTCGTTTTACCGAGGAAAAAAAAGATGCGGAGCTTCAAGCGGAGCTACATCAGACCAAAGGAGTTTCCGCTAATTTCGGCTTGGAAGATTTGAGAGCGTTAGTCACCGAAGCGGAACAGCTTTTGAAAACCGCGGATTCGAATTCTTCGTATGCTCTGAGTTTGAAAACTCCCGCGCTTTGGGAACAAACCAAAAACGAACTCAAAAAGAAATTCGGGATTCAATAGAATTTCATTTCGATTTAAAAAGAAAGAATCCATGAAGAATTTCGCCTTCTTCGTTTTAATCGCGCTCCTTCTCTACGATTGCAGCCATGACACAAAACTCATCCGAGCCATTAAAGAAAGAAATTTAGAAGAAGCGCGATCCTTACTTCGCCGAGGTGAAAACGTAAACGCAATCGGAGAATGCTACAACGCTCTGAGCGTCGCCGTGATGAACGGAAACCCAGATTTCATCGAACTTCTACTTTCCAGCGGTTCCGATCCGAACGTCCGCAACTACGAATGTTTCAAACCGATTCCTTACGGAAGAAGCGTTCCTATCGGGCGTGATACGGCGCTCATCTATTCGACCGACTTGAATATTACGAAAATGTTAATCGGATACGGAGCCGATCCGAATATTCTGGATATTCACGGAGATTCCGCTTTAAAGAAGGCGATTCTCCGGGGTTTGGACGATATTACGGGATATTTGATTTCCAAAGGCGCGAACGTAAATCTTTTCAACAAAGATGGAAAGAACATTCATCTGGAAGCGTTGAAGACTCTTCAAGACAGCAAACCCAACATATACGAACGGATTCTCAATTTGTTGACGAACGCCAACGCGAAGGATTTGGATCTGAATACGATTCCAAGCGATTCTTCGATTCATGATCGGTATCGCCATTCCGTTTGCGGAAACTCGACGAAGATGGAAAAGAATCTCGCGGAAACGATCACAAAACGTCCTCAGTTGTTTTCTCCACAGACCTATTGCGCTTCCGAACGAGCGTTTTCTCATTTCAGCGAATTTTCCTGGGAAGACAATGGCCAGAACATGATGCACTGGTATATCAAACGACTGAAGGATGTGAAGACCTCTCCCACTCCTGCGCCGAAAACACAACCTCAAACACATTCAAACTATTGAATACAACGCGTGAGCGGGCCGTAAGGCGCGAAGCGTTCTCGAAGAGAACGAGCGGGTATCCGCGAGCCTGGAGGCACGCGACCCGAGCGTAAGCGAAGGGGCACGCCCAAATAAAAAAGGCGATCCTGAATTTTCAAGATCGCCTTTTAAACCGAAATCAAATTTAAACTAAAGAATGTCCGCTAACTTGGAACGAAACTAAATCCTTATTTTTAACAATCCAATTCGATCTCGTTGAGATTATTTCCCCGACTTCCGTTTCACGAAATAAGAATCCACGTCGTCCGTAATCGGACGAATCGCTTCCTCGTATTTCAAAATCGATTGAACCGCTTTTTCATAGATGCTCATAAGCAACGCTTGAGCCGCGTCGCACATCTGTTCTTTTCTGAATTCCTCGACGTGAAGAGTTTCGGTGATGGAACCGTCCGGATTGAACGGCAGCGAAGCGAGAAGATTGGAGATCACGATCTTGTCGTCACCCGCAACGTGCGAAGGATCGTAGATCACCGGAAGAATCGTCTGATTCTTTACGTGAGTGATCACGTTCAAGTCCGGAGTGTTTCTGCAGTAGCCTTCTTTGATGAAAAGGGTTTTCACCCCTCTTTCACAAAGAACTATATTCAAATTTCCTTGATTCGCGATGTATTCCGCAGCGGAAAACCATTCCACCGCTTCGTTTCCGAAACCGCGTTTTAAGATCACGGGCTTTCCGGTTCTTCCCACGGCTTCGAGAAGTTCGAAGTCCTGCGCGTTTCTCGTTCCGATCTGAATCATGTCGGCGTGTTTTGCGACTTCTTCCGCCATGGTATGATCCATCACTTCGGTCACGTACGGAAGACCGGTTTCGGCCTTGACCTTATCCATCATCTCGATTCCTTCCCAACCGAGACCTCTCCAGTCGGTAGGACGAGTGCGGGGTTTGAACGCTCCTCCGCGGAAAATGATTCTATCTAAGATATTGTATTTCTTTCCGATCTCGACCGCTTGTTTTGCGATCGTCAAAGTCTGCTCGTATGTTTGCGGGGAATCGGGTCCAACGATGAAGATATGCTTCCCCGTTCCGAACTTCCGAACGAGTCCGTCCGGTCCTTTGACTTCCACGATTCTTGTGGCTCTGTGAACCACTTCTCCGTTTTTCCCTGCGGCCGTTTTTGCGATGTTTTTATATGGAATGGACACGTTCCAGATTTTTGCGACCCCCGGGAGTTCTTTGACATAGCCTTCTTTTTCGGAAATTTTGCGGGTATCGCCTATGAAATGAATCGTATCCGATACCGCCGCGCCGCGGATGATTTCGGTTTGATTCCCGCATTCTTTTGCCAGTTCTTTGATTTTGTTCTCCGTTTCCGGATGGCCTTTTTCTAACTCAACTATGTCCACACTTCACTCCAAACGGGAGATTCTCCCTTAGTTTACAAGCTTCTATTGTTCCGATTATCGTCAAGAAATCATCAGAAACTATGATCTTTCCCGGGAAACTCTCCGGATTTTACTTCTTTGTTATAATTTCCCACAGCGTCCTTTACGACCGAATGCAGATTGGAAAACTTCTTCAAAAACTTGGGTTGGAAATTCGGATCCGTCCCGAGAAGGTCGTTTAATACGAGAACCTGCCCGTCGCAATCCGGCCCCGCTCCGATCCCGATGGTCGGAACCCCGACTTCTTCGCTTACCTTTTTTCCAAGATCGGCCGGAATCAATTCCAGAACCATGGAGAACGCTCCCGCTTCCGAAAGCGCGACCGCTTCGCGGAGAAGCTTCGCACTCGATTCTTCCCCTTTGCCCTGAATCCGATGACCGCCGAAAACGTGAACGCTCTGCGGGGTTAACCCGAGATGTCCCATCACCGGAACCCCGATCTGCTTGAGAATGGCGACTAACTCGCAGATGAAATCCGATCCGCCTTCTATTTTGACGGCGTCACAATCGGTTTCCTTCATCATTCTTCCGGCGGAACGAATCCCGTCTTCGATCGAAGTTTGATAACTTAAAAAAGGAAGATCCGCCACGATGAACTTATCGGGTGCGCCGCGGCGAACCGCTTTCGTATGATAGATCATTTCCTCCAGCGTGACCGGAAGAGTACTCGAATTTCCCTGAATCACCATTCCGAGAGAATCTCCTACGAGAATCGAATCCACTTCCGTTTCGTTGAGAATTCTCGCGAAACTGAAATCGTAACACGTAACGACGGAAATTTTTTCTTTCCCTTTCTTTTCCGGAGAAAAGACCTTATGTACGTTTTTCATATTCGCCTCCCGTAAAGTGTTCGTACAGCGAACCTTCGCCCATCGTTTCCAAAATCTCGCGGATAAACGGACGAGTAAACAGAGAATGATGCGGAAGATGCAAACCTTTGCTGTGCATCTTCACAACGTCGAAAGTCAAAATATCGATATCGATTTCTCTCGGCCCCTTATCTTGCACCCGAACTCTTCCCATTTCCTTTTCGATCCGAAGCGTGACTTCTAAAAGTTCCTCGGGAGAAAACGTAGTTTCGATTTTCAAGATCTGATTGAGAAAGTCCGGTTGATCCGTAACTTCCAAAGCCGCCGTGTTCAACGGTTCCGATTCTTTTATGACTTCGATTCCGATCGTGTTCTTCAATTTGCGAACGGCGATCTTTAAAAACTCGGCGCGGTTTCCGAGATTGGATCCTAAAGAAAGAAACGCTTCTTTCATCCTCTTCCTCCGGATTCCGAAAGTTTCAACCGATAATCGGCGCATTCCAAATGAACTTCTTCCGTCATTTCCCTAAGTCTGGAATAAATTCTTCCTTCCGCTTTGTCTTTCCATTCCGCGGGAGAAGTGTTCGATGTGAGAATCGTGAGTTTTTCCTGCTCGTATCTAGCATCGATGAGGTCGTACAATTTCGAATTCGACCAATCGGATTCTTTTTGAACTCCGAAATCGTCTAACACTAATACTTCGACTTCCGCAAACAGCGTTTCGATCGTCTTTTCCATTCCGTGCGTCTCGGAATCTTTTTGATACGTTTCTCTTAGTGTATTGAGAAAGTCGCGGTTGATCTTAGCGTATTTGCAGTTTATTTTATAACGAAAGATCAATTCGTTTAATATAATGCAGGCGAGAAGCGTTTTTCCCGTTCCCGGTCCGCCCCAAAGATACAAGCCGTGCGGTTTAAAACCGGGATCGTTCCATTTATGGACGAGATCGTGCGCCCAGTTGTGAGCGATCGTAAAAGAAATTCCCACCGCAGCGCTATGATCGGTTTGATCCAAGGTTCTATATCGATATTTGGGAGGAATTCCAGATTTTTTGAATATAGTTTCAAGATGACCGAGTTCCATTCTCGCGTTGTGACAAACGCAGGGAATCATCTTGCCGAGGCTTTCGTCGTAAACTCTCCAAGGAGGTTTGCCTTGGCAGGGACAATTCTCGGAAATACAATGACAGATCGTAAGAACGCCCGAACTGGTGCCGGGAACGTTCTCCGTAAGCGAAAAACCCACTCCCCCGCACTGAGGACAGTTGGGAGCGCCTTCTTGAACCGGAGTGTATTTTTTGAGAATCATAGGACTAATTCCAGTTTTTTCACCAAAAGGCTGAAGGAAAACCTTTTATAAAAGAAGAATCTGCTGGAAAAATGTGGGGATTAAAAGAAAGTAGGAACGTGCTTTTTCGGTGCGGAATTCCGACCAAAAAAGAAAAAGTTTCCTCCCAAATCGAGAAAAACGACTCTTATGTCGCTTATTTGGAAGAAAGCGGAAAAAAAATTCGTTCTTAGTTTATATCTCGGATTCGAAGTCCGATAGTTATACAGGAGAGAAGGCACAGGATGTACCTTTTCCCTAATACCATTGAAAGAGAAGTAAAAGGTGTGAGCATTATGAAGGTGATGAAAAGCATATTCATTCTTCTGGCCGTGCTGGGACTCAACCTGTCTGTTTTAGCTCAGCAAAACAATCAGGGCGGTAATCAGCAAGCCAATGAAGCTGTAGAAAAAATTGACGAGCTGTTAAAAGGCGAGTTGGTTCCCGAAGACGATGACAAGAACCTCACGGAAGAGCAGAAACGTCGTAAAAAAGCAATCCAGGAACAAGAAGCTCTGTGGAAGAACCCTGATTTTAAGGGCTATGACAAGAATTTCCAAGAACTCCACCAGCTCTCCAAGGCATTCGCTAACAACAAATTTAGATTGGCATTATCAAACTACCAATCGGGCGTAAACACGGTTCTCAAAATGAGAGAATCTGTTGAACAATACCGCAAAGAAGAAGCGGAAAAGAAGCGTCTCGATGAAAAGTGGTACTGGCAAAAAGTAGACCGCAAAGCAAGAGAAGACCGTGTCGTTTCCCGCGAAAAACTCGTTGCGAAACAACAAGCTCTGAACTATTTCACTAAGGCGATCAACCACTTAGATGAAATTAAAAACCCAGACTTGAGAGAAAGACCAGAGTTTAAAAGACTCCTTTCCGATACTTACAGATCTTGGATTCTCACTGAGTATGATTTACAAAATCTTCCACAGTGTATCCCCATCCTCGAACTCTACATCGAAATCGATGAGAATGAGAAGGAATATCCTGCTCACAAGTATCTGGCAAGTTGCTACGCTTTCGAAGAGAACATGATTAAGAAATACGGCGGAGCATCCGAAGATCAGATGTTCAAATACCGTTACAAGAAAAACGTTCACCTTCTGAGAGCGACCGAGCTGAAATACGGAAAAGATTCTCCGGAATACAAACACATCGTAAACCTTGTGAACAAGGATGAAGTGATTTCCGTAAGACCGTAATCAACTCTCTTTCAATCGAAATGGAAACAAGACCCTGTCGGAAACGACGGGGTTTTTTTTATTGGATGAATCAAAATTCCGTAATCTTCGTTTAACGTTTTTATCCTATTGTTACGAAATAAATCGCAAAGCTTATCCCTAAAACGCGTTATATCCCTTTAAGGTCAAAAATCAGACAGAAAGATTATTTTTTAATCGGTAATTTCTTTCATGATTTCATTGACAAATGTGAGACCTTTCTTTTACATTCTCACAAATTACAACTGTAAGAGGATTTTAATGAAAAAAATGGCTATTTTGGCTCTGATTATGGGCCTTATGATTTCTATGAACAACTGTACCAGCACTCGTGGAACGAACAGCATTGCAGGAGCAAAAATTAGCTCTTTCCTTGATATCCGCGCTCTAAATAGAAAAGACTACAAAGTTATCGGAAACGTAAAAGGCGAAGCGTCTTTCACTAGAACTCGCACTCTTTTCTTCCCTACTTATTCTTTCGGAACTCCTTACTTAGGCACTGACAAAAGAGATTCAGGATCTGTATCCGGATATCCTTCTTTCATCGTTCCTTTTAGCCCAATTGATTACGCAAAAGACCAAGCTATCTACAATGCTTTGGAAAAACTGGACGGAGCAGATGCAATCCTCCAACCTCGTTTTAAAACTAAATGTGAAGACTATAGCTTCATCTTAATTTACAACGAAGAAAAGTGCACTGTAACTGTGATCGGTAAAGCGATTTCTATTAATGAAGGCTAAGATTCTCGGTTTACTCATTGCACTTTTTGCAGTGGGCGCCTGTACAACAGGCTCTTCCTCAACTCATGGAAATGGTTACCAATACAGTGCTGGTAGTTATTATGTGATTCAGGAAGCAAAAATCGATTACACAGATGCAGAAAAAAACAGTAGTGCAGGTTCATTTTCTAAAAACCCACTTAGGATTTATTTAGATCTTGTTTTAGCTCCGCTTAATTTAGTCTACTATGCTTTCACAGATGAAACAATTTTTGGAACCTACAGTAATAGTTCTGACAATGTTTCTCTCGAAGAAGAAAGTTCGGCTCAACAATATTTCGAGTTTAAAACATCTCTACTTAAAAATGATCCAGAAGCTACATTAGTAAATGCAGAAGACGGAACGAAAGTTGACGCATCATTGCCTGTTAGAATATATCTTGATCTGGTAATTTTTCCGATTAACATCGTTGTTTATTTCGTATCAGATGATACTCTTTTTGGAAGCCTAAGCGCTTTCGGTGTAGCCGAAAGAGCAAGATCAAACAGAGCAGAACTAGCACGAGACGTATTAACAACAGCTACCGTCAAAAAGCAAATTGCATCCTCAGATAGAATCAGCAATTTCTTAGACATTACTAACGTTTCCAATTTTTTACTTTCCTTATGGGGATCTGGAAAAGGTAAGGCAGACGTTGGGGCTTTTGAGACAAAACCTTACTTCACTTCTGACAAAATCATGAATCGTTTCGACGCAGAGACATTCGGCCAGTTATTGACCGACGCGAATCTAGTGTTGGATGATTTGGATCTACCTGCTGAAGACGTTGAGGAACTGAAGCAAAATGGATATTTGGATTTCGTCGAAGACGATGCTAAGTCCATTCCGACTTTTGAGGCAGCTCCTGTAAAAGGTAAGAAAAAGTAAGAATCTAATTCTTATTTCTCTTTTTATTTAAACCCTGTCGGAAACGACGGGGTTTTTTATTTCCTCTCCAAGCTACGTTCTCAAAAATCACCTCTCGCAATTTTACCTTTTCTTGTATCGGAATCTGATCGACTAAATCGACGTTATCTGCTATTTTTTTCCGTTAAACGAGGTCCACTATGCTGCTACCAGAAAAGATACTCATTATCGCAGGCGTTCTGAACTTGGCTTACGGAAGCCTTACAGGATTCCCTTACGCGCTCGCAAGAAAGAAGGCGGAATTTCCTTCGCGTTATTTGCAGGCCGCACATATCGGTTCTTTGATGCAAGGAGCGATGCTTTTGGGACTTGTGGTTGCGTTTCGTTATTCTAATTTCTCCGAAACGCTTGCTTTGATCGGGGCCTCACTCTTTGCGATCTCTTCCTTTTTCTTAGCGCTCAAAGACACGGCCAATTGGCTTCAAGGAATCAAGGACGAATTTCAGGAAAACCCTATATTAGGAAAAGCTTTAGGAGCGATCGGTGTCATCACCAATTTAGCCGCAATCATTGTGATCGTCTATGGAGTATTGTTGACTTAATTTTTTATTCTCCATAACACCCGAAACTTTGCACCGAAAGGCGCTAGATACCATACATAAAAATTTCGGAAAATATTTCCAATAATGCGTTAACGAACGACCTTAAAATCGATTTTCGATTTTAGAATTCCGTTGATGTGAATTTCCAACGTATGCTTACCCGGAACGTGCTTTCGGGTGGTCATCTGTTTAAAGGATTGTTTCTTTTCGTAAGAAACGGATTCTTTCGGCTGAAAGGTTCTTTCCTCGATCTGAAAAACCTTTCTCGAAGTTTTACCGGATTCTTTTGCGTATTGAATCTTGTATTCGATACGAAGGCGACTCGGCTTTGCATCTAAAGATTGAACTTTAAATCCGAAAAAAAGATCTCCTCCGATTTTAACGGTTTGAGACTTCAGTTTTAAGTTTAGAATTTTTGCATTTATCTTAAAACCGAAACCGAAAATTCTCATTGCCTTCGGATTTCCTTCTTTTAAAAGACCGCGTAACGCGTGCTTTAAAAGCGCATCTCGTTCTTCCGAAAAACCAACCCACTTTTCCGCGATATTCAGGACCAGTTCGGGATGGTCTTTAGAAATATCGTTCAAATGATTCGCAACACTTCTGCGAACGACTTCGTCAACGTCGTCTTTTAGATTTTCAAGAATGGAAAGAGTTTTTTGTGGCTCTTGTTTTAAACCGGGAATTCCCATTCCCCAAGGAAGGCGGGGCCTACTTCCCTCGGATGCCAAACGTCGAACGTCGGCGTTCTCATGCAAAGACCAATCCAGCATCTGATTCCATGCCTGTTCCGGATGTCGGATTAAAAAAGGACGGATCGAAAATTCGCAGGAGATCAACTTCGTAATTCTCTCAAAGGCGATCATGGATTCGTTCGGATAATCGATCCCGAGAATTTCAACAGTATCTCCTAAAAAAATCGTAAGAAAAACTTCCTTCCCTTCAAACTTCTTTTGAAGGGAATCCGTGATTTTGAGCAAAGGCTTTAGAGTTTTCGGAAACGGTTTCGGCAATTCTTCCGTCAATGTCTCCGCAATTCTTCGGATTCTTTGTTTAAGTTCGAGTTGTTTCCAATCTTTTTGCTTGAATCGTTTGATCCATTCTTCCGAGGAAACGGAAGAAATTTCTTTCGAAAAGGAATCGGCGATTTTACGCAATACGGTTTCCGTATACAAATCTTTGAGTAGCTCAGCCATTGAAGAAGTTACACCTTGTCCAATATTTTAATAACATCGGTTTTAATTGTTCCGACAAACAATTTGGAAAAAAGAAACTTGCGAGTTTTATCAAATGTCTTTCTGGTCCTCAAAATCTTGTTAGAACAAGTTGATTCTTTGATTTCAGTATTTTTCGTTTCGACAAATCGCTTTCGATAAAGCCCGATCTCCGCGATTCCGATACATCACTTTCCAGTAAAATCCGATTTCAAGATTTCCTATAAACCTCAGCCAAACAAGAATTTGATTTTTATAGTTCAGAGGAAAATCGAACCGAAAGAGCAGCGATCTTCAAATCTCCCAATACAATAGAACCTCTCTGTTTCCGTCGCGGCCTTCGATCGGAGACCATTTTAAACCGAGAATTTTCCCGCCGATTTCTTTCTTTAGATGCTCGCAAATCGAACGAACGATCCGAATTCGAATTTTTGGATCTCGTAAAACCCCTTTTACAAGATCCTTTTCATCCGCTTCAAATTGCGGCTTAATCAAAGTAACACATTCTAATTTTGGAATATTTTTTTCTTCCCGAAATCTTCGAATCACCGGAAAAACGGACCGCAGTGAAATAAAACTCAGATCCATTACGATTGCAATCGAATCCGAATTCGGAACTTGAAACCGATTTGTTTCCCATTCGATTTCAAAAGAAGATAAATTTTTTAGATGAAAACGATCCTTCACGATCACCGAAGAATGATTTCTTAACTTCTCGGCAAGTTGACCGTAACCTACGTCGCAGGCAAAAACCTTCCAAGCCCCCTGTTCCAAAAGAACTTGCGTGAACCCGCCGGTCGAAGCGCCCAAATCGATGCAAAGTTTTCCGTTTACCCGGAACGGAAACGTTTCGAAGGCTTTTAATAATTTATAGGCGCCTCGGCTTACATAACGCGGTATAACGTTTAAAATTCGGATTTCGGAATCTTCCGAAAATTTTAATCCGACTTTCGTAATCTTTTGCTCGTTTACCAACACGGACCCGGAAAGAATCAGACTTCTTGCGATTTCAATCGAGTCGGCAAATCCCCGATCGAAAAGAAGAATATCCAGTCTAATTTTTTCTTTGCCCAATGTAAACCGGAAGCTCCCGGAAAAATATTCTTTCCTCGTCCGTGGATGCGAAACCGGAAGCAATCGAAACAAGATTGTCTTGAAGTTCTTCCGTCATTTTCTTACAACGATCCATACCGAATAACGCAGGATAGGTGATCTTGCCGGATCGCTGATCTTTTCCGGGCGTTTTTCCTAAAGATTCCTGAGTTCCTTCCACATCCAGGATATCATCCGTGATCTGAAAAAGAAGCCCCAAATCCTCTCCGTATTTCAATAAGGATTCTTCTCTTTGTTTCCAATCGTTTCGAAGCCGATTCCCCAGAAGCAAAGAAGCCTTGATTAAGGCGCCGGTCTTCAATCGATGAGTCAACTGAACCATCGAAATCAGATCCTGTTCACTATTCAAATTATGAGTTTTCCCGTTTTCCCGCTCCATTTGAAGATCGTAGATTTGCCCCGAAACCATTCCGGGAGCGCCGGAACCTGCATGCAAAATTTCTAATAAATCTCGATGCAAAGATAGATCTCCATTCTCCCCTTGAACAAACGATAATAAATAAAATGCGAAAGAATTCAGAGCGTCTCCCGCCAAAATCGCGGTCGCTTCGGAAAATTTTTTGTGAAGGGTCGGCAGTCCCCTCCTAAAATCGTCGTTGTCCATACTTGGAAGATCGTCGTGAATCAAAGAATACGTATGAATGCATTCGAGGGAAGATCCGAGATACAAGGCATTGCGGGTTTCATTCTTAAGTCCGCCTGCGGCGGCCAAGGCCAACACCGGTCGAAGACGTTTTCCTCCGGCTACGAGGCTATATTTCATCGCTTCGAAAAGTTCGGGTGCGGATTGTTTTGCAAGCGCGGAGAGTGTTTGAGAATCTAAAAAATTCTCAAAAGCAACCCGATAAGAATGGAATATTTCAGAAAAGGCAGATTGACTCACTCTGCCTCCAACTTGAAAGAAAACCTGGAATTGTAAAGAGCAATCTCTACTTAACTTTTAAAACGACCTTACCCATCGAGGTTCCGGATTGAAAGTATTTCAAAGCTTCATCGATGTTTTCAAACGGAAAGGTTTTACCGATATGCGGCGCGGATAGATTCAACTTGACGAGGCCGTTCAGATGTTTGGTCAATTTTTCGACCTTTTCATACAACCAGATCAAATTGAAACCCATAACGGCCTTGTTATCCGAAACCATTTTCATCGGATCCAATTTCGGCCTGGAAAGATATTTATAGGCGAGAACGGGCCAATTCACTCCGCTTCCCCCGCCCATCATTTCGGCTGCTCCATAGACGATCATCCTTCCCATAGGGGCCATGATATCGTAACTTTCCTGAAAAATTTTTCCTCCGATGCACTCCAATACGAGATCCAGATCCTTACCCGCCAAAGCTTCCTGCAAGTCCTTGGCGAATCGATCCGAACGTACGATCTGCTTGTCATACCCTTCTTTCTTGAGAAGATCGATCTTGGCTGGAGATCCGATCGTTCCGATCGTATATGCGCCTAATTTTTTCGCGATTCGATTCGCAAGAATTCCCACTCCTCCCGCGGCGCTGTGAATCAGAACTGTTTGACCTTTCTCCAAATCCCCCAAAGCAACTAACGCATAATAGGCGGTCAATCCTTGAACTAAAAAGCCCGCTCCTTGATCGAAATTCCATTTGGACGGAAGTTTAAAAACATATCTTGAATCGATATTCAAATGGGAAACGTAACCGCCGAATCGGGTTACACCCATGATCTTATCTTTTTTCTTAACGTTCTTTACCTTTTTTCCGGCTGCGATTACGACTCCTGAAAATTCCAATCCGGGTATAAACGCGCCTTGCGGGGTCGCACTATACAATCCTTGAATCGCAAACAAATCGGCAAAGTTCAACCCGATCGAATGAACTTCGATCTGCACTTCATTTTCGCCGGGCTCGGGAAGAGTTTCGGTTTCTAATCTTACGTTTTCAAGAGATCCTTTTTTACGAACAATGGCTATGGTTCTTTGCATGAGAGGAGGTTATAAGAATTCAAAACGGGAGAGCAAGAAAAAATTTTTGAGCGCAGCAAGAATTCGATTTTATCCGCATGTCAATCGAATCTTGCGGGAAAGAATTTTATCCGAGAAATCAGATCCTTGTTTTTTAGGATAAAGTTCCTTCCTGCGTTTTTTTCTTTACGAACGTAGTCGTTTCATTTCGAAAAACAATCGAAAAGAATCGATCAACTTTGTTAAAAAATCTGCCGCTTAACCGACGGACATACTGAAACGAAGCCACTCGCTTCTTTATCAAAACGAATTCAATTATCCGAATATTTTCAAGAAACGAAAAGCGCCTTTCTAAAGAATCATCGCCGAGGTAGAAAGCGGCCCGCCTCGGCTCACAATCTTTCACTAAAACTCGGGAGAATAAAATTCCTTCTCCTTACCTCGAGGAGCGATCGCAAATCGGTATTTGCGTTTCGAGTGAAACTCGGGATTAAACCAACGAACTTCATAAACCGCCATTCCGTTCGATGAATCTCCCTGCAATCGAATGTCCAACTCTGTTCCGCTATCATTCACCATTCTCCCGTCTTGTTGCAGAGTTTTCCATTCTCCTTTTTCTTCCTTATATTGAATGGAGACCAAGGCTTGATGGAATTGAATCTGAGAAGGATTCACATCCTGATAACGAAAGATCCAATGTTTTTCCGAATTCTCTTCCGCCAAAACCAATCGAGGAGCTTCCTTTAATTCTCTGTTGCCTTTCGCTTCACGCTTTTCAGGCATATAACTCTTCGTATCGAGTTGAAATTCCCATGATTCCGGAAAACTTTCCTTGCCACCTTCCGCAGGCATTTGTTTTACAAGATCCGCAAGATGAGCTTGTAAGAAAGGTTGTGTCGCAGGTCCGTAGATCGTATGACCGCCTTCATAGTGTTGTTTCGAATATTCTTCCGGCGTAGTCGTATAACCGAAATAACCGTTCGTGCAGGACAGCACGGAAGTTTGAGTGATCGATTCCTTGCTTTTGGAAGTTCTTTGTTTTTCAGCTTCCAAAGCCGCACTGGAGAATCTTCTTCCGGATTCGTTCGTAACTTCAAACGGAACCGCAAGCAAAGCCGTATCTCCGATTCTCGCCGATTGAAGAATCATCCGATGAGGAAAATTCTTTTTTGCTAATACGATGTATTGAAAGAAAGAACCCGCGGTTCGTTTATGCCCCTGACAGCCGCCGGTAAAAATATAACGAGGCCAACCTTCACCCCAAAACGGAAGCCAAAATAAAACCGGTGTCATCCCGTCTTCCGCTCCGCCGGTTAATGCGGTTCCAGCAACGGGTCTGCTGCAAAGTTCCGCATCACCCATCTTCGGATTTTCGTAGACGTCCACTTCTTTGGAATTGTAAGAATATGTAATATCGGAACTCAACTTCTTTCCTAAACTCTGAAAGAGTTCATAAGATTTTTTTGATATTTCATAACCGATTCGTTTAGACTCGATAAAACCCTGCATATCTTCCCGATAATCGGGAGAATTGTCTCCGTGCGTCGCGTTCGAAACGGCATGCAACGGTTCCCAGTCGGTTTTAAATTCTTCCTTGATCCTAAATTCGAGTTCTCTTTCCGGATACGCGAATACGTCCGCATTTACGACTTTGTTCCAAGAAGGAACCGTCGTTCCGTGGATCGAATACGTCGTATAAACCGCAAGAGGTTTAAAACTTCCGTCCTTATCCTTGGCGTCCACGCGAATCATCGTCATTTCCGGGTTGATCGCGTCGTAGATCTGTTCGGTTTTGATTTCATCGATGCCCGAATTCTTATTCGCGGCATAAGCTTCGATCGAACGGTTTCGAGTCAAACCCCATACATTCAATTTTCCTGTTGCGATTTTAGCGGGTTTTGCGCTTTGATACGCTTCCAAAACCGCGTCATAGATTCGATTCTCCAGAAACTCATACCATTCTTTTTCAAAGCCCGGTTTGTTTCCCGCAAACTCGTTGTAGAAATTATTTTCATAAAAATTTCCCGGAGCCGAGTGTGTATGGGTTCCCGAAATAACGATTCCTCCAAGACTGATATCCGTTTTATCCGCAAGCCGTTCCGCAAGTTTATGATGCAATAATAAAGAACCGGAAAGTAAATCCGTTTGTATAAGAACCAAGGGAGAATGTTGATCTCTCCGAATATAAATCACTCGCGCGTATATCTTCGTTCTAAATCCTTTTTCCGTATTAGCGAGCATGGAATAACCCGCAAGAGGAAGTCCGGGCGGCGGAGTGATATCGACCTTTACCGCACCCGCAAAGATGCCTTTGGTGTTCGATGAAACGGAAGGTTTTTTATTTTTAATCACGTAGGTCGTAGAATCGCTGCAACCGATAAAGCCGATCGAAGAAAACGAAACGAATAGAATCGCGATAAGCGAACGGAAATAATAAATTTTCAAATTCAAAGTCCTCCGGGTGAGTTGTTCTATAAGATGTGTTCCGAAAAATCAAGATGGTTTCGATCGAAACGCGATATTTTAGCCGAAATTCATTATAATTCACTTATTTTCTGATTTCAAATTGGACCCCTCGTAGAACAAAAGACAAAATACCTTAAAGGTTTTATATCAAACTGTATGAATTTTTGGAAAAGACTTCGATTTTATTTTTTCAATTTCTACCCGCCCTACTTCGGAGCAGGGATTCGATACAAACGAATGAGCAAGGATTTTACCCATTTCCGTCTTTCAATGAAACTCCGTTGGTGGAACAAAAACCTCGTAGGAACGCATTTCGGCGGTTCCTTGTATTCCATGTGCGATCCGTTTTACATGCTGATTCTCATGGAAAACTTGGGAGAGAATTATATCGTCTGGGACAAAGCCGCAACGATTCGTTTTATCAGCCCGGGTATGGGAAAGGTTTACGCGGACTTTGAAATCCCGCACGAAGAGATCGAAAAAATCCGAAGAGAAGCGGACGAAAAGAGAAAGTTAGACGCATTCTTTCAAACGAAAATTTACGACGCGAAAACCGGCAAAATCGTCGCAGAGCTGGACAAGGTCGTTTACATTCGAAGAAAAGAAAGAATCAAAAAGGAAAAAGATTCAAAATAAGTAATATAACTTTTTGATTTCCTTTTCCTCCAAACTCGGAAGAATCATTTCCGCTCCGACGAAGATCGCATAGGCAAGCCTTGCTTTTTGCTCCGCTTGCCTGTTATTTTTGAAAAGTTCGAAATAAACTTCCTTTAAAAAAGAAATCCGCTTCCGATCCACTCTCTCCTGAACTTTTTTCACCTTAGAATTTCGAAAGGCCCAAGCGCGAATCGCACGTTCCGCGTTTTTAGAAAGACCGAAGGTCAAAGATCGAAGCGTTTTCAATCGGCTTTGCGGAGAAGACTCCGAACCTGCAAGAACGATAATATCGTCCGTAAAGGTCTTTTCCCAATAGATCAACATTCTTTGCGAGAAATCCTCGCGATTCTTAAAATGATGATAGAAGGAACCTTTCGTCAGTTTCAGTTTTTTACAAAGGGATTCAATGGTTAGAAATTCTTCGCCTTTGTGATACAAAAGATCCAATCCGGCCACGATCCAGTCTTCGGAGGATAACATAAATTCGAAACAGCTCCGAAGTTAAAAAGCGAACAACGGAATCAGATACACGATTCCGCCCGCAAAAAACAGAACGGAAAGAACGTGAACCATCACGGAATTCACCCTGAGAAAAATGAATTGTTCGATCAAACGTCCCCACCAGAAAACGGAAAAGCCGATCAAAATACATTTCCCCAAAGAAGAAGACAAAAGCTCCGTGGGAAAAAAGAAAGTTACGCCCGCCATAAAAAGGAAAAGATAGATAAGACGCAGATTTGCGATCTGCAGAATGGCGCGGTTCGCAAAAGAAACGCGCTTCAAATCCTCTTTCCAACGGAAAATCTTCCAAAAGAAAACGTGAAATACGGCAAAACCCAGACTGTGAATCGTTCCTACAATAAGAAAATCTTTCGGTTCCATGACGATTCTCCTTATCTTAATCCTAACGCGAAGAATCGGCGTTGTCAACGTTCATACCATACCTTATGGTATGTTTTTACTAAAAAAGATCGATTTATTCTTATTCTATTACGACCTGCTATATTTAAACTCTTTCTAAATCGTTTACTTTGAACAAACTTTAGATCTTTACGGCCTTTTTTTCCCGAATCCACTGGATGACAAGAATGAGAAAAGAGGCGATAAACATAAAAAATCCGGTGAACAAAAAGAAAAGTTTAACCGCAGTTATAGTTCCCGTAAACGCCGCCAAACCTTCCGGAACCGTAGGCCAAGCGAAGAGAAAATAAAACATGAGAGAATTCTCAAGAAGATCGAATAACAAAAAACCGTATGCAAAAAGACCGAGAGAAAGAGGCAGATTGACTTTGCGGGCGGCTTTCGTATAAATTCCGCCGAAACAGAACGCTAACGGAATCGGGAAAATCATATCGATGACGTCGATCCAGAAATACAATCTTCTACCGGTTTCCCCATATACTCCGAAAACTTCGATAAAATCCTTTGCTCCGGAAAAAGGTCGGAAATCCATTTTTTTCGGAAGCATATTTCCATCGGCAACCGGAATGAACTTTTCCAAAATCTGCATTCCTTCCGCACAAACCATCGCCGCAACAAACAAAAGTAAAATCGATCTGACCGAAGTGAATCTAAGGAAGACTTGACCGAGATTTCGAAACGAGGATGCGGAATCCGATCCCAAAAGAAAAACCGTTACGATCCAAGAAATCGGCAACAGAGGCCCGTGTGGTATATAACGAAAAAATAATGTGGATCCGATCATCAAAAAAGGAAGAATCAAAAACGTAATTCCGACCGCTTTCTTTTCGGGCCTTGTTTTAAAACCCAGATACCCGAATGCGAACAAAAGAAGAAAGATACTAGGCGCTTCGATCCAGCGAAAACCTACGTTTCGGAATAATTCTCCGAAATAACTTCCTCCCCAATATGCGATCGCATCACCGAAGATTGCAATCGAGAGAATCACAAGAACCACGCGAAAGGCCATTGTCGCTGCGTTCGGAAAGAAACCGTTTCGTTTTAATTCCAATAATCCGAAGAGAATTCCCAGATGAACCAGGATCGCCATTCTCCCGAAAAAATAATAATCGGACATTTCAGGCGCGAAATCGGCTCGAAAGTCGAATAAAGCCCGAACGTATGTTTGAGTTTTTAGAAGATAAACGGGAAAAGATTCTCCGTTCCAAATGAGGGATTGAACGGGTGCTAAAACCGAAACCAGAATTGAAGCAACCAAAGAAAAGAATACGAAAATTCTCATAGATTTCTCCGAAAGAAATTATTATCTTGATATCAAGATACTTGGAGCCAAAACAATCACGCATTTATCTTGACGTCAAGATATTTTCTGAAAATAAGGAATTATGAAGCCCAAAAAAACCGAAGACCACGTCGATTTTATCCTGAAACAGTGGGCCGATGAGCGGCCTGATTTAGATATGACGGCCATGGGCACGATCGGGAGAATTCATCGGCTCTCTTCGATTTTTTTCTACAACGCCCATAAGGAAGTTTTTGAAAGCCACGGACTTGCAACGCCGGAGTTCGACGTGATGGCCGCCCTGCTCCGCAGCGGAAAACCGTATAAAAAATCTCCGGGAGAACTTCTTTCCACCCTGATGATCACATCGGGAACGATGACCAATCGCATCGATCGACTTGAATCGCTGGGTTGGGTAAAACGAGAATCCGACCCGAACGATCGAAGAAGCGTTTTGATCGGATTAACTTCGGAAGGAAAACTCGTGATTACGAAAACGCTTTTAGATCACGTAAAAAGCGGACAGGCATTGATGAGTTGTCTAACGGAAAAAGAACACGCGGATCTTTCTAAATTATTGAGAAAACTTCTTTTGAACTTTGAAGAATGAATTCGATTCGAAAGACGGAGGGCGAATTTCATTCAGCCGGAGTAAATCCGACTGAATGAAATCTCTTGGTAAAATCAGTTGTAGTTCGGATAATCCGAATATCCTTTTTCACCGGGAGTATAGAACGTACTTTGATCCGCGTCGGCGAGAGTCTGATCCGATTTCAATCTGGAAACGAAATCAGGATTGGCGATAAACGGCCTTCCGAAAGCGATCAATCCCGCCTTATTCGATTCGAGATCCGATTGTGCGCGAGTCTTATCGTAACCGCCGCTCAATATTATAACATTCTTAAATTGATTTCTGATCTTTTGAACTACGCTTTCGGGAACGGGAGGTGCGCCCATCGCGCTATGATTCACGAGATGAATGTATGCTAAACCGACATGATTCAATTCTTTTGCAAGGAGTTCGTATTGCTCTTCGATTCCGTCAAACGCTCCCATCTCATTAAAGACTCCGTAAGGAGAAATTCTAATTCCGGTTTTCTCTTTTCCGATGGCGGATGAAACCGCACGCGCGACTTCCACCGCAAATCGAATCCGATTCTCATTCGAACCGCCGTAGGAATCGGTTCTGCGATTCGAGTTCGGATTTAAGAATTGTTCGATCAAATATCCGTTTGCGCCGTGAAGTTCCACGCCGTCAAACCCCGCTTCGATCGCGTTCTTTGCAGCCTGAACAAATTCTTCGATCGTTTTTTGAATATCTTGCGAATTCATTTCGCGAGGAAGAGCGTAAGGCTGCATCCCTTGTGCATCGGTCCAGTTTTCTCCTGAGAGTTGAACCGCGGAAGGCGCTACTAACTCGGCGCCGCTCGGAAGATTTGCCGTACTTCCGACCCGACCAGTATGCATCAACTGAACGAAAATCTTTCCGCCCTTTGCGTGAACGGCTTTAGTCGTAAGTTTCCATCCTTCCACTTGTTCTTTGCTGAAAATTCCGGGAATACGCGAATATCCCAATGCGTTCGGAGAAGGCGCCGTTCCTTCCGTAACGATCAACCCCGCACCGGCTCTCTGGGAATAATATTCCGCCATGATCGAGTTGGGAACGTTGTTTAAAGCGCGGGATCTCGTCATGGGAGCCATTACGATTCTATTTTTGAGGTCGATGCTTCCGAGTTTTGCCGACCCGAAAAGGTCTACGGAAGATTTAAATTCTACGTTCATTTTTTATTCTCCTAAAAATGAAATTGGGATTTTGTACTTAGACAAAATGTAACAAAAAAAGTTACTTTTTTTAATGGGGAATTTTTCGGAAAAAACGGTTTTTTCGTTTGTTTTAAATGCAAACGATTCAGAAAATATTATAAATCAATAATATTATTTCTTCTTAAAAGCGAGAAAAGGAGGATCCTCAATCGTTCAATCCCGCTTCGATCGCCTTTGTTGCGGTCGGAATGAATTCTTCGCTTTCATTCCGAACATCTTGCTTATCCGTTCTCTCGAAAATGAATAAAGCCGTATTCCTTTTGCATCGATCAAAATTTCTACCGAACGAACCGATCGGAAGGAGAATTTGCTTCCGTAACGATCGACCCAGTGTCCGCAAGCGGAGAATAATAAGTTACCATCAATGAATTTGGAACATTATCGATCGCTCTCAATCTTGGGAGCGGAGCCATTACGATTTTATTTTGAAGCGGAACGTTCCCGATCTTTGCGGATTCAAAAAGATCGGTTGCGAAATCAATTCGAATGCTGACTTTGAAGTTCCTAAAATGAGATTTAACGACCTAGATAGATGGAATTGTTAATTTTACCGAAATGAACCCTATTTTTGTTTCTCAATCTAAAATAGGAAATTTAAAAATCGTTTTTAAAATGGAATCATTCTTCATTTAAGAATATTCTAAAAATATAAATTACCAAATAAAAAAGCCCTCCGATATCGAAGGGCTTTTGCTTACCGTTTTATTTCTTAATGATTAGAAAGAAAACGAAAAGATTTGGTCGATGGCAGTTCCGTTCACGATTCCGGAAAAAGAAACGCTGAAACTTCCGCTTCCAACCGGAGCAGATGGGCTTCCGCTTAGGCTAATGCTCGAAGAATAACCGTACTTCACATTCTGAAGAGTAACAGTTTTAGCGGTACCCGCTGTGGTTCCCTCATATTCGGTGATCGTTATACCGGACGGTGAACTAACGGTTGCGTCAAACTTAGAATTGGAAGAAACTCCGGACGCAGCGTTTTGTCCGCTGTATGTTCTCGAATAAGTGACCGCCGCGCTTCCTGCGGATATAACCGCATATTTCGCGATCGCATTGTAGAACGAACCGAAAACCTGCTGTAATCCTTCGCAAGTGGAGATGCTGGAAGTCGTACTCGGCGGATTCTTATAGTATTGAATCATTGCCAAATAATCGGCGTAAAAGACTCCGTAATTCGAAAAAGCGATATTTGCACTCATATCACTCGTTCCTGAAAATGTCGTGCTCGTTCCGGATCCGCTGAAAGAAAGAGTTCCGTTGGAAAACGTAGCGCTTCCTTGTGTTCCCGAAGGAGCAAGTGTTGAAATTGCGCAGTTAGGAATTCCTAAAGCAACTCCGAATGAAGTGTTGGATTGGGTCGTAACTCCGGATCCACTCACGTCTCCCGAAAAAGTCCAAGTTCTAGTCGGGGTGCTTCCGGATGGAGTCGCAGTAATCGCCGTTAGGTGAACAGGATTTTCCTGTTTTTCTTTTTGTAAAGAAGCAAGCTGAGAAGCGACATCACGGACGACAACAGGGTCCATTCCGTTTTCAAAAATGTCGGCTACGAGCATTTGTTCGGTTTGAGCTTCGTTCGAAGCGGTCATACCGCCGCTGGTCTGAGCCGCCGAGGCCGCACCCACTACACCGTTCGCGGTTGCGCTCGCGGTTTTTTGTTCCGGTGATAATCCGTTTCGAGTATTCAAAAGTGCCAACAAAGCCAGATTTTGAGTCGTATCGTCTTTCGAATCCTTTTTGCAAGCGGTGATTGCTGCGATTAAAATCATCGCGAGCAGCATACCTTGATGCTTTTTCATAATTTTCTCCTGGAGGTTTTAGAGTCCTTCCTATTCTTCCCCGGTTCAATATGAACAAAGACATCGGAAAATATTTTTTTATTATGGAATTATAAATTTAATAAATTATTGCCACTTTTTTAAAACGACTTCCATTTCCTTCCCGCTTCGAAACAGCTTTATTGATACTTCTTCGTTTAACAGAGCGATTTCGCGATAAAATTCCGCGGAAGAATTCACTTTTTTGGAATTGATATGCGTTATAAAATCGTAACGTTGAATTCCCGACTTTTCGGCAGGAGAATCCTTTTGAACATAACTCACGATCACACCAAGCGGATGCGGAAGTTTTAACTTATCAATCAGATGAGGAGTCACAAACGGAATCTCCACGATTCCTCTTTGCGAGCGAATCCGATTCTCCCTTAATTGAGCCGATGATTCCAAGAAATTGGAAACGTGACCTACGGGAATTGCGAATCCGGGTCCGATCGGCTGATTCCCTATCGTATTATAAGTAAATCGTTGAACGCCGATTAGGTTCCCTTGGATGTCGATCACTGCGCCGCCGGACATGCCCGGATAAATCGGCAAACTGAGTTGAACAAACCCTTTTTCCGGATGAAACGGATCCACCTTTGCCCTTTGTGAAAACGCAACCACACCCGTAGAAATCGAATCCGGAAGTCCGTACGCGGCCCCGAACGAAAGGTAAATCGTACCTTCCTTAGGAACATTCAGCTTGGGAACGGCGATGAACGGATTCTTATTGTCGTTCGTTTCCGATTCCAAAAGAGCAAGATCCGCATCCGCATCCTGTTTAATCACCTTCGCTTTCAAACGTTTTCCGGATTTACCGGGTTGAATGATGAATTCTTCCGCTCCTCGAATCACATGCTGGCAAGTGAGAATATGTCCTTCTTCATCGATAAAAAAACCGGAACCGATCGGAGTGGAATTTTCCGTGCTTCCTTTGGGAAACACGCTTACCGTTGCGGGTGAAATTTTGTCGATCAATCCGTTCAATCGGTTTTGAAGATGGAGCGAAACGTTCAGGCTTTCCTCATCCAACTTGTCGGTTTCGAAAGAATTCTTCGAACAGGCGAGAAAGCTCATACAAAGAAAGAAAAGAATGAATGCGGTTTGTTTCATATTTCGTTTTAAACTCCGAAGGTCCGATCGGATTACTGGTCGTTTTTTCTATCGTTCCTAAATCAAAACTCGGACATTGGAAAGATCTTTACAGTAAAAAAACATTTTTAAGAATGCGAGAATTCTAAATTCTTTCGAGTGATCGATCGATTTGAAAATATGGAAATCGTTCAACTATTCCCTCTTACGGCGATGTTTGCGAATCTTGCGGCGTTCTTTGCGTTGTGGAAAGACAGGGATTCGTTCGGAAATTATTTTCGGATTCTTCTCATCGTATTGGCGGGAGGAAATCTTTCCCTTTTCTTTTTACTCGCGTCCTCATCGTCCGATCAAGCCTACTTCTTCTTTCACGTATTTCGTCATTTCATCTTCTTCGTACCTCCTCTTCTATTGTGTCTGAGCAGAATTCTTTCGGGAAGAAAAGTGAAATCACCAATGACAGTAGGGGTGATCGCGGTCGCAATCGGATTGATTCTTTTGATCGAATTGGATTATTCATCCTCAACAAAATCCGTTCTTATCCGCGAATGGAAATTTTATGCATGGGGTTGGTTTCCCGTTTTAGAAAATCAAGCTCGGATCTTGGTGGGAGGTTTTTTCGGGATCGGTTTTATTCTTTCTTTGTTTCTTCTTTTAAAACCGAAAGACGCGCCCGTCCAAGGTTGGATTCCGTTTTTGGTTTTATGTTGGTGGTTAGGATTAGGAACGAACTTTCTTCCTCTTTTCGGATGGAACGTCTTTCCGCTCGGAATGGGAGCGGATACGATCGTAAGCGTTTTCATTTCCGTTTATCTTTCACGCGATCGCGCCGATTCTCTCTTTCACAAGGTTGCGGAAATATTGGCGAGTGCAAGCGTCGCACTCGGTTGCGGATCTCTTTCCATACTTTTTTTAAGCGGAGAATCCACTCGAATCCAAACGATCTTTCTTTCCGCAATCGGAGTCGGCGCCTCTTGGATCGTGTTGCGTTTATTTCGGAAAAAGGAACATTCGGAACTTCTGGATCTGGGTTCCTTAACGCAAAAAGGATTAACCAAACAAGAACTTAGAATCTGCGAACTCATAACGGAAGGTTACACTCGAAAGCAGATCGGTTTCTTTTTAGGAATCGCGAACGGAACATTAAGAAATCATTTAGTGAATCTGTATGAAAAAACGATCGATCGTGAAAAGAATTCCGGCTCCAAGGATAAATTCCAAAGACTGACCGTATTTCTGCATTCCTATAAGAAACCGTGACGATCGTCACGGTGTAAAATCCGATTTGTGACGACCGGACTATGGCGTGTTTTGCGAATCCTGTTAACCTCTTTCTCGGAGGTTTCTATGGAAACAAATTCAATTCCCGTTTACATTTCCGCGTTCACTCTCGCATCCTGCGGAATGATCGTCACGATCCTATCGATCTTTTTTCTGCGAAAGGACGTTTCGAACCCGTCGCACAAACCCGCATACGGATTCCTTGTCGTTTTAGCTTTTTTAATCGGACAATGGTTTTTGGGGTTTCAAGGATTCTTCTTTCGATTCGATCTTCCTCCTAGACTTTTGATCGGCGTCTTATCGACTTTGACGCTCTTTCTAGGATTCGGATTTTCAGAACGAGCCCATCGGATTCTAACCCGGTCCGGATCGATCCATCTTTGTTTATTTCAGGTCTGGAGAATTCTTCCGGAAATCCTGATCGTTCTTTTAGTTCGCGAGGGTTTGATTTCCGACATCATGACGATCAAAGGTCGGAATTTCGACATTTGGGTTCCGATCACCGCGCCGGTTCTTTTCCTTCTCGTATCCAAAGGAATTCTTTCCAAGAAATGGATCATCGGTTGGAACACGGCGGCGATCGCCGTTTTGGGACTGACCGTCTTTACCGGGATCGCGTCCGCTCCGTTTCCGTTCCGAATCCTTTTTACGAATCCGCCTAACGTCGTCGTGACGGAATACCCGGTTTGTTTCCTGCCTTTGTTTATGGTTCCTCTCGCCTTCGCGGGCCATATACTCGGGATCGCAATCGGCTGGAAAGAATGGAAGGCGGAAGGAAACATGGGCGTATCAGGTTCGGCTTAAACGAAATCAATTTAAACCGAAAACGAGAAGGACGATATTTATGGATTATATTGAAACCTTTGAAGGGGAAAGAGCGGCTCAATACGAAAATCGGATCGGAACGATGATTCCATTCTATTCGGGAATTTCCGAATTGGTTGCGACTTCGATTTTGAATTCGGTTCCGGCCGGCGAAAAAATTCTCGCAGCGGGCTGCGGAACCGGTGCGGATTTTCGAGCCCTTCTAAAGATCGCGCCCGATCGTTATTCGATCACCGGTGTGGATCCTTCTCCCGAAATGATTTCAATCGCGCGTAAAAATTTTCCGAACGCGGAATTGATTTCTTCTCCGGTTTCAGCTTTGGATCCGAATCGCAAATTCTCCGCGGCGACGCTTTTATTCGTGCTTCACTTTCTTCCGGACGACGGGGCAAAACTTTCCCTGCTCCGCGATATTTCCTCCCGATTGGAACCGGGAGGAATGTTCCTCTTATTCGATCTTTATGATTCGCAAGCAAGAATGGAAATCGTTTTCAATGAACTCGGCTTATATTTAAAAACGTTTCAAGGCTGGGAAGAAGAAGCTCTGAAAACGTACATTCAAAGAGTGAAAGATTTAAAAAGAATTCCGAGCGCCCGATACGAGGATTTGTTTCGCAAAGCGGGCTTTCAGAATTTCAAACAAATTTTCCAGGCGTATCACGTGGGCGGCTGGGAACTGAAACGATAACTTTCGAATATTCTAAAATTAGAATTCGTTTATCGTTCCGAAAATCTTCTTAGAACCGGCGTTCCGTACGGATACGATTCGTTGAGATGGCCGATAAAACCTTCGTATGTGAACCAACCGGAGGAACCGAATTCGTTCGGAGCCTTTTCAATGTGCATTTCCTGAGCGGGCATAAAGCTGAATCCGATCAAAAAAAGTTTCTTACCGTTCTTCGCTTCGGCCGAATCGAGAATCATCGAAACGTGTCCGATTCCGCCGGTTTCATTTTGAACGAAAAGGTCTCCCGGTTTCAAATCCTTTTCCGTAACGACCGCCCCGCCCTTCTTCAAAGAATAGGAATTGGAGGAAGCGAATGCCTTTCTTAAAAAAGAAGAATACGAAAGACCGCTTTCTTGAAATCGTTTTCGATTTCCGTTGTAATCGAAAAGATAGAGTCGATTTAGATTGCCGGTTTGTTTATGATATTCCGCCCAAACCCGCATCGAATAATCGGCGCATTGTTCCAAATCGTCTTTGAATAAAAGGGGAAGATCCAGAACGGCGATCGTGTCATATCTGCGAATGATGTTTTGTTTTTTATAGGTCCAAAGAGTCGGTTCGTTTTTTAAGGGAAGATTCTGAACGAAATCGGAAAAAGAATTCTTAGGAAAAACGATGCGAGAGGCTCCCGCCGGAAGACGAATCTCGTTCACCTTTGTCGGAGTCGGCTCGGCATCAAGACATCCGGCAATCGGAAAATACAAACCGATCGTGATCAACAATGAAGATACTTTACAATTCGAAACGAGACCCATCGTAATTCCTTTAACAATCTCTATCTTTCCGGAATACCGAAAAACGTAAATCTAAGACCGGTTTTGATCCGGTTTCGGTTTCCCCTTTTTTCAGGAATCCGTTGAACAAAGAAGTCATCCTTTTCCATAAAATCTTAGAATTTCCATAAAAAAGAAATCGGCCAAACGCAGGTTCGGCGGCTTTTCTGCTTGAATTTTCAAAATCTCGTTTTGATATTTTAACAAAAGAAGAGTTATGAGTCGGTTTGAACCGGATCGTGAAAGAGCGGACTTGCATCGGATCACATCGAAGATTCGAAACGGTTCGCACAAACAAGGGTCTCGCGATACGAAATTGGAAAATTAAAATTTTTGTATATTCAGGAACTCTTATGGAATTCGCATCTTCGATCCTTAGCGCGATACTCTTCGCTTTATTTATTCTTCTTTTCCCGTGGCTCGCAATCCGGCTTACGCAAAAGATCAAACTGCTCGGAATCCTGGGTTCCGTTTCGATCTGTTACATTGCGGGAATTCTTTTGGGAAACCTGATCCCTCATTCGTGGATTCCGAAATCGGTCCCCCTTACCATCGCCGATATTACGATTCCTCTTGCGATTCCTCTGCTTCTAAGTTCGACCGATTTTCGAAAAGGGTTCGGCGAAGCCAAACTCGCGCTCTTCTCCTTCTTTTTATCCGCAGTCGCTGTTGCGGTATCCGCCTCGATCGCAGGATACGTATACGCGGGAACGCATCCCGAATCCGCGAAAATCGCGAGTATGCTTTCGGGAATGTATACCGGCGGAACTCCGAACCTGAACGCGATCGGCTTGGCCTTAAGCGCGAATAAAGAAACGATCGCGCTGGTCAATACGATCGACGTCGTCATCGGCGGGATCTATCTTCTCTTCTTGCTGACTTTTGGAAAAAAATTCTTTTCGTTCTTTCTGAAAAAAGAGGAAGCCAAAGACGTTCCGATCGAAGAAACGGAATCCTCCGCAAAGGAAGACGACAAACTTCCGTTGAAGAAAATACTTCTCCCGAACGGGATCGGCCTGTTATTGGCGACGCTGGGTTTCGGAGTTTCTGTCGCGTTTACTTTTTTGATCTTCTCTTCTTTATACGCGCCTTCGATCCTTCTCGGAATCACGACCTGGGGAATCGGAATTTCCTTTCATTCCAAAGTGCGGCAACTTAAAACATACGAGTTCGGAAGTTATCTGATTTTGGTCTTTTCGGTCGCGATCGGCTTTCTCGCGGATTTGGAGGAATTGAAAAAGGATTTCGGTTCCGTGTTTCTCATCTTAACGTCGATTCTTTTCGGAGCGATTCTGCTTCATCTTCTCTTGGGAATTCTCTTTCGAATTCCGGTTGATACCTGGATCATTACTTCCGTTTCCAGCATCTACGGACCCGCGTTCGTTCCGTCGGTTTCGCAGGCGATCGAAAACAAAGGCGTTTTAGTTGTGGGAATTCTCACAGGATTGATCGGATACGCGTTAGGAAATTATCTAGGAATCGGAATTCATTCCGTTTTGATTGCGATCGGAAGTTAGGATTTACTTTTTCGTTTCGCAGGTCGGATCGAACGTTAAAAGAAGATTCTTAAAGAAAGAATTGAGAACTTCTCTTCCCCGCACTTGCAGGTCTCTTTGCGAAGGAGAAATGTCCGCTTGAATCTGCAGACCGTCGAATACCGCAAGAATGGTGCGAGCGATCAAAACGGCGGGCATAGAATTTACGATGCTTCCTTGATTCTGTCCTTCTTGAATCGTCTTTGCGAAAACGGATTCAAGAGAATCGTAAAAGGCAACGATTTCCTTTTCCATACTTCCTCCGCTGGAAGTCGCTTCGGCAAACAACCGAGGAGAACAATTCCCTTCGATCGTAAGACGATTCGCAAGTCGTTCCAGATATTCCTTCATTCTCAGATGCGGAGAAAGAGAAAGAACTTCCGGATCTTGAAATCCGAAACGTTCGAGATTTAAAAATTCACGAATCAGCGTGTCCCGGATTTCTTCCTTACTTTCAAAGTGGAAGTAGATTCCGCCCTTGGTCAAACCGGCAGTTTCGGCGATATCTTGAACCGATGTCTTTTCAAAACCCTTTGAAAAAAAACAACGCATCGCCGCAGAGAGAATCGATTCTCTCCGAACGTCTTCGGGTAATTTTTTCCAGCCAAGAGTCTTTGACATTGCGAAATTCTCCCTTTCATCTTCGGAACCACTTTCCTCAGGTCAAACGAATTCGCTTTTCCAGGTAAAAATAAATACCAACCGGTAGGAATTAAAGTTTGACAAACAATTCTCCATAAATACCGATGGGTAGGAAATAAATTCCTAACTGGAGAATTCCCATGTCCCAACCCGTTTCCCCGCTCTCTCAAAGCCTCACATTGCCCAACGGCCAGGTTTTAAAGAATCGAATCGCCAAAGCGTCAATGGAAGAAAGTTTAGCCAATGACGATTTTCTTCCTGGAAAGGGAATGATTCGTTTGTATGAACGCTGGGGAAAAGGCGGAGCCGGACTTCTTTTGACCGGAAACGCCATGGTCGATCCGACCGCACTGACCGGACCGGGGAACGTCATTATCCGAGACCAAGGAAAATTGGATTATTTCAAACGATGGGCCGAGGCGGGAAAATCGGGCGGCTCTAAAATCTGGATGCAAATCAATCATCCCGGCAGACAGGTTTTCAGTTTTATTTCGGAAACTCCGGTCGCCCCTTCCGCGGTGAAAGTTCATATTCCCGGAAGAATGTTCGCGAAAGTTTTCGGAACTCCGCGCGCCCTCACCGAAGACGAAATCAAAAAAATCATCGATCGTTTTATTCAAGCCGCGGTCATCGCGGAAAAAGCGGGCTTCGACGGAATCGAAGTGCACGGCGCTCACGGTTATTTGATCAATCAGTTTCTTTCTCCATTGACCAATCTTCGCAAGGATCAATGGGGCGGTTCTCTGGAGAATCGCGCGAGAATTCTTCTCGAAATCGTAAACGGAATCCGTGCATCCACCCAAAAAGAATTCGGAGTCGGAGTAAAACTAAACTCTGCCGATTTTCAGGGCGGGGGTTTTGCGGAAGAAGACGCGATCCAAGTCATTCAAATGTTAAATCAATCTAAATTAGATCTTCTTGAAATATCGGGAGGGAACTACGAATCTCCCGCGATGCAGGGAGGAGAATCCAATGGAACGCGCAAACGCGAAGCGTATTTTTTGGATTTTGCGAAAAAGGCGAGATCGATCGCCAAGATGCCTTTGATGTCCACGGGCGGTTTCCGTTCCAAGAATATTATGGAAAATGCAATTACTTCCGGCGCCATCGACCTGATAGGAATCGCGGCTCCGTTCGCGTTCGACCCGGATTGCGCTTCTCGAATTCTTTCCGGAAACGCGGAAACGATCGAATTCAATCTTCCGAATCTTTCCAATCCGGTTTTCAGTTCTCTTTCGAAAATGTCCGCCATCAAATTTCAGTTCCGAAGAATGGGACAAGGAAAAGAACCGAGAATTCCTCGATCGATGATCGGCAACTTACTTTGGGAACAAATTCGCGCCAGGAGGAACGCTAAGAAATATAAGGCTCTGTTCCAAAATTGAAACAGAGTTCTGAGGCCTAATCTTTTCGATAAGAACCTCTCGCCAACCGCGAGTGGGTTCTTGCGGATAAGATTCTTGATAATGCAAAATCAGGTTTTGAAATCCGCCCGAACGAATAGTGTGTTTGGGAAGCGCTGTAAGAAATTTTTAGCGTAACCTTCTTTGACGAAGTAAAGAATTGGGATTTTTTTATGGAATCGAATGCATCAGTTTTTCAATCACAACGAAGAATCCCGCTAACACAAAAACCGCACCGAACATCCATCTTGCTTGCGAGGCGATGGATTTGTGCAAATCCGCGATCGTTTTATGCATACCTGAAATTTCTCTTTGCATTTCCGAAATCGCTTTCTGATTTTCCGCGAGAATTCTAAAGATGGTTTCGTTCGATCGGCGCATTTCTTCCCGGATTTCTTTGAGTTCTTGTCTGACTTCCTTTTTGAATTCGGCGATTTCTTTGCGAACTTCTTCTTTAAACGCGGCATTTTCCGCGCGGATTTCCGCAATTTGATGATCGATTCGAGATTGAATTGAAACGAAATCTTGGCGTATTTCCATTTGGAACGAAGAAAAGTCTTCCTTCAGATCCGCCTTAAAGGACAGAAATTCTCCGCTCAATCCGGTTTTGAATTCAAGAAAGTTGATTTTTTGTTTTCCCATTTCTTCGGTTAACCGATGTTCAAAGCGTTCAGAAGAAGATTCCAAGAGTTGTGCGCGAGAAACCGTAAAAACGGAATTTAAGAAATCCACGAATTGATCGATACCGTCGGCCCCAAGGACCTCTTCCAATTTTCTGGGAATTTTTCGGATCAACTCCGTAAGCATAAATTACGCCTCCTTGCGAGGAGAATGCAACACAATTTCTGCATTCCCTCGCACGAAAGCGGTTCCCATACCCGTTCTTAAAAGGGAATGAATCGGATTTTTTCTTCGAGTCTTAGAAAAAGAAAATTTATATTTTTATAATATGATTATCTTTTGATCGCTTGAATCAATCGATCCGGATAATCGCTGATTATACCGTCCACACCCGCATCGATCAATCTTCTCATTTCATCCGGTTCGTTCACCGTCCAAGGGATCACGGAAATTTTATGAGAATGCGCCTCTTGAACGAACGCTTCGGTTACATATAAGAAATACGGAGAAATAATATCCGCTTTTACTTCGATCGTTTTTTTCAACGCGTTTTCGCGGGTGGAATTTCCGAATCCCAATTTCATCATAGCGCCTTGAAAGTATGTTAAGGAAAAAAGCGCGCTCGTTTTGATCTTCGGATTTTTTTCTTTTACGATCGGCAACGCTTGTATGTAAAACGATTGGATCGTTGTTCGATCCGCAACGTTTGCATCTTCGACGGCTTTAACCAAAAGAGTTACGTGATCCCTTACCTTCTCTATAGGAAGTTGAGCCTTGTCATCGTTCGGGAACTTCGTTTCGATATTGAATTTGAGTTTCGGCCGATTCGGATTCTTCTTTTCCGCGTTTGCGACGAGTGCGAAAAATTCTTCAATCGTAATCAGTTCGGTTCCCGGAACGGAGACTTGTTCCGGATATTTCGGATTTTTTTTAGTTCCGCAATCCAGTTGTTTCAATTCCGCCAAAGTCAAATCGTATAATGAAACGGAAGAAATCGGAGTTCCGTCCTTTTTCTGACATATCGTTGGATTGGTTTCCGAATCGTGATGAATTACGATTTTCTTATCTTTGGTAAGAACCGTGTCCAATTCCAAAGTCGTCATCCCGTAACGGATCGCCTCCTCGAACGCAGGCCACGTATTCTCCGGTTTTAAACCTCTTGCGCCCCGGTGTCCCTGCAAATCCAAAATACCGTCTAACGGTTTATTGACGATCGGCGCGCTCGAACAGGAAGTCGCGGCTGCGTAAAAAAGAACCACGAAGAAAATCTCGAAAAGGAATCTAACTTTGATTTTGGAATTCATCTTAGCCAGAATTCTTTTTTCTTTTCGAAAGTAGGAAAGCTTTTTTTGATCCTCTCGGCGTGAATCGGATTAAGAATTCTCGGTTTACCGGGAGTATATCCTCTGGAAGGAGGAGAACTGATTCTGATCGACGGAAAAATCGCGGGAGCCATCGGTGTTTCCGGTGGAACTTCGATCCAGGACGGTCAAGCGGCTCGCAGAGGTTCGGAAGCCGTTCGAGAATGGCGAATCCTCCCTTCTTTCGCCAAATTCTTGTTTGGTGAAAGAAGATTCCGGACTAGGGCTTTGCGATTCATCGGTTTACATCATTGAAAACGCGTAAAGAAAACTCGATACGATCGGATTGAAGTCAATTCTTATTAAAGATGTCTGATTTCTGCCGGTTGCGAACCCCAGTTGTTGTGAAGTCCGTCCGCATACCAGACGGGAGATGCAATCAATTCCGAAGGTTCGGCGTTATTTAGTGTGGATAAACTAATGCTTACAAAAGCCCCTCCGATCTCCTCGATATAACCTCGAGTAAACGTTCTGATTCCGCAGTTTTTGCAAAAATGATGCGTAGCGCTCATCGTTCCGAATTGATAACTTCCTAATTCTTTTTCGTCCGAAAGCATTCGGAACGCTTCCGGTTTTACGATTGCGCTCCAATTTCTCACCTTGGAACAAAAGGAACAATTGCATTTGGAACTTCCTTTCGACAAATCCAGTTCCACCTCGTAACTCACCTTACCGCAATGACAACTTCCGTTATATTTTTTTAAAGACATATTCGATTTCCTTAATGATTGACATTTCCTTCCTAAAATCAGAATGTCATAGATGAAAAGCGCCTTCAAGTTCAAAAGTTTCTTCGCATTAAAAAGATTTATTCGGTTTGACCTTAGTTTTTTCAAAGTTGCCAAAAACTGTCATATATCACCGACACCCAAGATGAAGATTAAAAAGGACAAACCGAGAGGAATATTAAAAACGTCCGATACACTCATTCACTCGGAACATTTTCGATATACTCCGGGAAATCATCTTCAGCATTTGATCGAACATTACTGGACAGTTCGTTGGGACCTCAGAGGCAAGGAACCGTATCTTGCGCAAACGCTTCCTCATCCGAGCGTCCATCTCGTTTTAGAAAAAGGCAAATCAAGAATTCAAGGAATCATTGAGGGAAGATTCTCCACGTTGCTGGAAGATAAGGGTTCTGTGTGGGGAATCAAATTCAAACCCGGCGGCTTTTACCCGTTTTTTAAAAAACCGATGTATTCGTTTACCAATCGTTCGATTCCGATCGAGTCCGTCTTTTCGATCAAAACTTCTGAATTGGAAGAGAAAATTTTATTCGCTGAAAACGACGAGCAGCGAATCGAACAAACGGAAACGCTTCTATTTTCAAAACCGCCGAAAGAAGATCCGAACGTGCGATGGGTTCAAGAAGTCGTAGATTTCATTCTGAAACAAAGCGATATTTTGAAGGCGGACGACGTCGCCAGAAAATTCGACGTAAACCTGCGGACCTTACAAAGGCAATTTCATCGTTATGTGGGAGTAAGTCCGAAATGGGTGATTCAACGCTATCGATTGCACGAAGCCGCGGAACGGCTGGAAAACGGGGAAAACATAGACGGAACGAGACTTGCATTGGAGTTGGGGTATTTCGACCAATCCCATTTTATACGGGATTTTAAATCCATGGTGGGAATTTCGCCGGAACAATATTCAAAACAGCTAAAGTTCAAGGATTAGGGTTTTCCGCAAGATCGATCCTCATCAATTTAAAATCGTAAACGAAAGTCAAATACGCTTCGAAACAAATATTAAAACCGTCCAAGGTTCTCAAAAGAATCCTACGCTTTAGCTCTCCGTCCGGTCCTAAAACCGTCAAAAGAAATCGATTCTCCGCTCCGTAGCCGTCGTAAACATATTCGACAAACGCGATATTCTTTCCGTCAAAGGTGAAGAACTTTCTGAGTTCGCCTTGAATCGGATATTCTGCGGTCCATTCTCCATTTCGGTTTAAAATAGTGACGTGTTTATAATCCTCCGCAAAGACGATTCGATCCTCGGTTAAAAAAACGGGGAGATTCGGATTCTGACTTTTGTGCGGACCTAAGATATCGGTACAAGTCTTATCGTATATTTTTACGATCCGAAATTCCGGATCGGTGAAATAGGTCTTATCGTAACCGAAACAAAAAAGATAACCCTCGTCGAAATTCAACGGAGGAGCGTTCAAAAAATGAATCAACTCCACGCCGCTATCCTGTTTTTCCTTAAACTCGATCAAGCCGTTTCTTTGCGGATTTTCGATCTTCGCATAATAATAAAACGCATTCCAGCGTTCGTCGATCCAAACAGGATGCGCGAATGATTTCCAATCCGCCAACGGCTTAAACTGGGGATCGAACATGCAAAATCCTTTCATCGTGATCGGTATCAGATTCCCCGTTTCGTCGAACAACATCCTCCCCGAAAAAATTTCTCCGTTGGGAAGATCCAATACGCGGATTTCTTTTTGCCGGAGAAGATCATAAACGACGATGGAGCGGTCCTTCGCCAAATAGAGAATGTCTTGATGAATCGTTACATCAAAGTTATGGACCGTTCTACATTCCGAATAATCCCGCTCCTTGGTCGGATCGACTTCGTAGCAGGAAAATTGCAGAAGGAATTCTCCCAACTTTTTTCCGTTTAAATCGTGAACAAGCAGCTTATCGGGACGATCCAAAAGGGAAAACGGAGTTTCCTGAACTCCGTGCAAAGAACAAACATATCCGGCTTTCCAAAACAAAATCGGCGCTTTCGGACCGCTTTGAAACGGAGGAAGAATATTCGTTTTCCATAATACGTTCCCGGTCTTGACTTCGATCGCACTTAAATAGTGTTTTTCTTCCTCTTCCGCAGTCCAAAGAACGATTCGATCCGCATTGATGGAACAACTTTCGATCGTCTGCGTTCCTTTCGGAAGAGTAAGGATCGAAACAGCGCCGTCGTGAAATCCTTGTTCGGTTATTTTTTTATGTTCTTCCGGAAAATTCTCGGAAAACCACGTTTCCAACCAATACTTGATCGAATTATCAAGATCGATCGGTCTTTCCATATACAATTTCTTTAATGTTTTTCGTTCGTCGTGCTCTATCTTTTGAAGGCAGGATACAGCGAAACCGTAGGGAAGAATCTGCTTTTCGTCGAATCGGATCGCAAGAAGTTTATCGAGAGTCGGATTTTCCACGATCTCTTTTTCCTTGCCCTCGAGCAGTTTCGCTTCCTGAATATAAAACTCGGGATACGTGGATCTTGGATCGCCCGTTCCCCTGCTTTGAATGACCCACAAAGAAGCGCAGGTTTTGCATTTATAAATGTCGGGGAATACCTGAGCCCCGTGTTCGACAATATCTCGAATCGGAAAATCGTATGAATAGCGGTCTCCGCTCAGAGTTACCCTTCTGAAAAAAGTCGTTTCACCATTCTTGCAAAAGATACAGCTCATCTCCGGTCTATCGGACCGCAAATCGACTTCTTTGCAAAGAAATAAACGCAGATTTGATTTCGGTTTAATGGATCTTAAACTCGTTCTAAATGCGCCGGGTTTTTTATAGGAAATGGCAAGAAATTTCCCTTTCGGATTTCCTTTTTCGAATTCTGTGGTATCGTTTTTTTCTCATTGAGCGCGACTCGATATGATTCATCAGTATATGGACTCTACCACGTTTTCCAAAAAAGAATCGGGCTTTCGTTTCACATTCTTCGATTCCTTCTTTCGATTCTTATTGTCTCCTATTGCGTCGCTTAAGTCCTTCCTTCGGAATTTATTCTTAGCGAAAGGATGGTTGGCTCTTTCCGATTTGGAAGAACAGAAAAAGATCGAAGTTCTTTTGGATCATCTCTTTCAGGTTTTTGAAGATCTTTCCGCCGGACATTCTCTTTCCGAAATTCTTTTTACTTTGGCTCAAGCGATCGAAAAATACAGTTCCGATATTCACGCAAGCATTTTGTTAATCGACCACGATGGAGTCACTCTCAGACATTGTGCGGCGCCGAGCCTTCCCAAAGAATACTGCGATTTCGTGGATGGAGAAAGAATCGGTCCGGACTGCGGCTCTTGCGGAACGGCGGCTTATACGAAAAAACTCGTCGTCGTCGAAGACATACAAAACGATCCGCTTTGGCTAAGATATAGGGACACTGCGAACCGATTTCATCTGCGCGCTTGCTGGTCTCATCCGATCGTATCTCCCAGCGAACAAGTATTAGGAACGTTCGCGCTCTATTATTACGAACCGAAACGTCCGTCGGAGCTGGATCTAAGATTGATTCATTCTCTGGCTCATATCGCCGGTATTGCGATCGAAAGAAAAAGAATCGAAGACCTTAAAACGGAAAGCGAAGCGCGTTATCGTTCCCTTGTGGAACAAGCTTCTGATACGATCTTTCTTACGGATCGGGAAGGAAGATACGTCGAAATCAATCCGAGCGGCTGTGCACTGTTAGGTTATACGAAGGAAGAATTTCTAAAACTTCATCTATGGGATGTGATCGAACCCGAGGATCTAAAAAAACAACCTCTTCGAGTAAACGATTTGAAAACCGGAAAGCCGGTTTTGACCGAAAGAAGATTGGTCCGCAAAGACGGAAGCATCGTTCCCGTGGAAATCAACGCGCGTTATTTGGAAAACGGGTTTATTCAAGGAATCGTTAGAAACGTTTCCGAAAGAAAGGTGACCGAAGAGATCGTAAGACAAGCACAAAAAATGGAAAGCATCGGCCTTCTTGCGGGAGGAATCGCGCACGATTTCAATAACTTACTCACGATGATTCTCGGAAGCGCGGAAGTTATGGAACTCCGGATCGATAAAAATTCCGATTTGAATAAACACATAAATAGAATCATAGAAGCTGCAAAACGCGGAGGCTCGATCACCAAACAGCTTCTTCTTTTTTCAAGGCCGGGCTCCTCCGAACTCAAACCGATTTCCATTTCGCATATCATCAAAGAAGTAACTGATATTCTTGCTTTTTCGCTTCCGAAAAACATCTCGATCGAAACGAAAATCGATCTGACAAAAGGAATCATCTTAGGCGACAGCGGACATCTTCATCAAGTGATTCTTAACCTGGCGTTGAACGCGAGAGACGCGATGCCCGACGGCGGCAAAATTACGATTCAAGAAAGCGTCGTTACGGGAGAAGAAGTTCGTAAGAAATTCATCTCCGGAACCGCCAACCGATACGTCTCTATTCAAGTCTCGGACACGGGAAGAGGAATGAATTCAGAAACGAAGTCGAAAATTTTCGAACCCTTCTTTACGACTAAAGAGCGTGGAAAAGGAACCGGCTTAGGTCTTTCGATCGTGGATACGATCACTAAAAATCATTTCGGCTTTATCGACGTCGAATCCTTCCCCAATCATGGAACGAAATTTTCTTTATTCTTTCCGGCCGTTACCTCGGGCGAAGTCGCCGATACGGATAAAGTAAAAAAACAAACCCGACTGAGTGCGAACGTATTGATTGTAGACGACGAAATTATGGTTTTAGACGTTCTCAAAGATATTTTGGAGTTATCGGGCTGCAAAGTTTTTTCGGCGAACAGCGGAAAACAAGCTTTGGAACTCTATCAGAATTCGAAAGACAAAATCGATTTGGTCATTACGGATCTGGGAATGCCCGAAATGAACGGCGATATCCTTTTTACTCATCTAAAAAGAATAACTCCTTCCATTAAGGTGATCGTCACCTCCGGTCATATAGAACGGGATAAGAAGGAGAAATTATTGGAACAAGGCGTCGTCAGCATATTAGACAAACCTTATAAAATAGAAGCTGTTCAAACGATCATTCAGGAAACTTTAAAAATCGCCTAATTCTCTCCATACTTATCCTTCAGTTTACAATCGGTTTCGCATAAATTGTAAAAGACAGAACAGTTCGCAATCGCATCCGCTGCCGGATTCAGACTTTGATTCGATACCGAAGCGGAAGAATTTCTTAAGATCAAAGCCGAAAAACAAAGCTGCGACCGTTCTTTGCACGTGTTTTCACAACGTTCTTTAGAAGTTACTTGATTACAGGAGACGGCAAAAAAAACCAACAAAAGCCAAAAATGGAGGATTGATATTTTATTCATAATTCGATCGTATTACGAATCCGATCTTCAATCAAGGAAGTATATTATTCTTTCTGCATCTAATTATAAGCTGAACCGTAAAGAGGCCGCAATTTTTCCACATTTGCATAAGGGACACTCACTAAAAAAACTTCTTCCGTTCTATTCGATTGCACCTCCGGTCCCATAGAACGGATCATGAACTGATTCAATTTCTTTCTGCACCGCTTTTAAACGATGCAAAAAGAAATCAACCATATCAAAACGGATGTTTCTTATCGCAATCCGCTTCACAAGACGCTTTAGCGCCTATACAAGTAATGGGGCTAAATAAAACACTCAAAAAAGAATTCGATGAACTTGTATTCGATGAGCTCGAACTGGAACCGCTTGAGTTATTCGCGAGCAAGGATGAAATCAACAAAGAGCCTGCGATACAATCCGATTCGGCGGACTTGCAATAATTATCCTCGTAACATTTCTGACGAGGGGATATCTCAGAACAGTGTGAAACAAAGGCGACAAAAGTCATCACTAACACAACAATATAGATCTTTTTCATAAAAGGAACCATTGAAAATTCATACAAAAAGGCAATAAATTAATTACAAACTCGGGCCTGAAATATGAATTTTCAAAATTAAAGAATATTAAAGTAAATTAATTTTCTATTCTAATCGTGTCGAATTTTTCCCATTCAATGTCTTCATTTTTAGATCGGAAGGATACAAACGGGTCTCTCATTTCATTCCTAAGAATAGAGAATCAGAAGGTTTGTTTCGCAAATAGCCGCGTCTTTTCCAGTAAATTTCACTCTTAAAATCGGGCTCAAAATCCGCTTTCGGCCGCGAATTGGGAAAAATTTACCCAAAAATCCATTTGTCCCTATACGGAACTAGTAAAAATTGGTACCCGGAAAGCTTTATGTCCCAAGATAAAAAAACACCGCTCTATGAAACCCATCGCGCGCTCGGCGCCAAAATGATTCCATTCGGAGGCTGGGACATGCCCGTTCAATATTCGGGAATTATCGCGGAACACAACGCGACGCGTCAAGCGGCCGGTCTTTTCGATGTTTCTCATATGGGCGAAATTTTCGTGACCGGAGAAGCGAAAGCGATTCTCAGTTTTTTGGAATCGGTCACTTGCAACGCCGTTTCTTCTTTGAACGACTTTCAAGTCCAATACAATGCCGTTCTCAACGAACAAGGCGGACTTGTGGACGACGTTACGATCTACAAATTCTCCCCCGAAAAATATATGATCTGTTCGAACGCTTCCAATTACGAAGCGGTCGCCGCTCATCTTCTCAAACATCTTCCCTCATCCGGCGTAAAGGTGGAAGATCAAAGCCTGCGTTGGCATCAAATCGCCCTGCAAGGTCCGAAGGCCAACGAAATCTTTTCGAAATTCTTAGGGAGAGAATTGGATTCGATCAAGTATTATCACTTCGCTCTGCTTCAACACGAAGGGGAAGAGATCATCGTTTCTCGAACCGGTTATACGGGTGAAGACGGTTTTGAAATTTATTCTTCCATCCCTTTAGGACTAAAACTCTGGAATGGCCTTTTGGAATTCGGTAAAGAACAAGGACTTCTTCCTTGCGGACTCGGCGCGAGAGACACTCTGAGAATCGAAGCGAAGTATCCTTTATACGGACATGAACTCAACGACCTTTGGACCCCGATCGAATCGGGAATCGGCTGGATCGTAAAGGAAAAGGAACAATCCTACTTTTGCTCCGATAAGATTCTTTCCCAAAAGAAGAACGGAGTTCCGTCCAAAATCGTCGCCTTCGAATTAACGGAAGCCGGCGTTCCCCGCGAGAATTTCCGCGTTCTCGATTCTCAAGGAAACGAAATCGGAAAAACCACATCGGGAACATTCTCCCCTTCCTTAAAGAAGGGAATCGGTTTGGCTTTGATCCGGGCCGAAAAAATCAAGGATGGCGAACCGATTCAGATTGAAATCCGCGAGCAACCCAAACAAGCTATCATAACGACAAAGCCTTTTATCCCAGGCAGCATCAGAAAAAACTAAATCAGGAAACAACGGATCATGGCAGAAACGCAAGCACCCGCAGGATATCTTTTCTCGGAAAAACACGAATGGGTAAAAGTGGAAGGAGACATCGCTCTCATCGGAATTTCGGACTTCGCTCAATCGGCGCTCGGTGATATCGTATTCGTGGATCTTCCGAAAGCCGGAAAGTCGATCAAACAATTCGAAACCTTCGGAACCATCGAATCCGTAAAAGCCGCGGAAGACCTCTACGCTCCGATCGGCGGAGAAGTCGTAGAATCCAATCCGGCCCTTTCCAAAAATCCGGGCGACGTAAACGCAAAACCGTTCGATTCCTGGATGATTAAGGTAAAAGGTTTTTCGACCGCCGAGTTGGAAAAACTTCTCAGTCCGGAAAAATATAAGACGCTCGTCGCCGGACTCGAATAACAGAAAAGTCTAATATAGAGAATTTAGCAGAAGGTAATTATGAACTCGACTCTTCAAAACCAATCCAACACAGATCTTTCCAAGGTAAGCACGGGTCCGTTGGACACTTTTCCGAGACGGCATATCGGTCCGGATCCGCAACAAACCGCCGAAATGTTGAAAGAGTTGGGGTTATCTTCTCTGGAAGAACTGATTTCCAAAGCGGTTCCGGCCGGAATTCGTTTAAAGAAGAATCTGGAGTTGCCGAAAGCTTCCACGGAACACGAGATTCTTCAGGATCTGAAACTCATCGCGTCTCAGAATCAGGTCTTTCGTTCATACATCGGAGCCGGCTACAACGCCTGTATCGTTCCCGGTGTGATTCAAAGAAACATTCTCGAAAACCCGGGTTGGTATACGGCTTATACTCCCTATCAGGCGGAGATTTCTCAAGGCCGTCTCGAAGCGCTCCTGAACTTTCAGACGATGATCATCGATTTGACCGGTTTGGAAATTTCGAACGCTTCCCTTCTCGACGAAGGAACCGCCGCTGCGGAAGCGATGTTTCTTGCGTATTCCGTTCGTAAGAACGAGACCGCAAAAAAGTTCTTCGTGTCGGAACTTTGTCATCCGCAGACGATCGACGTCGTCGTAACCAGAGCGAATCCTCTCGGAATCGAAGTGGAAATCGGAAATCACGAATCGGTCGAACTCAACGAAGACTTTTTCGGAATTCTTCTGCAATATCCCGCGACCGACGGAAACGTAATCGATTATACTTCCTTTATTCAAAGAGCGCATAACGTGGGGGCGGTATCGACCGTCGCAGCCGATCTTTTATCTCTGACGCTTTTGAAATCTCCGGGAGAAATGGGCGCGGACATCGCGATCGGTTCTTCCCAAAGATTCGGACTTCCTCTCGGATTCGGAGGACCGCACGCGGGCTACTTCGCAACGAAAGACGAATTCAAACGCAGCATGCCGGGAAGATTGATCGGAGTTTCCAAAGACTCGCAAGGGAATCCCGGACTCAGACTTTCTCTTCAAACCAGAGAACAGCATATCCGCAGGGACAAAGCGACGAGCAATATTTGCACGGCGCAGGTTTTGCTTGCGGTGATTTCTTCCATGTATGCGGTTTATCACGGACCGGAAGGCCTGAAAAATATCGCGACTCGCATTCATAAATTCACCGCGGTTCTTGCAAGCGCGTTGAAATCGGCGGGATTTACGATCACGAACGATTCTTTCTTTGATACGCTTACGATTCAAACGGGCGGAAAGGCGAAGGAAATTTTAAACAAAGCGCGCTCCAAAAAGATCAATCTGAGAGAATATCAGGACGGTAGAATCGGAGTCGCGTTAGATGAAACCGTAAACGTTACTGACCTCGACGACCTATTCGAAATTTTCGAAGTGAAGAATGTGGATATCGAAAAAAGTTTCGCAGCCGCTCCGAACGTTTCCGATTCTTTCAAAAGAAACACTTCTTACCTGACCCATCCGATTTTTCAATCGCATCATACCGAAACGAAGATGCTTCGTTATATCCGTAAACTCGAATCCAGAGATCTTTCTTTGACTACGTCGATGATTCCTCTCGGTTCCTGCACGATGAAACTCAACGCGACCACGGAAATGTATCCCGTCACTTGGCCGGAGTTCGGTGCGATCCATCCGTTCGCGCCTGCGGATCAAACCAAGGGATACAAAGTTATCTTTGAACAACTGGAAAAATGGCTCTGCGAAATCACAGGATTTGCGGGAGTTTCCCTTCAGCCGAACGCGGGTTCTCAAGGAGAATACGCGGGTCTTTTAGCGATTCGCAGATATCACGAAAGTAGAAAAGAAGCTCATAGAAACGTTTGCCTGATTCCGATTTCCGCTCACGGAACCAACCCTGCGAGCGCGGCGATGGCGGGTTTCAAAGTCGTGGTCGTTTCCTGCGATCAAAATGGAAACGTGGATCTGGATGATCTCAAAACGAAAGCGGAAGAACACAAAGACGATCTCGCCGCATTGATGATCACCTATCCTTCTACTCACGGCGTGTTCGAAGAATCCGTAAAGGAAATCTGTCAGATCGTTCACGCTCACGGCGGTCAGGTGTATATGGACGGCGCGAATATGAACGCGCAGGTCGCATTAACAAGCCCCGGAGAAATCGGCGCGGACGTTTGCCATCTCAATCTTCATAAGACTTTTTGCATTCCTCACGGCGGTGGCGGTCCGGGCGTAGGTCCGATCGGAGTCGCAAAACATCTTGTTCCATTCTTACCCGGACACGTGCTTGTGGACAACGCAACCGGCAACGAACACGGAGCGGTTTCCGCTGCTCCCTGGGGAAGCGCGAGCATCGTATTGATCTCTTGGACATACATCGCACTTATGGGTGAAGAAGGATTGAGAAATGCGACTCAGACTTCCATCCTAAACGCAAACTACATCGCAAAACGTTTGGAAAAAGCGTATCCGGTTCTTTACAAAGGAAAGAACGGCTTTGTTGCTCACGAATGTATTCTGGACGTAAGACCGTTCAAAAAAACCGCCGGAATCGAAGTCGAAGACGTGGCGAAGAGATTGATCGACTACGGATTTCACGCACCTACGATGTCCTTCCCCGTTCCTGGAACCTTGATGATCGAGCCGACCGAATCCGAGTCCTTAGAAGAGTTGGATCGTTTCTGCGGAGCGATGCTGCTCATTCATCAGGAAATTATGGATGTTCAAAACGGAGCGCTCGATAAAACGGACAATCCTTTGAAAAATTCTCCGCACACAGCGGCGATGGTGACTTCCGATCGTTGGGACCATTTGTATCCGAGAGAACGCGCGGCTTATCCCGCTTCTTGGCTCAGAGATCATAAGTTCTGGCCTTATGTGGGAAGAGTGGATAACGTTTACGGAGACAGAAACCTCGTTTGTTCCTGTTTGCCGATCGAAAGTTATCAATGATTTGTTAAGCGAAGTCGTTTCACCTATTCGCAAGGGAAAGCGGAAACGGACGAATATCGCACTTCGAGCAAATCGTCGTTACACAAAAAAGCCGAGGACAACCTCGGCTTTTTTATTTGGAAAAGTCGACTCGACTAAGTCCGAATCGATTCTCGATTCAAAGATTCAAATCGTTCGATTAAGCGATGTAAGAACAGCAATAGTCGCTGATCTTTTTTACATCCATTTGAAATCTGGACTTCGCCGGAACTTCAAAGGATTGACCGCTTTTGATTTCTTTCCAAGAATCCTGTCCCGGAAGTTTCACGAGCATTTCCCCGTCCAGGATTTCCATAATTTCCTTTTCATCGGTTCCGAAATCGTATTGACCCGGCATCAAAATTCCCAAGGTCTTTTTGCTTCCGTCTTGAAATAGAACGGTTCGGCTCGTTACTTTTCCGTCGTAGTAGACGTTCGCTTTTTTAATTACGGTGACGTTTTCAAACTGCGCCATGCAGCCTCCAATCTTCTTAGCCTTTATCTGCAAGGCTTCCAAAGGAAAGCGTGAAGGATACAACTTTAAAACGAAAGAATCGGCGTTTCGGATGAAAAATCCGAAGCGTAAAGGGACGGTTTTACTGCTTGACCGAACCCCAAAACGAAATAATTTATTGTTCTTAATTTTTCAAATCGGAAACGAATCCATATATTATAAATTTCTAAAAATACGAGGTATCCTTTGTCATCCTGGAATTTCGAAACTTCGCGCGCCCTAAAAAAATCGGGTAATCCTTATCGATTCAATGGCCTAATCGGATGTATGATGCTCTTTCTATTGGTCTTCGTATTTTTCTTTTCCATCGGGGCTCTCGGATACGCGGCTTTACAATTCGAAAAGGGAGAGTACGCTACGCCGAGTTTTATAGTATTCTTTTGTTTTTCCTTTTCCTATCTCTTGTTTTCATCGATTCGAACTTATCGAAAAACCAAAGATTCGATCCTAAGCGAAGAAATCGACGTTTCCAAAGGAACGTATTCGATTTCGGAAACCGATCGAACGACGGTAACGATCGATTTGGGAGAGTTCATCTCTTATAAGATCAAAAAAAGAGTCGAGTCCGCACAGGGAACTTCCTCTTCCTCGGGAAGCGGCAGAAGAAAATACTGGGATTTGTTTCTTTTAAAATCGGACGGAGCTTACTATCTTTTAGAAACGTATTCTTTAATCGAAGAATTAAAAAAGGATCTGATTTTGTTTCGATCCTTGTTTCCTCTTCCGATCTCGGACGATTCGGAGCAAAATCTGAAAACGAGCGAAGGCTCCCGATTTCCAACAAGATTTGAAACTCAAAAACCGGATTCAAAATTTCTAAAGTTGATTACCAAAGAAAACGGAACCGGAATCGAGCTCGTCAAACGCCGAACCTCTCGCGAAAAGTTTACGATTTTTCTTGTGATCGGAATTTTCTACGGGGGATGGGGGGCGGTCTTCTTTCCGATCAACTTCGATCCGATCTTTTTATTCTTTATGATTCCCTTCTCCGTTTTGTTTTTGGGAATTTTTACTTTAGCGCTCGTTTTCGTAATGACGAGAAGCTTGGAACTGATCGCGAATTCCTCCGGTTTACGAATTCGATACGGAACAACGCTGCCGATTCTGTCGCACTTTTTATACTTGGAACGCTTTTTTCCGAAACACGTTGTGCGTCATGTAAGAGCCAATCGTCTTCCCGGCGATCAAAGCGTACTTACCGTTTCGCTGAAGGACACGGAAAAAAATTCTCAGGAAAAACTTTCGTTCCTCTTCAATCTTCAGACGATTCCCTTGAGCGCGTATGTTCTTCCGGGCGACAAAGAACTTTTAGGAGTTTGGCATCTTATGCCCTGGCTTCCGGATTCTCCCGGGTTTGCGGATCTGTTCGCTGCGGAACTCGCGATCCAAGAAAGAATGCAATGGGACGAAGAAAAAATCGGCTTTGAAAATCTTTGAATTCCGTTTAAAAAATTCCTCCATTCTTTTAATTTAAGAATGACAAAGCAAACGAGTACAAAACAATGTCCTCAAGATTCCCGGTGACTATAGAGAGAGGGCCACACCCGTTCCCATCCCGAACACGGAAGTTAAGCCTCTCATCGCTGATGGTACTGTGTGGTTCGCTGCATGGGAGAGTAGGACGTTGCCGGGTTTTCTTACGATTTTATCAAAATCGTAAGTTCGTCGATCACGACGAAATCCCTTAAACCTTCCCCTTTTTTCAATATTTCCTGTTTCTCAAGTTATCTCTTATCTCCGTATTTTGCAACCCTGCCCTAAAATTTGGTTCTCATCATTCAAACGAACGAATTGCAATTCAAAACGGAACGAAACTCTTTTCCTTCGCGTAAAGATTTTTAGTTTCATTGTCCAGATGTCGAATAGAATTGCGCGCACGCTTCGGCGTCGAAAGGAAACTCAATGAGTACGAGACTGCTACAAAGAAAGGATCTCTGCAAACCCTTAGAATACGATCAAGAAGTTCCGATTTCTTATCAAACCGCACTCGATAAAAAACGATCCGTACTGGATTTAATTTTCCGCGAAACAGATCTCGCTTTTCATTATGGGTACTTTAAAGAAATTTTTAGAAGCAGACGTTTGGCTTTGGACGGATTGTATGATAACGCCAGCTGGTGCGAATCGTCCGCAAAAATTTTAGATCTGATCGAAAGCTGCGGCGGCAAAATCAACGTGGAAGGAATCGAAAAAATTCTCAGCGTGCAAGGTCCGGTCGTGATCGCGGGAAATCACATGAGCACTTTGGAAACGTTCGTACTTCCGACCTTTGTTACGAGATACAAACCCATTACGTTCGTCGTAAAAGAAAGTCTGACTCGGGGAAATCTTTTCGGTCCGATCATGCGCTCTCGCAATCCGATTTCGGTGGGAAGAACCAATCCGCGGGAAGACTTAGTCGCGGTCTTGGAAGAAGGAACCAAACTTTTGCAACAAGGAATGTCGATCATCGTATTTCCGCAAAGCACCCGAACTACGGATTTTAATCCGGCCGAATTCAATTCAATCGCGGTCAAACTCGCCGCGCGCGCAAAAGTTCCGTTGATCCCGGTCGCTTTGCGTACCGACTTTTGGGAAAACGGAAGAATCATCAAGGAACTCGGAAGAATTTTCAGAGACCGCAAAATCAACATCAAATTCGGTGATCCTCTTTTACCCACGGATGATTCAAGAAAGAATCAAGAAACCCTACTCCGATTCGTTGTGACTCATATCAAACAATGGGGAACCGTGGTTCGTGAGTCGTGATTCATTGTGAGCGAAGATTTGATTCAACAAAAGACCGGGCAATCAGCATGAAACAAACGAAACCGAACTCAAAAGCACAACGCCCTTCGCTTCTCTCTTCCGATCGTATATTGTTACCGTTGATTCCATTCTTTTTAGTAATGATCGTATTGTTTTCTATCGTCACTTGCCAAAGTTCGCAAACTCGAACGGAAGAATTATCCAATAGCAAAGTCGCGGATGAAGAAGCGGATCTTTTATGGGAACAAAAATGTGCCGCATGTCACGGCTTGGACGGAACTCCGAACGATTCAATCACGCCGAAACCGCGCAAACTGAGCGGCTTCGGTTTAAAGATGGGTTTCTTTTTCGGAGGAAATAAAATGCGGGAAGGAATCTTTAAGACGATTCGCGATGGAAAGAATCAAACCATGCCTTCTTTCAAAGACGAACTGTCCGAAGATCAGATTCGAGCTTTAGTAAAACGAATCGAACGGTTTTAAAAACCGTAGAGGTGACTTTTAAGTTGAAAACGATTCAAAAAAATTCTTATAAACTTTTCGAGAGGTCGATGACTTCTTCTCTTGTATAAGCGTCCGGTTTTTTTAGAATTTGGATCAATGCTTTGAATTGAGGCGTCTCCAAATCGGCCGGCCTTTTTCTAAAATAATAGCGAGAAGCCTGATTCAAGCCGTTCATGCCTCTTCCCCAATATACGCTGTTGAGATAAAATTCCAAGATCGTTTCTTTTCCAAGTTCTTCCTCCAAAGTGGAGGCGATCTGAATTTCCTTCCACTTTCGGGATAAGGATTTTTCCCTCGAAAGAAAAAGCGTCCGAGCCAGCTGCTGCGTGATCGTACTCGCGCCTCTCATCTTTCGAAACAACAACACGGAAGAAACAAGAGTGGAATGAATGTCCGAAATCGAATACCCGTTGTGAAAGTAAAATCTTCTGTCTTCCACTTGAACCGTATACGAAATCCATTCTTTCGGAATGTCCCCGAGGCGAACCCATTCCACTTCCAAAGGAACGGATTCTTTCTGATCCGGCAAATAGATCAACCGATCCTGTTGAACCAAAATTTTCCGTTCGGGAAAGAATTGTTCGTAGATAAGAACTGCCGCGAAAAAAATCGGAAGAACTCTCAAAAAGAAGGTGTAAAGAAGTTCTTTCTGTTTCATGACGATTTGTGAATTCTAAACTTATTTAATTTTTTCGTACATTAGGAAAACTTCATTTTCGATCGCATCATGGGACTTGAGTTCCCATTTTTTACGATCGAATTCGAAGTATTGTTTGTGACCGCCGGTGATCGAAGGCAGATCGTTTTGTCCGATTAAAAACGGCACGATCGTGACGTAAATTCTCGAGATCAAATCCAAACGAAAAAAAGAATCATTCAAGGAAGGACCTCCTTCCAAAAGCGCTTCCCGATATCCCATCTCGTATAAATGTTTGAGAACTTCGAGAGGGCTCAAATCCTCTCCCGGAAGAAGGATGATTTCCGCAACCGAACAAAGGTTGTCTCGAACCGCCGAATAATTTCCGTTTAAACAAAAGATCAACGGAGGTTGTTTAGAAAAACGGAATACTTTTTTGTCTTCGGGCAAGGTTCCGGATCGAAGGAGAATCACCGGTCTCGGATCGTTTCCATTCTCGACATATCTAAGATGAATCACGGGATCGTCGTTGAGAATCGAATTCTTACCTAAGATCAAAACGTCCGCTTTGGAACGGATCTCATCCATTCTCTTCTTATCATTTCGGGAAGAAAGGCCGTACCACCGTCCGTCCGGACGGGAAACTTTTCCGTCCAAAGTCATAGCCATGTTGATTGTTACGTTGGGAATCGAAGTCATGCTCTCGGAACTTTCAGTTCCCGAGCCAGAAGTTTACGAACCGATCCCATACAGGTTCCGCAACCGGTGGAAGCGCCCGTATCGTCCATGAGCTTTTCCAGGGTATCGTTTCCGTTTCGGATCGACGTTAGGAGTTCTTCTTCCGAAACCTGATTGCATACGCAAACCTTGCGTGGCCGCATCAGTTGGCACAGGTCGACTTGACTGAAAAAAGAGGAATCCATAATCTTCTATTTAATTGGACAGTTAGAAAGCGGTTTTCCAATCAGATTAAAGAGTCTGAAAATCTTCTGCAAGAGAAATTTTTTGCGGTTTTCATTTGACAACCGGTTTCCGAAAAATAGCCTTTTTTGAAATTTCGGATCTAAAACCCAAAAGGAAAGCCATGCAAGATATAAAAAGAGCCCCCTTCCGAGAAATTCTCGGGTGGTGCATGTTCGATTTCGCGAACTCATCCTATACGACGGTCATCATCAGCGTTACATACGGAATCGTTTTCAGCCAACTCGTAGTCCCTGCCTCCTCCAATCAGGAAAATCCATACGAATACGGAAATCTTCTCTGGTCGATCGCCCTCGCGATCTCCTATTTGCTGGTGGTTTTAACGGGACCTATTTTCGGTGCGATCACCGATTATTCCGCTCGGAAGAAACAGTTCCTATTTTATAGTTATGTCTTTTGTATCATTTCCACGGGCGCACTTTGGTTCGTAATCGCCCCGGGACAATATCTTCTCGCATTCATCCTCATCATCTTTTCGAACTTCTTTTTTGCCTCGGGGGAAAACTTCGCATCCAGCTTTCTTCCGTATCTCGGACCGAAAGAAGATTTGGGAAAAATTTCCGGTTATGCCTGGGGAATCGGTTACTTCGGAGGAATTGCGGCGGTTGCGTTAGTCAACACGCTCGGTCCAAAGACGCTGGAGAATTTCGATAACCTCCGCATGGTCGGACCTTATACGGCCTTTTTCTTTTTGTTCGCCGGAATTCCGACCTTTCTTCTTTTAAGAGAATACACAGACGGAAAAGAAAAACCCGAAGGGCTTTCCTATCTCAAAATCGGAATCGATCGAGTCACTTCCACGATGAAGGAAATCCACAAGTTCCGGGATATGGCTTTGTATCTCGTTTCGTTGTTTTTTGCGATGGCCGCGCTCGGAATCGTAATCAGCTTTGCGTTCATCTACGGAGCGCAGGAAATTAAAACGGAAGAAAAACACGAAATCGCGATGTTTCTTTTGATTCAGCTTTTCGCGGCGATCGGCGCGATCGTGTTCGGTTTCATTCAAGATAAGATCGGAGCGAAAAAGACCTTCAATATTACGCTTTTCTTATGGATTGCCTGTCTACTGCTGATCTACTGGGTAAAGGATCTGACCGCATTCTTAGTGGGCATCGGAATTCCGACCACGCAGCAATGGGTTTTTGTGGGAACAACCGTGTTTGCCGGAGCGGGTCTCGGAGCGACACAATCCGCGAGCCGCGCGATCGTGGGTCTTTTCGCACCCGAATCCAAATCGGGAGAATTCTTCGGACTTTGGGGACTTTCCGGAAAAGTGGCCGCTGCGTTCGGACTCGTTGCCGTCGGAGGATTACAGATTTTATTCGATCTCAGAAACTCGTTTTTAGTCGTCTGCGTATTCTTTGTCATCGCGCTCCTAATCAACTTTTTAGTCGATGAAGAACGAGGAATCAAAACTGCAATCGAGTATAAGGAAAGCTAAACCGAAATCGTTCGTTGCCTAGAACGGGATACGCTGAATGAAAAGTGAATTTTCTTTCACCGGCATATCCTGAAAGTTAGTCCGTTAGGTTTATGTTCTTCCTTCCCGGGAAGACTTGCTTTTTTCCCGGGATTCTGATACGATTCCATAAGGTAAGAATTTCAGATGGCCTTTCAAACCGAAGACGAATTCGAATCGCATCAGAGTCAACGAAGACTAGCCCTAGCTACGATCGACGAATTGACGCAGACGAAGTTGGATTTGCTCGACGCCGGAAAGGAAATTCCCCGCTTTATCAACTACGCCATCTCTTATCTCAACAAAAAATATCTGACCGAAGAAAAGGTCATCAGCGACTTCTTAATTAAGAAGTGAAGTGAAGTGAACTGCACGCACACCCTCACTGTTTTCGAATCACAAAACTCTTTCTCATAAGTATTTACCCAAAAAAAGAACGCGAACCAAGATCGGCTGTGCAAAATTACTCAGCGAACCGCTTATTGCGGCCAAGTTTTGTGATCCGGAAAAATTAAGTTTTGGACAAGGCGTAAAAAAGCCGCGATCAACGCGGCCTTTGATTTGAATCGAAGATCCGACTTTCCGATTTAAAATCGACAAACGGTCAACGGAATTCGAGCATTTTAGAGATCATTCTCTTTTGATCCAATTCCATCGTGTGGAGTTTTAAACTCACCATCTTATCGACCTTTCTCATATACCGTTTGTACTGAAGAATGATCTGTCTCTGTTTATTATACGGAAGAGGATTTGCCGCGTCATGTAGCTTGGTGGTCACACTCGCAGGAACCGGTTGAATCGGATTGTCCGGCCAAAGAAAATCGGTGTCGTGACTGGAAAAGAATTCCAAAAGAATTTCACTGTTGTTGTTCGGAGTTCTTTTTCCGTCCTGTGTGAAAGTCGGTCCTTTCGGAGAATTGTTGATCAAACGCCGCATCTCGCGGATAAAAACTTCTCCCTTCGCGTTCGTTCTTTTGAACTGAAGAATGATTTTTTCCAACGATTGTCCGTCCGTTCCGGGATAAATATAAATTCTTGATTGATAGAGGTAGGTCTTCGGGTAATCCGCAAACGATTGACCCAAACCCAAATCGAGTTCGAGATATTGTTTATTCTCTTTGTCTTGAAATAAGAACTTAGCGGCTTCGCGCGGTTCGTCCTCGATGTAACGAAGCGCTTTTTTATACGTCTCGTTATTGAGAAGATTATTGATTCTTAAAATGTTTCCGGCGATCGACGCGTGCAGGTTATCTACTTCGATATCCGTAAAACCGCCTTTACGCACGGCTTCGATCTGTTTCAATTCTTCCTTTTCTTCCAAGGTCAAAACCTTGTTAGGCGCCGCGTTCAGTCCGGCCAAAGAAAGAATTGTCAGAAATGATAAAATACGGATGTTCATAGATTTACCCTTATTCAGATTATCGAAATTCTGATCCCCTGTTCTTGATTTTACAAACTAAAATTTTTTAGGAGATTATGACTCGTTATTGCAGATTCAACGGATTTTTTGAGGAAGAATTGAAATCGTCTTCGATTGCTCCTCCGAGATTGGATTTGAAAAACAGATCTCTGGAGAATTTGTTTTTTTTATTCCAGTCCATCACCAATCCGAAAACGACGATGCTTTTAAGCGAACGACCCGATCCAGGTTGGACTGCATTTTGGAAAACCAGAGGAACGGAGTTTTGCAGCTTCGAACTCTTAAAGAGAAACTCGGCTCAAAATCTTCAGATAAATTCGACAAAATCAAATCTCCCTTCCCTCGATTCAGCGTGCGTTTGGGAAGAATGGGGTGCAGTTTCCGATCTCAGCAATTCGGGAGAAATTCTCTTTTCGGCCGCGAAAGCCGATCTTTCCAGGAGATTGAATTCGAAACTTCTTCTGACGCATTGGAAATCGGAATTCGACTTTCAGGATCTTCCGGCGCGGGTTTTGGAGAAGTCATCCCATCTGTCTTCGTTGATCCAGGAATGGTCGGAATTCCGTGAGGATCGGATCGTTCTCAAACCGGAATTTAGTTTTTCCGGAAGACATAAAATTCTTAAGTTCTCTTCATTTGCAACGGAGAATGATCCGGATGGTCGGAATTCCGAAAAAGAATCCGCTTGGTTTCCCTGCGTCGCCGAACCTTGGGTGCAACGGACACAGGACTTTTCGTGCTTGTACGATTTTTCCGCCGGAGTTCCGACCTTTTCCGGAAGCACGATCCAAATCTGCGACGAAACCGGAAAATACTCCGGAGCATACCTTCCTTCAGAAAAAGAATCCGAATTCTATTCTTCGCAGATCGATCCGATTGTGGAACCATTAGCGAAGACGTTCGCATCGGATTACACGGGCCCGGTCGCAATCGATGGTTTTGAGTTCTATTCTCAAAATATACAAAAAATCCGAAGGCTGAGCGAAGCGAACTTTCGTTGGTCCATGGGAAGAATTCTTCTCGAACTTTCCCGATCCGATCTCTTTCAAAGATCGAAAAAGAACTTCGATTTCGAACTTTGCATTCTCCCATTGCCTTTGCAAAAACCGATCGAGAACTATTCCGAATGGATTTTCAACTGGGGAAACACTCAAGGACTGGAAATTCTTCCGTTGACCCCGGACCGATTTTTTTCCGGAAAATCCTATGGAACTTCCTGGGTTCTTTTGCGTTTTCTAAAGAATTCTTCGGAGCCGATACGGGAAAGAATCCAAACGTTCTATTCGGAATGGCGGAAACGGATTCTCCATTGAAATGTACTTGAGGCTTTTTTAGACCTTGTCAGGATGTCCTACAGGTTGCGGTTTACCCGCCCGGAATACCATCCGCAGAAGCCTGCGGTCCAAATTCAGGATATAAAATGGAACTGTTTTTAAACTACGCTCTTTACGTAATCGTTAGCATCGGGTTCTTGATTCCCTTTACCGGGTTTGTAGTCGGAGCCGGAGCGATCGTCAATGCGACTCTCGCAGGATTTACCGTTAACTTTCTTTCTCAAGTTTTAGAAGAAAACAAACTGCAAGACTTTATCGCAAGAAACAAAGACAACAAACTCGGTAAAGCTCTTCAAGACGCGGTTTTAAGAGGGCAAGAAAAATTAAAAGGCGCTCCTGCAGCTCCGGCTCACGCGGAAGAAAGCCACGGCTCGCATCACATTATTTCCGTTCAAACATACGCGATCATCTTTGCTACTTTGATTTTCTTCACATTCGTAACGGTTTGGGTCGCGGGAATCGACTTCGGCGCAATGAACGTAATTATCGCGATGGCGGTTGCAACCGCGAAAGCTTCCTTGGTTCTCGGATACTTTATGCACTTAAAGTATGACACCGTAATGAACCGAGTGATCTTCGGTTCCGGTTTCTTCTTCCTTCTTCTTCTCTTCGGATTTTCCGCAGCGGACATCTTTACAAGATTCAAGGTTTTGATCTCTTTCGCGTTCTAAGTTAGGATCGAACTCGATCTTTGATCTACGAAAGCCGGTTTTTCAACCGGCTTTTTTATTTTTACCCTCGATTGGAAACGTTCTTTTACATTACGCTTTCCTCAATTTCCGTCTTTTTTCGTTCCGAAACAAAACGGGTTCATGCCGGTTCCACTTCAATTTCGATTTCCTGGAATAAATTGAGTCGCTTTTTTTAACGAAGAAGTTAATCTTTCCAATTCTTAGGAGCAATCGTCGTATGAAGAAAAATCCAATCCGAATTGTAGCAACCCTTCTCGTATTCGCTTTCGTGATTCTGAATTGTAAAAAGGAACACGCTTTGGACCCGAATGCAAAGGTGGTTCAAATTTCATCCCTCGGGCTCGGCCTTAACTACGAAGGCTGGCATTTTAACGATAACCCCAATCTCATCAATCAAGCGAAAGAAGTCGCGGCTAACTCCGATAATACGGGTACGATCAAAAAGGCTTTGGACGTGGCTGGAATCAACTTCTTCCTTTTCGAATTTCCTCAAGGAAGTCCCGAAGCGGGAATGTTCAACACGAACGTCAATTATACGATGGAAGATCTTTCCAGACAGCCGAGAGAAATCAGCTTGGACGATTATGCTTCCGCAGTCACGGGTTTGTATCCTACCGTATTTCAAAAATACGAAATGATCAACCCTCCGCAAAAATCCAAGATCCACGGAATCGAATCCGTTCTTCTGGAAAGCAGATTCGAACAAGCGATAGCGGGTAAGAATTTCAAGGTCCACAACTATCAACGCGTTTTTATCGTGGATAAAAAGGCTCACGTATTTACGGGAACTTTTTTGGACAAGGACGCCAAAACGAAAGGACCGAAAGTTCTCGAACTGTTAGGAAAATTCGAAAAACTGTAATATTCGAAAAATCGAATACGCTACTCTTTAAAAGGAATTCCCATTTTCCGGAGAATTCCTTTTGCGCGGTTCTGAAACTCAATTTCCTCTTCGGGCGTAAACGGACCGAAAATTCCTTTTTTAAATCTTTCGGAAAGAGCGATGTATTCCAAACATCCGGCGACGCTGAAAACCGGCTTGGCCTTCCCTTCGAAGATTTTTAATTCTCCGTTTTTCTGAATGACCATCGCACCGGGTGGAATCTTTTTTCCTCCGCGAACCATACAACCCGCCATTACCATCGCGCCGTCTCCGACTTCCGCTTCGTCGAGAATCACGCTTCCGATTCCGATCAGACATCCTCTCCCGATCGTACAACCGTGCAACATTGCATTATGACCGACTAACGTATAATCGCCGATCGTGATCCCGCGGTTTGAATCCGTATGAAGCGTCGAATTATCCTGTATATTGACGCCTTCTCCCAATACGATCCGATTCATATCGGCCCGAATCACGGCTCCCGGCCAAAGAGAAGAATACGGACCCATTTCTACAAGTCCGATCGCCGTGGCTTGCGGATGGATAAAGGCGGTTTCGTGGATTTTCATTCTTACGATTCCTTTTCAAAAGGTTAGAATTTTCTAATATAGCAATCGAAACGGATTCGGAAAATTTGAAGTCGAGAACGGACGTTTTATCTTAAAACGAATCCGTTCTTGCCCGCAAGCGCGACCAGTTGATCCGAGATTTCCTTGATTCTTTCCTGAGTGAACGTCTTTTCGTAGTTCACCAATCGGAAACGATAACTGACCGATCGTTTGCCTTCGGGAACGTTCCCGCCCGTAAACTGCGAATACACCCAGCTTTCCTGAAGTTCTGGGATATTCTCCTTGGAAACGAGATCGGTAAATACGTTCGAATTTTCCTTTTCTCCGACCAAAATCGAAAGATCTATTTCGGCTTCCGGAAACTGAGAAGGAGCGACAAAACGAGAAACCTTACGATTCGCGTTCCAGAATTCCACGAGTTTTTCGAATTCGAAAGAACCGTAGATCACGCGCTTTTTCAATTCGAACGAATCCAAAACCGCGGGATGAACGTAGCCGAGGTTTCCGATTCTTTGCGAATTTACGATTAAGGATAAACTGGCGCCCGGATGAAAGACCGCTTCCTGTTTGATCTCCCAGGTATAATCGAAAATCTTAATGGAATCCAAAAGAGATTCGATTTCCCTTCTTACCTTTAAGAAATCCTCTTCCAAAAGCTTCAGATCGGATTCGGAGCTCTTGCGGTCGAAGGAAACCGCGTAAGATAAAAATTTCTTTTCGTTATCCGGCTCGGGAAGATTGAAATACGCTCTTCCGAATTCAAAAATCGGAATGTTCGCAAAACGATCCTGATTCGTCCGGATATTCTTCAACAACGAAGGCAAAAGAGAATTTCGAAGTACCGATTGTTCCTCGGGCATTTCGTTTTTGATTTTGACGGAAAGTTTCGCGTCCCCGTCGAGTTCGTTCTCCTTTAAGGATTGAAACGAATAGTTGTAAACCTCGTGATACCCGAGAGTTCCCGCAAAAAACGTCTTACACTTTCTTTCCAATTCCCGGCTGAGATTTCGGATCGGCGTTTTGACCTCGGCCAACAAAGGAGTCACCTGAATCGTATCGTATCCTCTGGTTCTTCCGATCTCTTCCACGAGGTCTTCGGGAATCGTTACGTCGTAGTTGTGACGGAACTTGGGAACCAGTACTTCGAGGTGATCCCCTTTCCAAGAAACGACAAAATGCAATCTTTCTAATATATCGGTGATGTCTCCTTGAGACAAGGTCACTCCGAGTTTGGTGTTGATAAAGTGGATGTTCGTATGAATGCGAACTTCCTTATGAGGAGTGTGTAAAAATCCCGCGGGCTCGGAAGCCTTCAGCGAAGGACAACCGTTTTGCTTTAACAGATTTAGAGCGCGGCGAATCACCGGAAGAGTCGTAGTCGCCTCAAGCCCCTTCTCGTAACGAACGGAAGAATCGGAACGGATTCCTGTGGAACGAATGGACTTACGAACTCTTTCTCTTGCGAACACGGCGGATTCCATTACGACTTCGGTGGAAGTGTTCGAAACGGCGGATTCTTTTCCTCCCATAACGCCCGCGATCGCGACCGGTTTTCCTTGATTGCGAATGAGGAGAATTTCCTCTTCCAGTGCGGGAGAAGTATCGTCCAAAAGACCGAAACTTTCGCCCTTCTTCGCATACGAAACTTCGAGAGAAACTCCGCCTTGACCTTCCAGAAACTTCTTATCGAAAAAGTGAGTCGGTTGGCCCATTTCAAGCATCACGTAATTGGAAACGTCCACGACGTTGTTGATCACTCGAATTCCGCATTTCTGAAGACGAGCTTGAAATTTCCGGGTCGAAGGAAGAATCGAAATTCCTTGAATCGAAGAAGCATAGTAAGAATGAGCGTTTTGATTTTCGATTACTTTCGGAACGGGAATCGAAAGATCGAAGTTCCAAAGAGATTCGAACGGGTTAAACTCGATCGGCAGACGAAGCTGGGAAGCGAGTTCTCTCGCAAAACCGTAATGGTTCCAAAGATCCGGCCTGTGCGTAATGGATTTATTATCAACATCGAATATTATATCATCGTAATGTAAGAAGGAACGGATCGTTTTTCCGACTTCGGCTCCTTCGAGTCCGTTTAAAATCCAAACTCCGTTGCTTTCTTCCGCAAGAGAAAGTTCCTTTTCGGAACAGAGCATTCCCGAACTTTTTACGCCTCTGAGTTCCGATTCTAAAATTTCCTTATCGCCGAGTTTTGCGCCGGGAATTGCAAGCGGAACCAGATCGCCCACTTTTACGTTGGTTGCGCCGGTTACGATCTGCGCTTGGGAGGACCCGGTGGAAACCTGAGCGATCTGAAGTTTATCTGCGGAGGGATGTTTTTCGAGCGATTCGATTTTAACGATCTTTACGAAGTCCAACTCGGGACGATACGGATCGGCCCCGTCTATCTCGCAAACCGAGATCGCGATCTTCTTTAAAATCGCGTCGAGTCCCACCTCCTTTAAAGGTGTAAAATCGTTCATCCAATCTAAGGAAAGTTTCACGTCGTCGAACTCCGTTCCAAGTACTAAGGTCCAGAAACCCCGATCAAAATCGGATGTCGAGCAGGAAAACTCCCGACGGCTCAGTTCGGAAGATATACTTGGAAAAGTTGAAAACGATGTTGGATCGTCTTGCCGTTTCTTACTTTGCGGAGCTCCCGATCGAAGTCTTCTTTCACCTTTTGAATCTCGTTTCGGGTTCGGTTCATCGCGGATTTTTTCTCGGGCTTTCCTTCCCATTTGAACGCGGCTTCCTGACGCATGAGTTTTTCCTCAAGCTGTCTCAAAGTGTTCTGATTGCTGGTTCGGATTTTAAATTCTTCCTTTTGAAAGAGGTCCAAGGTTTGATCTCCGAGTTCCTTCTTTCTGGATTCCACGATTTCATCCAAAACGAGAAAGGTTCGGATTAAATTCTCTTCCACGTTGGCGGGAAGTGCGGGGCCGGAGGCCTCGGACGATCCGGCTTTGTTCGTCGTTTGCGATTCGCGGAGTTCTTCGGGAAGTTCTTCGATTCGTTTTACGGTTCCGGTGCGCGGATTCGCCTCGAAATAAAACAACTCGGTGCGCTTCAGCGAGAATTGAAATTCCACAAGAAAAACGTAATATTCTTTGTTGGAAATGGAATGAAAGGTAGTGCTCCATCCTTTTTGATTTTGGATGAGATACGAAACCGTCTTATCGATCAAGGGATGACCGAACGCTAAAAATTCCAGACTGTCGTTTTGCAACGCGAGTTCCGAATCGAAGGTCCCGAGCTTTCCTTTATATTGCGGAGAATCGATTTCATAGATCTGCGGCTTTTTTCGGACCAGTTTAAATCCCGCGTCTTCGGGAAAGGTTCGAGTAAAACGAGAAACGAATTCTTCCAAGTGCGTATTGTTAAACGAACGCTCTTCCAAAGTGTGACTGTAATAGTCCTGAAGATTGAAGTCGATGAGTTTCGGAGTCACGAGCGCGCCGAGTTTTTCAAACCCCTTCTTTGCAATCTTGATCCGATTGTCGATCTCGTCCTCCATTTCGATTTTCGATTTATTGCCCGTAACGAACTTCATAAAGGAAGAATTAAAATCCAACTCGTCTTCGATCGCGCCCAACAGTTCGTCCGAAGATCCGATCGATTCCTCGAAAAGACGGATCTTATTCGTAAGAACCTCCAGAATCCTTTCCGCAACCGTATCCTTGCTCGCAAAGTTGAAGATGAACACGTTGTCCTTTTGTCCGAAACGGTGAATCCTTCCGATCCTTTGTTCGATCTTGAGGGGACTCCAAGGCAAATCGTAATTGAAAAGAACGTTCGCAAACTGAAGATTTCGCCCTTCCCCTCCGGCTTCGGTACAAATCAAAATTTCGGTCTTCGTCTTAAATTCCACGATCGCCCTTTCTTTCGCGTCCGCGCTGAGAGAACCGTGAAACAAGGTCACTTGGAAATCGGCAAGAACGGAAGCCAAAAAATCCTGAGTCGTTCTAAACTGCGTGAATATGATGAATTTTGAATGTCCTTCTTTTTGAAGTTTCAAAATCGTTTCTTTCAACTTGATGGACTTCTTGTCCTCTTTGATTTTTTTACCGAGCAAAATCAAACGATTCAGGGAAAGAAGTTCCCGCTTTAAACTCTGGAGATCGAGTTGAACCGATTCGTCCAAACCGGAAACGAATTCTTCCACGTCTTCGGTTTCGTCGAGATCCCATTCTTCCAACTTGGATTCCATTTGTTTGATATGATGGAATCGATTCTCCAAAAGGAATTTTCGTTTTGTAAGAGCGGACAAAAGAGCGAACACGGAAGAATCCAAGAGTTTCTGAAACACGATCATCACGAATCCGATCGCGCGGTTCTGCGTTCTCATTGCGAGATTGTATTCTCTTCGGACGTAGTTCGTGGTTTCTTCGTAAAATTCCCGTTCGACTGGAGAAAGTTCGATTCTGACGGTTTTGGCGAATCGTTTCGTAAACCCGCCGACTTCCACCTTTCTTCTTCGTAAAAGGACTTTCGAGATCTTATCCTTGAGATCGGTTTTGTTTCCGAGAATATAATCGTTTACGAATGTATGATACGGACCCAAAATATTCGGATCGATCAGATGCATGAGATAATAGAGTTCTTCGAGTTTTCCTCGGAACGGAGTCGCGGTTAAAAGAAGAAGGCATTCGCACTTTTTGGAAATTTTTTCGGCAAAAAGATATGCTCGCGTGATTTTGTGATAATCCCTTCTGAGTCTGTGTGCCTCGTCGAAAATGACGATGTCCCATTTCGTTTTGAGAATTTCTTCCGCGTATTTCGGATTTTTGATGAAGTCGACGGAAGTGATCGCGTGCTGGAAGTTTTTCCAGTTTTTATCTCCGTCCGTGTGGAAGTTCTTTCGCTTAACGATTTCAAAGTCCTCGTTGAACTTATTCTTCAGCTCCTGTTGCCATTGAACCAAAAGCGGAGAAGGTGCGACGATCAGAACTTTTTTGTAACCTCGACGAAAGATCAGTTCCTTCATCACGAGAGCGGCTTCGATGGTTTTCCCCAATCCCACTTCGTCCGCGAGGATGAATCGAGGTCGCAAACTGTTCACGACGATATACGTGGATTCGATCTGATGCGGAAGAAGTCTCGTTCTCGAATTGGAAAGCGCCGAAAGTTTATCGAATGCGTGAGTGAGCTTGAGTTCGTACGCGGTAAGAGATAAGTCCATCAAATCGGCTTGTTCGCCTACGTTTCTCAGAGGAGAAGGATAACCCGGAAGAATTCTCAAGTAAGGAGAATTTTCCGACACCGTCTTTTTCGTAGCGGTGGAAGCGAATTCGATCGTAAACTTGCCTTCGCCCGAAGACGCGATCTTTCCGATTCCCGATTCGGGAGAATTGGTCAAATAACAAAAATCCCCGCGATAACCGGAGCGCGGATTGGATTCGAAATCGAGGCTGAGCTGCAGAGTATCTTCCAACTAAACTCCCCTCTTATCGCCCCAAATGTATTTATGCGTTTGCAAAGAAAGACGAAGCCCCGAACCTAAAGAAGACTTCATCCATTCCGCGAGAAGTTCCGCGGACAATTCTCCCTGAACGGGAGAAGCTAAAAGATTTCCCGATAATTTCCTGTTTTCGATGACTTCCAAACATCTTTCAAAATCGATTCGATCCCGGATCACAAACTTAATCTCATCCAACTCATTCTTTCTTTCTTTATAGATTTCCAAATTCTTCAGATTCATCCGATCTTCCATACCGGAACCCGGAAGCTTATAATCCAAAGTAAAAACGAAGTGATCCAATCCTTCGATCGATTCGGCTCCGTTTGTTTCCACTCTCGGTCTTGGATAAGAGCCGTTCGTGTTTCTGATTCTAAAAATTTCTTCGCCCAATGCGACGCTGAAGTCTCTGTTTTTTCCTTCCAGCGGTTCGCCTCCGGTAAGAAGAATCTGCGTTTGCACCGGACTCAATTCTTGAATCCGATCCAGGACCTGATTCAAACTCATCTCTTCTCCCGCGCTCGGCGACAAAGCGTACGGAGTATCGCACCACAATCGTCTGCCGATCGTCATTCCGCATCGAAGAGAACAACCGGCCATACGAACGAACACGGTGGGGATGCCGGTGGAAATTCCTTCTCCGGAAAGAGAAAGATAGATTTCATGTACGGAGGTTTTCAGATTGTCCATGGGTTCTTTCGAGTACAAGATTTTTCTTTAAGCAAGCAAGGAGATCGTAAAAAAAATGGAAAGGTAAATTCCAGAATTTACAACCTGCCCTTTGCGGTCAACTCTCGGAGACTCCGTTTTTAAAACAAAGAATGAAACCTTGCTTAGTTTGATTCTACAATAAAGGCGGTGAAAATGCGCTGTTCTTTTGCTTGTCAATCCGCGCGGAAAACTGTCCCTTTGCATAAGAACCTGTCCTTTTCGACAGACCTTGCAGCTTGACCTTTTCGATCCTAAGAGATTCGTTTTTAGAACACGCTGTAAAAACTAGTTCTTGGGGATACCTTGATTCGTTATATACCGTCTTTTATCTTTGTTTATCTTTTTTATCTTCCGTTCCGAATTTTACCGTATCGTTTGTGTCTTTTATACGGAAGATTTCTTGTCATTCTTTTATATCCGTTTGCGAGAAAGCATAGAAAGATCGCGTATGATAATATATCACACGCATTTCCGGAATATACGGACGCGCAAAAGAAAGAACTCGTCTGGAAGAGTATTCTCCATATCGGAAACCTCGTAGCGGGAACCTTATTCGCGCCGCGCTTGAACCAAAAATGGATGGATCGTTATCTCGTATACGATCCGGAATCTTTAGCGATCGAAAAGAAAACCAACGAAGAAGGAGTCGGAGTCGTTTTAATTTCGGGTCACTTCGGTACTTGGGAAATCCTCGTTCAGTTTATGGGAATCCGCATGAAAGGCGGAGGGATTTATAAAAAGGTAAGAAACCCGTTCGTAGATAAACTGATTTATAGACTCAGAACGAAAAACAACATCAGACTCGTTTCCACCGAAGAATCCAGCCAAGTCACGAAGATGTTGAAGCAGGGATATTGGGTAGGATTCGGTTCGGATCAAAACGCGGGAAAGGTGGGAATCTTCGTAAACTTCTTCAATCGTCCCGCTTCCACATATCAAGGCCCCGCATTGATGGCCTATCTCACCGGAGCCAAGATGCTTTTGTATTCGGTTCTTTGCGGTGAACACGGAAAGGTAATCGTTCGCGTAAAAGACTTAGGTTATGTGGATAAGAAAGCCTTTCCCGATCGCGAAGCAGCGATCCGTCATTATACGGAAGTTTGGACGAAAGCCTTAGAGGAAGAAGTGAGATTGTATCCCGAACAATACTTTTGGGTTCACAGAAGATGGAGAACAAAACCCGGAGATTTTCCCGGACAAGTTTAAGCGAAGAATTCTTCCGTTCAAAAACGTCCCGGTTCGCCGCGGACGTTTTTTGCACGAAAAGAAGAATCATTTTTTCGGAAACGTTTTCTTATACAATTCCAAAGAATCCAATACGATCTTTCTCGCTAATTCTGCGTTCTGAAATTCTTCAATGACGACCGTTTTGTTTTCGAGTTTTTTGTAATCTTCAAAGAAGTGTTTGAGTTCCAACGTGAAGTGCGGAGGAAGTTCGGAAATATCGTTGATATGATTTACGGACATATCATTTGCAGCGACCGCGATGATCTTGTCGTCTTCTTCTCCCGAATCCAACATTCTCATCACTCCCACTACTTTCGCTTTAACTAAACACAGAGGTTCGAGTTCCACTTGCGATAAAACGAGAATGTCGAGCGGATCATGATCTCCGCAATACGACTGAGGAATAAATCCGTAGTTGGCCGGATAATAAAAAGAAGAATACAAAACCCGATCGAGTTTGAGAATTCCGTATTCTTTATCGACTTCGTATTTTGCACGGCTGCCGCGTTTGATTTCGATGACGCCGTTTACGATTTCCGGAACTTGATCGCCGGGTGAAATATCATGCCAAGGGTGTACCATATCTGAAACTTTTTTAGGGTAAGAAGGGAAGGCAAGTGTAAAAACTGCCGGTTTTCCGACCAGAATCGAATACGGGAGATCAAGGCGGAATTCTCACCTTCCGGAAAGGGATGCGAGCAATCCGTTTCCAACAGACCGTTCTATTCAACCAAAGCTCCCGATTTATAGAACGAAAATTATCGATTTTTTTTTATAAATTGTCGGAAACTAGTCAATAAATTTTATACCAACGGTTAAACGGAGTGAGGGAATTCCTATGCGTAAACAAACCCTTTTTCTCATTCCTATTTTGATCTTTTTACAATGCGCCCAAGCGGACAAGGTTCAGTTCGACGCTTCCAAAGGTTTAGGCGGCGTGATCCAAATCGTTGCCACCGAAGTCGTAAATACTCCCGTAAACGGCAATCAACAAAGCGGTGGGTCGAGCGGAAGCGGCGGTGTAACGTACGGCGGACATATTTCCGGATTGGTAAGCGGGAGTATTACCCTTTCCAACGGAAGTTCCAACGTGGTTCTTACGCCCACTTCTCCGGGCATTACGGGAGGCGCTGGGAGTTATCAATTCTCTTCTTCTTTGAGCAGCGGTTCCGCTTATAATGTTTCCATTTCTTCGTTTCCCACGAATCTTTCCTGTAATATTTATAATTATTCCGGTACGGCCTCCGCAACAGTTACGGATATCGACGTTTATTGTTATTCGGTCGTGATTACTTCAACCCTTACGATTGTGGAAGGTACTTCCAATCCCTCGAATAATTTTTCTCTGAGTCTTTCTCATCCGCCGGGACCGGTTGCGGGTTCGTCCGTAAGCGTGACCTATCCTAGTTTTCCTTCAAACCTGAGCGTCACTTCCGCATTACCGACCACTCTTTCCACGACGGCCGTCAACCGTACGGTCAACGCTACGAACGAAACCGGCACTCCCGATTTTGCAAATGAGAGCGAGACGATCACAGCCAGGGTGGCTCAATCGATCGGAAGCGCGACTAACGTTTCCGTGACTTCGGACGTTACGATCACCGATAATGATAAAAGAATGTATCTTGCTCCGATTGCGAGCGGAACCGGTAACACTGGCGGAAAAGCCGGAGCGGATACGATCTGCAACTCGAATAAACCGGGTTATATTACCGGCTCCGTCGGAGCTATGATCGGAACTTCGACCAGGAAACCGTTACCGACTCCAAGCAGCGACTGGCCTTTAAAACCGCTTTACACATATTACAGAGACAACACGACCACGATTATCGCAAACTCCAATAGCGGGGCCATTCTTCCTTTTTCTTGGAATAACAAAGTCAGCAGTAATGCGGGAGTTACCGCCGCGTTCGCTTGTCCTGCGATGGGAAGCCCTGCCTGCGGTTATATTACGGGAATGGACAATACTTGGACCGTTTTATTAGGTCAAAACTGCGGTAATTGGACCAGCGGCTTATCCTCAGCGGAGGGAATGACGGGGTGGGCGGGAAGTGTGGATTCAAACGCGCTCTCGTATTTCGCCCCCACATGCGACGCGTTGGGCTCTTCCGCAAACATTATCTGCGTAGAACTTTAAGATTTCTGAATGTCTTTTAACGAGCGAAAGGATTTAGAAATTTAAACTTTCCCCGAAGGCTTCTTAGGCCTTCGGTTTCCAGCTCCAAGTAATCGCGAGCAGCGCGAGAGCGATCAAAGTCGAGGCGATGATCAAATACAACGATTGTTCCCAATGAAAGTCGGGTTGTTTGCTCAACCACCCGACCGCTTTCGAAAGCGCGGTTCTTCCCAAATATCCGAACAAACCGATAAATCCCGCTGCGGTTCCCACCGCTTTTTTGGAGGTAAAATCCAAACCGGCAACGCCTAACAACATCACAGGCGGGTAAATAAAAAAGCCGACGACGCCGAACAACGTCAAATCCAACCAGAGATGACCCGGTGGGGTAAACAACAAGGCGATCAAAGCGGATAAAATGGGGAGCATACAAAGAAAACTCACCATTCCCCTTTTACCTCCGAGTTTATCCGAACCCCAGCCCACCAAAAGCGTGGAACCGATTCCGGCGAATTCGTAAATCAGTGTGCTGACTCCGCCTTTTTCCAGCGTTGCCCCTTTAGCGAACTTGAGGTATGTGGGACCGATATCCGTTAAGCTATAACGAACCACATAGACGAAAAAGTTGGCTAGGGCAAACGTCCAAATATAATAATTTTTTAATACGGAACCGACTATGATTTCCCGAAACGACAGTTCCCTTTCCTGTTCTTGTGCGGAAATTCTGGATTCTTTTTCCGGATCCTCTTGATATTCTTCGATCGGAGGAAGACCCACGGACTGCGGAGTATCCACTAATCGAAAAAGAAGATACACAGCCGTTACGATCGCAATCGATGCGGGAATATAAAACGCGTTTCTCCAACCCCACCAAGCCGCGCTGTAAGCGGCGACAACGCCGACCAAACCGCCGCCCACATTATGAGCTATATTCCAAATCGCGAACTTAGCTCCTCTTTCCGTCACTCCGAACCAATGTCCGAGAGAACGTCCGCAAGGAGGCCAACCCATTCCCTGCACCAATCCGTTCAAAGCCCAGAGATAAAAATGAACCTCGTAAGAACCGGAGGCTCCGAAAACAAAATTACAAACTGCGGTTAAAACCAAACCCAAGGGCATAAAGTATTTCGGATTGCTTCGATCGGACAAAGCGCCCATCACAAATTTTCCAAGACCATACGTGATCGCAGTCACCGCGAGAATATTCGTAATCTGCTCTTGGCTGTAATGAAGAGCCTCCCCCATTTCTTTCGAAACGACGGGGAAATTATTTCTGACCAGATAAAAAACCGCATAACCGATAAAGGTGGCCTCTAAAATCCTCCACCGAAATCGAGGATACTGGCGATCAATTTCATCTTTCGGTAAAAGCGGTTTCGGTTTTGCGGGAAGAAAAAAACGCAGAGCTGAAATCATTAGGGCACAATCTTAAGGATCTGCGTCGTCTTACAAGATCATTTTGACCTGAATTCGAACGCGAAAGCGGGTTTCATTTTTTCGCGAAGTCGGATTAAAAAAATTGCAGGAGACTTTTATCAAAAACAAAGAAACGAAAGCGAAGAACTTCCTAGTTTCCAAAGAAAAATGAAATCGACAACTAAGTACAAAGGGTTATAAAATAAATCTTTCGCGAACAATCTCAAATCCGGAAAATACTTTCCCGAAATTGAAAAGATAAAATCGTCGAAAATAAATTGGAATTCCCATTCGAAATAGGAAAGTATCATTTTATAACTTACAATATATGATTAAGAATTTGCCGATCTCAGCACCCGCTCGAATTTCTTTCTTATACTTGCTTCTTGCATCGGCTTGGATTTTTTTTTCCGATCAATTTATCAGTTTATTGTCGTTTGATCCTTTCATTCTTACCACTCTGCAGACATACAAAGGCTGGGCCTTCGTTACGACCACGACGGTTTTATTATTCTTCATATTGAATCGCTACTTCCTTCTTTTAAAAAAGGAAACCGAAGAACAAAAAGCCGCTGAAACGGCTTTGATCGAATCCGAAAGACGATTCAGAGTAACTCTTGAAAATATAAATCTGATCGGATTGGGTCTCGATTCCGAGGCGAATATTACCTTTTGCAACGATTATTTTTTGAACCTGAGCGGATGGAAACGGGAAGAAATCATCGGTAAAAACTGGTTCGATTATTTTTTACCGGAACAAGAGAAAGATCAAGTTCGCTCTATCTTTAAGGACGCAGTCAAAACGAAAACTCTTCCCTTGCATTACAATAATTATCTCAAGACGAGAAGCGGTGAAAAAAGACTAGTTCAATGGGATAACACGCTCCTTCAAAACGCAGAGGGAGACGTGATCGGAACGATCAGCATCGGCACCGATATCACCGATCGAAAAAAGGCGGAATCCGATCGGCTTGAATTAGAACGAAGATTGTTGCACGCTCAAAAGCTGGAAAGTCTGGGAGTACTCGCGGGTGGAATCGCTCACGACTTCAACAACTTACTCGGCGGAATTTTCGGTTATATCGATCTTGCCCGCGAAAAGGTCAGCGAGGATGATCCGATCGCAAGGCATCTCGATAAAGCGATCAACGTGTTCAACCGCGCGAGAGATTTGACGCAACAGCTTCTTACCTTTGCAAAAGGAGGAAAACCGATTCGGAAAACCGGTTCTTTAGCGCCGTTGTTAAACGACTGCGTTCTTTTCGCGTTGAGCGGCTCGAACGTTTCCTGTCATTTCGATATCGATCCGAACCTTTGTCTTTGCGATTTCGACGAAAACCAAATCCATCAAGTTATCGAAAATATCATCATCAATTCCATTCAATCCATGCCGTTGGGAGGAACGATTCAAGTCACCGCAAAGAATACCTATCTTCCGAAAGACAACTCGAAACACTTGCAAGGAGGTGAATATGCTCTCATCTCCGTGAAGGACAGCGGAATCGGAATTCCCAAGGACCTTCTTTCCCGAATTTTCGAACCGTTCTTTACGACGAAACAAAAAGGAACCGGACTCGGACTCGCCACTTCGTATTCCATCATTCAAAAACACGACGGAGGAATCGAAGTCATCTCCGAACCGGGTTTAGGAAGCACGTTCAACATTTATCTTCCGATGTCCAAGAATAAAATCGAAGACGTTCATAAACGCGATCTGAAATATCATAGAGGCCGCGGAAAAATTCTCATTATGGACGACGAAGAATTCATTCTCGAGATTTTTTCGGATATGTTGGAAAGAATGGGTTATACGACGGCACATGCAAAGAACGGAGCCGAAGCCATTCAACTTTTTACGAGAGCAAGAGATTCGCGTCAGCCGTTCGATGTTTTGATTTTCGATCTTACGATTCCCGGCGGAATGGGCGGTGAAAAAACGATTTCCGAAATCAGAAAGATCGATCCCGATGTGATTGCGATCGCTTCCAGCGGTTATTCGGAAGATCCGATCATCTCTTCCCCGAAGGAATACGGTTTCCATGCAAGTCTTAGAAAGCCGTTTCGCAAAAGCGATCTCGCGGAATTGTTGGAAAACGTTTTCGACGGAAAACGGGTTCTTCGATCGTAAGAATCGCCGCAAGTTTCGTAACGCCTTATGATCGAATTGAATCCGGACGTAATCAAAAAGATGAAACTCAAAGAAGGGAATCGATTGTTCGTCGCCTCGAATGAAACACGAACAAATCCTTCTTCGATCGGAGGGATTGAACTTACGAACCGAGGGTCCGAAGCGAACGGAATTCTTCTTTTTGCGGGTTCGGCTTCCTCTTTGAAATCCGCTTTTAAAAAAATCGTAACTTCACTCCGCGAAGATACGTTGCTTTGGATCGCCTATCCGAAAAAATCTTCCGGAATCAAAACGGACTTGGATCGGGATCACGGATGGGAACCCATTACCGAAATCGGATACGACGGAATCGCGCTCATCTCCTTAAACGATACTTGGTCCGCAGTTCGGTTTAAAAAATCCGACACCGTTAAAAAAGGCGGTTCAAAGGCCGAAAAACAAAAACGACCGGAACTTTCCAAATACATCGATTATGCGAAGAAGACCGTAAAACTACCGGAAGACGTAACCAAGTCGTTTTACAAAAATAAGGACGCGAAACAGACCTTCGAATCACTATCTTGGTCCCACAAACGGGAATTTATCGAATCGATCTTGGAAGCTAAAAACGCCGAAACCAGAACGAATCGAATTCTTAAGATGATCGAACAACTTGGCGCCAAAAAATCCGGACCGACGAAACGAAAAACCGCCGCAAAATCACCAAGGAAGAAAATCTAAAACGTCTCCGTCGTTGATTTCCGATCGATCCGCGGGATGTAAGGCGATTCCGTCCGAAGACAATCCCGCTCGAATATCGCCGCTTCCGTTAAACGACTTTGCCGCGATTCCGGTCAGTTCGTTCGTCTCGAAACAAACCGGAAAGTATTCCGGCAAAGAATTCTTCTTTTTACGCATTCCAAAAAATGAATATCTTTGAGCCGGTAGACTATGCAAACCGAGATACGATCGGATATAAGGATCCAAAAAAATTCTCGCACAAACCTGAACGCTGAACGGATTTCCGGGCAAACCGAACACTGCGGTTTTTCCCTTGCGACCGAACCAAATCGGCTTACCGGGCTTGAGATGAACCTTGTGAAAAATCTCTTCGACTCCAAGTCGCTTTAACAAGGGCGGAACCAAATCCATACTTCCCATCGAAACTCCGCCGGACAAAAGAAGAATGTCCGAATTCAATCCTTGTTCCAAAGCTTGGGTGATTTTCGATTCTTCATCCGGAACAAGAAGAACGGCCTGAGGGATGATTTCGTATTTGCGCAACATTGCAAGCAAAGAATACGAATTGGAATCCCGAATCTGAACCGGACTCGGTTTTGCGTCGATCGGAATGACCTCGTTACCGGTGGAGATGATCGTAACTTTCGGAAGAGAACTCACGGAAACCCGATCGATTCCTAACGAAGCCAGCAAAGAAATTTCCGACATCAGGATTTTCATGCCCGTTTTTAAAACGAGATCGGACCGTTTTAAATCCTCTCCCTGAAGAGCTATATTCAAATAAGGGAATACTTTTTTCGAGTTCAATCGCACATGCGTTTCGGAGGAATTTTTGGAGACTTCTTCGCTTTCCTCGATTTTAATCACTGCGTCCAAACCCGCAGGAACGGCCGCACCCGTCATGATCTTAACGATTTCTTCTCCGGGATCGAGAACGGATTCCATTCCCGCAAAGATCTCTTTTTTACAATGATAGATTTTGCCTGATTCATATCGATCGCTACGGATCGCATAACCGTCCATAGTCGAACGAGGAAAAGGAGGATAATCCCGATCCGCGGAAATATCCTGAGCCAATACTCTTCCGAGACTTTCTTTTAAGGAAAGAACTTCGATCTCCGACTTAGGAACCTGCGACAGAATTTTCGAGATCGCCTCTTCGATGGAGATCAATGACCTTCTCCCCGCATCATTTTTTTTGCGTGAAAGATCGCCGGAAAAATCGCTTTGAGACTTTCTCTTGCGCCGTTGGAGCTGCCCGGCACGCATACGACTAAAGTCTTTTTGATTCTCCCCGCTAAAGAACGGGACAACATCGCATACGGAGTTCTGTCTTGTCCGAAGGATCGCATCGCTTCCGCGATTCCTGGTATTTCCTGATCCAATAAAGCTCTGACCGTATCCGTCGTATTGTCTCTCGGCCCGAGGCCAGTTCCTCCCGTGGTTACGATGAGATCGATTCCGAGTTCGACCCAAGAAAGAATTTTTTTTCGAATCTCCTCCGGTTCGTCGGGAACGATCCGGTAATCGGCCAATTCTACATTCGATTCTTTGAATATAGATTCGATGACTTTGCCGGAAGCATCCTCTCGTTTGCCCGCAAACGTGGAATCGGAACAAACCAGAATAGCGGCTTTTGCTCCATCCGCAAATTTGGAAATTTGCATCTCGCTCTTACCGCCCTTCTTTTCCAAAAGACGAACGGAAGAAATCTCCAGTTCCTTGTCGATCGGTTTTAACAAATCGTAAATCGTCAGAGCGGCGACGCTCAAACCGGTCAACACTTCCATTTCGATTCCGGTCTTTCCGATCGATTTACCGCTTGCGAGAATTCTTACGCCCCTTTCCACCAATTCGAACGTAAGATCGAACGAATCGATGTTTACCGGATGACAATGAGGAATCAGATCGGAAGTTTTTTTGGATGCGAGCAAACCGCTTGCCTTTGCGACTCCGAAAAGATCGCCTTTCGGAAGAGTATTCTCCTTAATTCTTTTCAAGGTTTCGGGCGTACAATATACGAACCCCTCAGCCGTCGCCGAACGAAGGCTGGTTCTTTTTTCCGTAATATCGATCATTCTTTTGTCCTAACTGAAAGTATAAGGACGATGGATGAGCGCTCGAAGAGAATCCATTTTCAGATAATAATCGATGATGTCTCCGATAATCAGAAGCGCAGGCGAACTGACTTCGCTCTTTTCGGCTACAACACGAATGTTTCCCAAATTTCCCGTAACGATTCTTTGATGCGCGAGCGTCGCGTTTTCCACGATGCCGACGGGAAGACTTTCCGGATTTCCACTTTCAACCAGATCATCCACAATCTCTTTGAGTGAATTCAAACCCATATAAACGACGAGAGTTTTTCCTTCACAGGAAAGATTTTTGAAGCTCTGAGAATTTTTTCCATTCTTTCCGTGACCCGTAACGTAAAGAATTTCTTTGGAATATTCGCGATGCGTAAGCGGAAAGCCCAAGCTCGCAACCGCGCCGGAAGCGGTCGTAATACCGGCGACAATCTCGCATTCGATTCCCAAATTCAAAAGGAATTCGACTTCTTCGCCTACTCGTCCAAAAATGGAAGGATCTCCGCCTTTGAGTCGAATCACGGTTTTATATTGCAGAGCGGCATCCGCGATCTTTTGATTGAGATCGATTTGCTGACAACTGTGCTGTCCCAACCGTTTTCCCACGTAGATCAATTCGGTTTTTTTACGGCAGAGTTTCAATATCTTAGAAGAAACCAAGTCGTCGTAAAGAACCACTTCCGCCATGCGGAGAATTTTGACAGCCTTTCGCGTAAGAAGCTCCGGATCTCCAGGACCCGCGCCGACCAAATAAACTTTTCCGTATTCCGCATTCATACGACGACCTCCGAAGGGATTCCGATTTCGTTCGGGGTATTATAATTGATGAATGCGTTTTCAAGCGCTGAAGAAGAATCAAACTCGATCCATTTCGTTTTCGCTTCGTTTAAAATCCCGCTCGGTGAAACGATTTTAGAAGGAGAATTCCATTTTTTGAATGTATTTTTCAATAGTTCGGACGTATAAATCGCGGGAAACGGTTCGATACAATCCTGACTTCTCCATGCATACGCTGATTTTCCGGAATCTTTCCGATATTCTTCCAAGAGCCGAACGAGAATCGTTGGATCCAGGATCGGCATATCGCAGGCGATTACCAAATAATCGGCGGTCGTATCGCTAAGATGTGCGGAAAGAATTCCGGAAATCGGTCCTTGATTTTCAAAGATGTCTTCCACGAATTCAAAGGAAGAATCCTCTTTTTGATACGTTGCTCTTTGTTCTTTTCGGATCGAGATCAAACAACGATCGGTAAATTCTCGCAATAGTTCATATCGTTTGCGGACCCACGGCTGCCCTTCGGTGACAAGAAGCCCCTTGTCCCTTCCCATACGCGAGGAATATCCTCCGCAAAGAATCAATCCAATGGGCGTTCGTTTTGTCATCGATGCGCCTTCAAAGGTGTATAACGTTCATGTCCGGTCGTTCCTGCGGCACAACCAGCGCAATTGAGAGTCCATTCCGAAGTTCCGTCTTCGTAAAATTCCTTTTTCCAAATCGGAACCTCGTGTTTGACTCGGTCGATGATATATCGATTCGCTTCATACGCTTCTTTTCGATGCGAAGAAGTCGTGATCACGCAGACGGAAGATTCTTCCGGTTGAACGGTTCCCGTTCTATGAACGCAGATCGCTTTTTTTAAATGAAAGATCGCGGTAGCTTCCTCCAGAATTTTTGCGATCATCGGTTCGGCCATAGGAGGATATGCCTCGTAAAAGAGATGAGTCACTTTCTTATGATCCGTACCCGCGTTGTCTCTGGGTTCTCCGCTGAAAAGCACGACTGCGCCGCTGGAAGGATCGTGCCCTTGCGAGATTAAGAATGCGAGATCGATCGGTTCTTCTTGAAGATGCATATCAACCTCCGCTCAAAGGAGGAAGTATTAATACGACTTCCCCTTCTTCCACGATTCGATCGGCTCCGACCATTTTGTCCTGAACCGCCCAAAGGGATACGTCCAAAATCCCGCTCGTCGCCGGTTTCTTTTTACGCATTTCTTCGACAACGTCCAACACGCGCACAGGAGTTTCCAAGTTGAGAATGAAGTCGGATTGAAAATGATCCTTTAAAATTCCGAATGTTTTTACCGTTACGTTCATCTCAACCTCCGATCGCCATCATGGTTAGATCGCTTCCTTTAAACCGTACGTCCTGTTTTTGACGCAGCGCCAACGTAAGAATCTGTTCCATCTCTATCCCTTGTTCCATCAACTTAGGAAGTGGAAACCCGGTGGAGGAACTCAAACAACCGTAAAGATTTCCCTTGCTGTCCAAGCGAAGACGATCGCAATCCCTGCAAAACGGAGCCGATTCGTTTGCGATAATTCCGAAGGAATTCCCTTCCTGGGTCGTCCAATAATTCGCGGTGGAGGATTCTTTTCTGACCTGCGGAGTCAGGGTTCCGAATCTGCTTTCCACTCGATCCAAAATTTCATCCTGTTTGAAAACCGGAACCGTATCCGAATTCTGAAGATAACCCATCTTCATCAGTTCCAAAAACCGCGGAAGAATCCCCTTGCTCCAAGAATATTCAAGAATGGGAATGATCTGATCCTCGTTTTTTCCGCGAACCAACGTGCAGTTGATTCTTACCTTCAAGCCGGTCGAAACCGCCGCATCGATTCCGTTTAACGTCTGTTTGAATGCGGAACGGCGGCTCATCGTTTGAAACGATTCCTGCGTCAGCCCGTCCAAAGAAATATTAACCGAATCGAGTCCGGCTTCTTTCAATTCTTCGATTTGTTTGGATAACACCGAACCGTTGGTCGTGATCGAAACTTCGGGAATATTCAGATTTTTAATTTCTCGAACGAGAATTTTCAATCCCGGATAAAGAGTCGGTTCGCCTCCGGTGAGACGAACCTTCTTCAGATCTAAAGCGGAATGCAGACCTTTCACGATGCGAACCCATTCTTCCGTTTTTAATAAATCCGTTTTTTTTAAACCGAAATCCGAGGTTTCACGATCCACGCAATAAGTGCAGGCGAAATTGCAACGATCCAAAAGGCTGATTCTAAGAGTTCGAAAACTCCTGCCGAAACCGTCGCTTATCATAACTTCACCCCGGATTTTTCATTTCGCCACCATGGAGGAATCTACGGCAACATACACCGTTCCACCTTCGACCTTAACGGGGAAAGTGCGGACGGAATAGGATTCTCCCGAAATACATTCTCCCGATTTGAGAGAAAAGGATTTCTTATGCAGAGGACAAGCGACCTTGGGTTCGCCTTGGGAATCACCGGTCAGTCCTCTGGATAAAACCATATCTCCCGTATGAGGGCAGCGATTCTCACAAGCATACCACTCATCTTCTTGTTGGAAATGAAAAATTGCGATTTGCTCGTCCCCAATCTTTGCACAAGTCCCTCCGTTCGGGGAGAATTCCGAAATGGGAGCGACTTCAATCCAGACTTTTTCTTCAATCGTAGTTTGCATGTTAGCTCCTTAGCTCACCGATAGTTCTTTCTTTTTCCAATCCACCGGACGGATCTGGCCTCTTTCTTGGATGAATTTCACGTTCGTATCCGGTTGATCGCTGTTGACGAAGTGTTTAAACTTCTTCTGTTTTTCAGGATCGTCCACAACCGCCTTCCATTCGCAATGATAGCTGTCGACGAGCGTCTGCATCTCGGCTTCGAGCTGTTCGTTGATTCCAAGACGATCGTTGATGATCACGTCTTTGAGATAATCGATTCCGCCTTCGAGCTGATTGAGCCAAGCCGCGGTTCTTGTAAGTTTATCCGCGGTTCGGATATAGAACATCAGGAATCGATCGATGTATTTCACACAAGTGTCTTCGTCGATGTCGGCCGCGAGAAGCATCGCGTGCTGTGGAGTCACTCCTCCGTTGCCGCCTACATAAAGATTCCATCCTTTTTCGGTCGCGATTAAACCGAAATCCTTGCTTTGCGCTTCCGCACATTCGCGAATACAACCGGAAACGGCCGCCTTCAATTTATGCGGAGAACGAATTCCGCGATAACGTTCTTCGATGCGAATCGCAAACGAAGTACTGTCCTGCACACCGTATCTGCACCATGTCGAACCGACGCAGCTCTTTACGGTTCTCATCGCCTTACCGTATGCGTGACCGCTTTCAAAACCTTCATCGACCAAGTCTTTCCAGATATCGGGAAGGTCTTCCATCCTCGCGCCGAGAAGATCGATCCTTTGACCTCCGGTGATCTTGCAGTAAAGATTGTATTTCTTTGCAACGGCTCCGATCACGATGAGTTTTTCCGGAGTAATTTCACCGCCCGGAATCCGAGGCACGACCGAATACGTTCCGCCTCTTTGAATGTTTGCAAGATACTTGTCGTTCGTATCTTGAATTTCTCTGTGATGTTTATGTACGATCGTCTCGTTCCATAAGCTCGCAAGAATCGAAGCGACCGCCGGCTTGCAGACTTCACATCCTTTTCCTTTACCGCTTTCAACGATTACATCGTCGAAAGTTTTTAGTTTTTTCACCTTGATGACTTGAAACAATTCCTGTCTTGAAAATGGAAAGTGTTCGCAAAGATGTTCCGTTACGACTTTACCGAGAGATTTTAATTCTCCTTTGAGAAGGGAATTCACCTGAGGAATACAACCGCCGCATCCTGTGCCGGCTTTCGTGCATTCTTTCAAACTGCTCATCTCATAACAGTCTTTGTCGCGGATCGCGTTTAAGATGTCACCTTTGGAAACGTTGTTGCACGAACAGATCTTCGCCGTATCAGGAAGCGATCCTGCGCCGAACGCCGATTCGGCGGAAACCGAACCTACGATCAAACTTTCCGGTTCGGAAGGAAGTTCAATCTTGTTCAAATACAACGCGAGAAGGTTGCCGTAAGCGCTCGCGTCTCCGACTAGAATTCCGCCGAGGAGCGTTTTCCCATCCTCGGATATTACCAGTTTCTTATAAATTCCCGTAAGCGGGTTTTTGAATGCGATCGGAATGTGTTTCGATTGCCCGAGCGCGTCTCCGAAAGAAGCCACGTCCACTCCGATCAATTTAAGTTTTGTGGATAGATCCGAACCAAGATACGACTTGTATTCTTTTTCCGGATAACAAAGATTATGTGCTACGATTTCGGCCATTTCATAACCGGGAGCGACGAGACCGTAGATCATTCCTTTATGGAGCGCACATTCACCAATTGAATAAATTCCGTTCGCGCTTGTTTCTAGAAGATCGTTTACTTGAATACCGCCTCTTTCTCCTACCGCGATTCCCGCATTTTTTGCAAGTTCGTCCCTGGGTCTGATTCCGGCGGAAACGACGAGCATTTCCGTTTCTAAAATCGAACCGTCTTGAAATTCAAGACCTGCAAACGCGGTTTCACCGATCGCTCTTTTGGTGTTCTTTTCCAAAAGAATCGAAACTCCCAGTTCTTCGATTTTCGATCTGAGAATGGAAGAACCGGCTTCGTCCAACTGACGAGGCATCAATCGCGGAGCGAATTCCACAACGTCGGTTTTGAGATTCATATCGACGAGTGCCTTTGCGGCTTCCAATCCCAAAAGTCCTCCGCCTAACACGGCCGCGGTTTTTACGGACTTTCCGTATTCTAAAATTTCCTCTAAGTCTTCGATCGTTCTATAAACGAAAACCCCTTTCTTATCGATTCCTTCGAAAGTCGGAACGAAAGGGGCAGAACCGGTGGCAAACACAAGTTTGTCGAAAGAATAAACCGCTCCGGAAGAAGTTTCCACTTTTTGGGAAACCGGATCCACCGAAGTCACTTTCTCCTTCAAATGAAGATCGATCCCGTTCTTTGAATACCAGTCCTCTTTCGAAAGATACAAAGGATCCACGGAACGGTTTGCGAAATATTCGGAAAGATGAACCCGATCGTATGCTCTTCTCGGCTCCTCTCCGAATATTAGAATATCAAACTTTTCGATTCCACCGAATTCAACCAATTTCTCGGCCAATCTATGACCGACCATCCCGTTCCCTACTACGATCAACTGTTTCTTTGACATTTTTATTTTTCTCCCGATAACGTAACTGGATTAAGCCGTTTCGATCTCGAGTTGAGATTCTTCCATGCGATTCCAAACGTAAAAGTTCGTTCCGTATAAAACGGCCGCTGCGATCAAAACGATCACACCGAGAACCGTGAATCCAGCGGCATACGTTCCCCAGCCTGACTTCAAGGAACCGAGAAGATTCGGCACCATAAATCCGCCTAACCCGCCGAAGGCGCCCACGAAACCGGTAACGATTCCGATATCCTTTTTGAAACGGGAGGGAACCAACTGGAAAACGGAACCGTTTCCGAGTCCCAAACACAACATCAGGAAGATGAATAAAGGAAGAACAAGACCCAGGTTCGGAAGAGTCGAGATTCCGAAAAAGATCATGGACACCAAAAGAAGAACGATACAGAGAACGGTCGCTCCTCCGAATTTATCGGAAAGATAACCGCCGAACGGACGGATCATACTCGCTCCGATGATGCAATAGGTCGTATATAAACCGGTAGTAACCTTATCCGCGCCGTATTGATCGTAAAAGAAGATCGGCAGGAAACTCGCGAGTCCTACGAATCCTCCGAACGTAATGCTGTATAAAAAACTGAAGATCATCGCGTCTCTGGATTTAATCGGAGCGAGATATTCCAAAATCGTTTTACCGGAAGACTGAACCGCTTCCTCTTTTGCAAAAAAGTAGAAGAAGACAAAAACCAAAGACATTGGAATCAAAGCAAATCCGAAAACCGCATGCCATCCGAAACTGCGAGCGAGATCGGGTGCAAACAAAGTCGCGATCACGGAACCACTGTTTCCGGCCCCCGCGATCCCCAATACCAAACCTTGGTATTTTGCAGGATAACTTCTACTCGCAAGAGGAAGCGCGACCGCGAAGCTGGAACCAGCTACGCCGAGAAGAAGACCGATCGCGAAGATTTCAGTCATAGAATTTCCGAACTGCCATCCTAAAAAGAGAGGAAGCATCGTGAGCAACATTCCGCAAAGCGCAACCTTTCTCGATCCGAAACGATCGGATAACAAACCCATCGGAATTCTTAAAAGAGTTCCTCCGAGCAAGGGAATCGACACCATCAAACCCTTCTGAGCGGGGTTTAAGCCGAATTCTTCGGAGAGAAAAACTCCTAGAGCCGCTAAGAGCATCCATACCATAAAGCTGAAATCAAAGTATAAGAATGAACTCAAAAGCGTGGGGAAGTGACCGGCAGATAAAAATTCTTTAATCTTTTTCATATATAATTTTTTTCCTTATTCCTAAGGCTCCTCTGAGACTCCTTAAGGAAGAGAGCAAGAACCGTACCAGTTTCGGTTTATTTTTTGAGCGAAAAGTCGAGAAGGACCGCTTACGGAGAGAATTGTCGTCTTATAACTTGAAAATTTTATTCGGAAGCCTGTTTCGGATTCATAAAAATAGGAACTCTCTCCCTATTTTCAATGAACGATGCGGAAAATATCAGCATTTAGTCTAAAATTCTATACAAAGTCTTCAAAATTTTAAATATATTATAATTTATTAATATATTTCATTTCGATTACGAACCCATAAAGCGTCCTTCGAGGATGGCGATCCCGATCTGATTCGGTAGAAACTTAGGATTCGATTTCAGCATTGTAAGCCTGGTACCATTCTTGCATGACCTTCTTATGTGAACATTAGCGAAACGTTTAAAACTACCTGCTCTTATTGCGGCGTAGGATGCGGAGTTCTTATACAAAAACATTCCGAAAAGGAACTGAAAGTGGAAGGAGATCCCACTCATCCCGCAAACAAAGGTCTTCTTTGTTCCAAGGGAATGAATCTCAACTATTCTCTATTAAACCGTTCCGATCGTTTATTTTATCCAACGATGCGGAAAGATCGAAATTCTCCCCCGATTAAAACCGATTGGGAGACGGCTCTTCAAAAAGTCGCACAGGAGTTTAAGAGAATCATCCAAGAACACGGACCTGACTCCGTCGGTTTCTACGTTTCAGGTCAGTTGTTAACGGAAGAATACTATGTAGTTAATAAAATCGCGAAAGGTTTTATCGGGACCAACAACATCGATACGAACTCAAGACTTTGTATGAGTTCCGCAGTCGTGGGTTACAAGATGGCCTTGGGAGAAGACAGCGTTCCCATCAGCTACGAAGATATAGAACTCGCGGATTGTTTTTTGGTCGCGGGCGCCAATCCCGCTTGGTGTCATCCGATTCTATTTCGTAGAATCGAAGCGAGAAAACAATCGAATCCGAACGTAAAACTGATCGTCGTCGATCCGAGAAAGACGGAAAGCTGCGAGGACGCCGATCTTCATCTACAAATTCGTCCTGGAAGCGACATTCATCTCTTTCATGCAATTGCAAGAATTCTAATAGAACGCGGTCGAATCGATTCCGAGTTTTTAAAAAATCATACGGAAGGCTTTGAAGAGCTTAAAGAAAAAGTATTCCGGCAATCCGTCGAGGATTGTGCGAACGCTTGCGATATTCCTTCCGAACAGATTTATACGGCCGCGGAATGGATCGGAAATGCGAACGGATTTCTTTCTCTTTGGGCAATGGGCCTCAATCAAAGCGTGATCGGGGTCAATAAGAACCTTGCCCTTCTCAATCTATCCTTATTAACCGGAAAGATCGGCAAACCCGGATCGGGTCCGTTCTCGCTTACGGGGCAACCGAATGCGATGGGAGGCCGGGAAGTCGGCGGTCTTTGCAATCTTTTACCCGCTCATAGAAATTTAGCGAACCCTGAACACAGAGCGGAAGTCGCCGAGTTTTGGGGAGTCGATTCCATTCAAGAGAAGCCTGGATACAGTGCGACGGAGATGTTCGATCATCTTCGCACAGGAAAGATGAAGGCGATTTGGATCATCTGCACCAATCCCACCGTAAGTCTTCCCGATGCGCGGCTCGTCGAATCCGGTCTTCGTTCCGCGGAATTCGTAGTCGTTCAGGATATTTCCAAGGATTCTTCGGCCGTTCCGTTTGCGGATGTCGTGTTACCCGCAGCCGGTTGGGCGGAAAAACAAGGAACGATGACGAACTCCGATCGACGAATCACCTATCTTCCGAAAGTGATCGACCCTCCGGGAGAAGCGAAAGCGGACGCTTGGATCTTAAACGAGTTCGCCAAAAAGATGGGATGGAATTCTTCCTTTGCGTTTCAGAACGAAGGAGAAGTTTTTCAGGAACATTGTCGCTTAACAAAAGGGACGAACATTGACATCGCCGGATTGGATTATTCGATCCTGATGGAAAAAAGATCCGTTCAATGGCCTTATCCAACGAAAGAACACGGCGGAACCGAACGTCTTTTTACCGATCGCAAGTTTTACAGACCGAACGGCAAAGCGAAGATTCACGCTGTCGAACCGGAAGACAGTTCCGAAAAAGCGACCGATCGCTTTCCTTTAATTCTTACTACGGGAAGAATCCGCGATCAGTGGCATACGATGACTCGTACCGGCAAAGTGCGCAAACTCAACGAACACAAACGCGAACCGTATTTGGAAATTCATCCGAACGATGCAAAACCGAGAAACATCGAGGAAGGTACGATCGTTGAAATCTTCAACGAAAGAGGAAAGACCAGAGTCAAAGCGACGATCACCGAATCAATCAAAGAAGGTGTAGTCTTCCTTCCGATGCATTGGGGAAAACGATTGGATAGAGACGATCCCCGCGCGAACAATCTTACGAGCGGAGCGTACGATCCGTTTTCCAAACAACCCGGTTTTAAAATCTCCGCGGTTCAAGTGCAGGTTTATCAAAAACGGAAAGAAAAAATTCTCATCATAGGCGGCGGAAACGGAACGCTCGCCTTTCTGCGTTCTTACAGAGCCTTGGATTCCGAAAGCGAAATCACCGTTCTTTGCAAAGAGAAGAATCCGTTTTACAACCGTATTCTTCTTCCGGATTACATCAGCGGAGAAAAGATCTTCGGAGATTTGATGGGAGTCAGCGAAGAGGAAATTCTTTCCTGGAACTTCAAAATATTTGCGGACACGGCCGTCACCCAGGTTCATCCCGAAGGGAAAATCGTCCGCGACGATAAAGGCAACACACATTCTTACGATAAGCTGATCTTCGCAACGGGGAGTTCTCCGTTTATTCCGAACATGATTCCCAAAGAAATGGAAGGGATCTTTGCGCTTCGTTCCAAAGAAGACGCGGAAAGAATCAAAGGCTTTTTCGTGAGAGACACGCACGTTTTGATCGTGGGCGGAGGACTTCTCGGCTTGGAACTCGCGGCTGCATTAAAATTTTTGCATGTTCGCGTCAGCGTTTTAATCCGAACGGACAGACTCATGTCCAAACAACTCGACGCCGTAGCCGGTGAAATTCTGAACGAAGAAATCGAAGCCAGAGGAATCGAAATCATCCGCAACGCCGAGATCGTAAAGATCAAAGGAACTTCCCGAGTTCAAAGCATCAAACTCAGCAACGGAAACACGATTCAACCCGATGGAATCGTATTTGCGACGGGAACAAGCGCCAATCTTCAATTGGCAAAACTCGCGGGAATCGAATGCAGAAACGGAATCCTAGTCGATCCGTTTCTGCGTTCTTCGGATCCGGACATTTATGCGATCGGAGAAGTCGCCGAACATTCTTCCGGCATGTATGGTACGATAGCCGCTACGGAGGAACAATCCAAAATCGCGGCTAATCATATCTACGGATACGCATTCGATTTTTATAATGGATCGATCCATTCCAATCTGTTGAAGATCCCCGAACTCGATCTTGTTTCTTTGCGTCTTGCGGATACTCCGATGGATCTTTCCGAGGATAAATCCGGCGAATACGAAGAGATCGTTTTTCTCGATCGAAAGCGCAGGAAGTATAAGAAGTGCATCATCAAAGGGGATAAGCTCGTAGGAGCGATCCTCATCGGTGATAAATCGAACTTCCAAGAATTCAAAGAACTGATCTCCAGCGGAATCGAACTCGGAGAAAGGAGAGAACAACTTCTTTCGGGAGGAGGCGCGCCGAAAAAACCGGTCGTCGGTAAGTTAGTCTGTTCCTGCAACGGAGTCGGCGAAGGTAATCTCTGCGAGGAAATCAAAAACGGAATCAAGTCTATGGAAGAACTCGGTAAGGCGACCGGGGCCGGGACCGGATGCGGAAGCTGTCGTCCCGAGATTTCCAAAATCCTCAAAGCGAATTTAACCCCGGTTTAGATGCGAAATATGAATCTTAAAAAAATAAAAATGAAAGGGTCCCTAATTGAAAGCTTGCGAAATGAGAGTTTCCATACTCTCCTTTATTTTATGTACGTTCCTAAGCGTCGAGGTCAACGCTCAGGAAAAAAAGGAAACGACCTCTCTATCGGAAAATTCGCCTAACACGAACCAGCCGATCGCTGAACCGTCCGTCAAAGACCAACCGACCAAGGAACAAACTGTCACCACTCCCAAACAGGACGCTGCGATTCTTCCTAAGGAAACGAAAAAAGAAGTTCCTTGGTATGAAACCATCAAGTTCGGCGGCTTGATCCGAATCCGTCCGGAAGCGAAATACAATTACGATTTTGATCGATTCAAAAACGATAATGCTTCGTTCGTCGGGGCCAAGGCGCAAATCTGGATCGAAAAGGAACTCACCGAAAAAACGAAAATCAGAATCACGTTGCAGGATTCCGTTCTTTGGGGCGGCGAAAAAGGTTCTTCCAGCGGACTCGATACCGCAAACGACAACACCAGGCAATCGGTGGGAATTCGGGAAGCCTGGATCGAATCCAAGGATTTGATCGGTCCGATCGCCCTTCAAGCAGGAAGACAGATTCTCAAATACGGAGATGAGAGACTTGTCGGCGCGTTGGAATGGACGAATGTCGGCCGCAGCTTCAATGGTTTTCGTTTGAAGTTGGATAAGGAACTTTTTTCCTCGCATGCTTGGGCGATGATCGTCGGTGAACAAGATTCCGATATCGCAGGCAATACGACGTATCTCGGAAAAAGAAATTCGTTTCCGGTTCAATACAATTGCCCGGCAAATTCTCCGTCGACTTCCACCTGCGCGCTGTCAGCCGATCTTACCAAACAACAACAGGGAGACGCAACGTTCACGGGTTTTTACAACACGTTCAAACCTTCTAAGTTCCTTCACATAGACGGTTATTACATCGGACTGTATCGTAAATGGCTTCCTCAAAACAATTCCACGATTTTACTTTTGGCAAATCCGGAAACCGTTCCGAGAGATTCAAGATACGATCAACTTCATACCTTCGGATTCAGACTTACCAACAGAACAACCAAGGAGAAGAAATCCGAAATTCCTTTCGACTTTTCCATCGAGTACGCGATGCAAACCGGAAAAACGGGAATCAACGTAACTCCCGGCTGGGATTCGTTGAACACAAACGTTTCCACAATCGATCCGCTCACCGGAAAAACCGCATCAAAAAATCTTTATAAAGAAAGACAAGGATACGATTCGTTTGCGTTCGCACTCGACGTAGGATATACGATCGGTTCGTTTCGACTCGGTGCGGAATACGACGTTGCGAGCGGAGATCCGAATCGTAAGGACGGAAAGGTCTCGACATTCTCCAATTTATTCCACTCCAATCACGTATTTTACGGAGAAGCGGACCAAGTCAGTTGGGTCAACATGGTCGGCAAGTCCGCAAACTTGACTTGGGACGGAGGGGAATTCGGAAAATTAAGAATCGCCTATTGGATCGTGGACAAACAGAAGATGCAGGACGGTTGGTATGACATCACCGGAAATCTGAAAGACGGCGCGAGCACCGAATCCTATGCAAACGATCGCTACAAAAATCCGTATCTGCAAAGTGAGAAAGGTGTTTTGGATCAAAGAGGAGTCGGAACGCTCGGAAAAAATTTGTTCAGAGAAATCGATATGGTTTATTCCGTGAAATACAAGGATATTCTGTGGGCGCTCGGAGCAAGTTGGATCTATGCGGGCGACGCCGTCCGAGGAAAACTCAACGACGATTCGATTTCTCCCGAATTTCGAAAAACCGGTTTTCTTCCACAGGCGCAGTTCGCTTATCTTTCGATGACGGCTCAGTTCTGAGAACACAATCGATAGAACTTAAGATATTTGGAATATAGTTTGAATAGAGCGTCGCCGAGAGTTTCCATCGATTCTCGACGGCGTTCGATCCTTTTAAGCTTGTGTAAATAGCCTCTTCTAAAATCGTAGTAAAAACAAGACGTCTTATCAAACGAAGACGTAAAACATCTCCCGATTCCAACTTTCCTCTCTTTCGTCGGTTTTGTGATCTTCCGGATTCTTATCTTGAAAATTCAAAGTATTAGAGGTTCCCGGAATACGGTCGATTTATTGCTTTGAAAGGAAACTCTATGAAGAAACTCAAGTTTAGCGAACTAAACTTATCCACCGAAATCCAAAACGCGATTGCAGAAATGGGTTTTGAAGAAGCCTCTCCGATTCAATCGGAAGCCATCCCCGTCATTTTAAAAGGAAAAGACATCATCGGCCACGCGCAAACCGGAACCGGTAAAACGGCCGCATTCGCGATTCCAACGATCGAACTTCTCGAAGTCGAAAGCAAACATCTGCAAGCGCTGATCCTTTGCCCGACCCGCGAACTCGTGATCCAAGTCAGCGAACAATTCCGTAAACTCATGAAATACAAAGGAAACTTCGAAGTGGTTCCGGTTTACGGCGGTCAAGAGATCGACAGACAGCTCCGCGCTCTTCGCAAAAACCCTCAGATCGTCATCGCCACTCCCGGAAGAATGATGGATCACATGAGAAGAGGTTCTATCCACCTCGAAGACATCAAGATCGTCGTTCTGGACGAAGCGGACGAAATGTTGGACATGGGCTTCCGCGAGGACATGGAATTCATCCTTAAGGACACTCCTGCGGATCGTCAGACGGTAATGTTTTCGGCGACGATGACCGACGAAATTCTCACGCTGATGAAACGGTTTCAAAAACATCCGCAAATCATCGACGTAACGCATCAAAAACTCAGCGCCCCTAAAATCGAACAGATCTATTACGAGATTCAGGAAAACGCCAAAGGAGAAGCCCTCGCGCGATTGATCGAATACAGAAACGTAAAACTCGCATTAGTATTTTGTAATACGAAAGCGCAAGTCGACACGGTGGTGGAACTTCTGAAATCCAGAGGTTATTTCGCGGAAGCGCTTCACGGAGATCTCAATCAAAAACAAAGAGATAAGGTGATGAACGGTTTCCGGAACGGAAGCATCGAGATTCTCGTTGCGACCGACGTCGCCGGAAGAGGAATCGATGTGAACAACGTGGAAGCGGTTTTCAACTACGATCTTCCGAGAGACGGAGAGGATTACGTCCACCGTATCGGTAGAACGGGAAGAGCGGGTAAAAAGGGAATCGCATTCTCCTTTATCGTCGGGAAGCAGATCTACAACCTCAAAAAGATCGAACGGATCAACGGAATCAAAATCGAAGCAGGAAAAATTCCTACGTTAGACGATCTCGAAGAAACGAAAATTCATTCTTATACTTCCAAGGTGAGATCGATCGTGGACGCGGGTCATCTTTCGAAATACGTCAACCAAGTCGAAAAACTAATGGGCGACGATTATACGGCGCTCGACATCGCGGCGGCTCTGTTCAAGATGACGATCACCAAAGACAGCATCACCTTCGACGATTCCGTTCAATTCGAATCCAATTTTAAATTCGATGAAAGGGATTCTTCCAAAAAGAAATCCGGCGGTGGCGGAAGATATAGAGATCGTAACTTCGGAAGATCGGGTGGCGGCGGTAAACCGAAATCGAATTCCGGAGCTGGAAGCGGTTCCGGCGGTTCTCACGGAGGATCGCGTTCCAAATTCTCCAAAGGCGATCGAAATCCAAAATCCGGCGGCGGCTCTTCTCCTTCCTTTAAGAAAAAGAAGAAATAAGCCCGCTCGGAAAGGGAAAGAATCTCTTTAAAATTCGTTTCGCGATCGGAAATTTCTGCCGAAGATAAAACCAGACGACCGTCTCTCACCGACGAGAGGCGGATGAAACGGTATGATCTCCTACTTGCTTCCAAAATCGAAACGATTCACGGCCCTCTTGTCCATCCTGCTTTTAGGATGGACCTTCGCCGCATTACTTCCTCAAGAACAAGAAGACCCTTCTCTCAATTTACGAACGGTTCCTTTTTGGAGGGGAGAAGTAGAAGCCGTCTATAGAGGCAAAGGCAAAGTAAAAATCCGTATTCGAAGGGGATCGGTTTTTTACGGAAAAGAAGAGGAAGAAATCAAAGCCGTTCTCGAAAGAAAACCGAGCTATTCGGTTATACAAACCTCGCCTGAAAAAGAAATCGGTTCGTTCAGCATTCGTCAAATCTCCATCGCCTATCAGGCAAATCCGAAAGGAAAAAAAGCCTCCGAAATCGAACTCTTTGGAACGTTTACTGCAAACGCGGGAATTCCCGAAAGTCTTTTGACCGCAGGAACCTTCATCCAAGACTACAAACAAGAAGTAGCCTACGTCGAACCCGGCGCTTTCTTCACCGAAGATAGAAGAAGAACCCGACCTGCGAAACAGCTCAGACATCCGCGCGACGGAAAAGAAATGGTTTTTGTCTCCAGCGGTTATGAACAAAACGGAGAACTGTTTTACGAATCGATGGGATTTTTTCTGCACGGACAAGGCAACGAACCTGCGGAAGACAGTTACAATCCGTTTTACTTCAAACCTGAACGGGGAAATCTACAGGACATCTCGTCGTTTTACATCGATAAATACGAAGTTACCAATCAAGAATATTCAAAATTTCTAAAGGAAACAAACACGCCGGCCCCTCCTCATTGGAAGAACGGAACGATTCCCGTCGGCAAGGAACATCATCCCGTGAACGGAGTGACGTATCGCGAAGCCGAAGCCTACGCGCGTTGGTCCGGCAAACGTCTTCCCACCGAAATGGAATGGGAAAAGGCCGCACGCGGAACGGGAATCACTTGGATGATCAACCGGGACGAATCCTATTCTTTCTTTCCGAGTCCGCTCGAATATCCGTTCGGCAACGATTTCGATTCTTCCCTTTGCAATACTCTGGAAAGTAAGAAGATGGACACGATTTCCGTCTACGAACTCGCTAAAAAATCCGCGAGTCCGTACGGTGCGATCGGAATGTGTGGAAACGTTGCGGAATGGACGAGCTCGGATTATCTTCCGTATCGGGGACATTCACTCAAACGAAATGCATTCGGAAAATTGCATAAAGTCATTCGCGGCGGTTCGTTCTCCTCTACCAAGGAAGAATCCACGACGTATTTTCGGTCCTTCGGTGGAATTCCGAATTTGAAAACGGATCGCAGAGCCGGAATCCGTCTTGCTTGGGATCCGCCGGGTAAGTAAATAGGAACGCTAATTCTTAACTCCGTTAAAAACCAGCGGCTACGCTCCGCTGCCTTTTGGTGAAACGCTTTTTATGAATCGCGTTTCACGTCACTCTTGCTCTTCTCAAAAGCCGATCCAAAAGCGAAGGTGAAAATCGGCTGATCCAATACGCCAACATCTCCCGAAACTGCGAAGGGTAAACGTCCCTCTTTTTCGATTCGATCGCTTTCAAAATGATTGCAGCAACTTTCTCCGTAGACATTCCGTTCTTAATTCCTTCGTCCATGATTCCGTATGCGGAACCGTCCGAGGACAAAGCCTTTACGGAAATATCGGTCTTCACATAACCGGGAGAAACTGTCATAACATGCATTCCGCTTTCGGAGGTTTCAAGCCGAACGCTGTCCATAAACGCCTGCACCGCATGTTTACTCGCAGCATAACCGGATCTATATTGGGTAGCAAATCTTCCCTGCAAAGAAGAAACCGCCACAAAATGTCCCTGGTTCTGTCTGAGTTCCGATTCCAAAAACCGAAACAGATGAATCAAGGGATAGAAATTTACGTTCATTAGACTTTCATAAACTTTGAAGTCGGTTTCGCGCGCAAGACCGCGCATGCTGATCCCCGCGCTGTGAATCAGTCCATCGATACGACGCACCTTCTTACGAAATTCTTCCGTGATCTTTTTGAGTTGGGAAGAATCCGAAACGTCGCCCGGAAGAGCGATGACCTTATCGGGAAAAGGCGCTTCGTTTTTCACTTCTTTTAACAATTCTTTTCTTCGCGCGACCGCGCCGACGACGGCTCCGTTTCGATTGAGTTCCAATACCAAAGCTTTTCCGATTCCGGAACTCGCGCCTGTGACCAAAAACGATTTTTCCAAAAAGAACGAGGTTATCATAAAACCGGAACGACGATAACAGAAATTCCGCGAAAAGCAAATGAAAATAGCAGGAAAAATTCTTTAGCGAATCCCCTGCCTTTAAAAGATGATCTTATCGAACGCCGATAAAAAACGGGATACCGAGTCGGAAAACAAAATCGTTGCGTTTTCTTTTTTCGAACAAATCCTTATAAAAGCGTTTTCGGATAAGAGGTTGTCATGAGCGCGTTGCAGGAAATCAAAGATCGGATCCGTTTTCGAAACACGGACTTTCAAAGAAATTACGAAAGCAGATATTACTGGTTTCCCGAAGAATCTCCTCCTTTCTGCATCATCGAAGTCAATCAATACGATCCGTATCACGATATGACTCTGTATCTGGAAGTGGATCTCACCACGATGAAAATCGTAAAATCGGGAGTGGAGGAAAAACGGGTTCCGTATGAAAGTTGCCCCGCTGCGATCAAAACATACGACTATCTCGTCGGCGAGGAAATGTCCTATTCCAAACTGATGAATCGCTTTCCTGCGGATAAAACGTTAGGCTGTCTTCATATCAACGAATTGATTCAAAATGCCGCGATGAATTTTCATTCCGCGTATGCGTTTTATCTCAAAGAAAGAAACTTTCCCGCACACCTCGACGAATACAAAATGTACGAAGGCGACCTTCCCGCAAAAGAAAGAAGGGAAATCGGAAGACATTGGTGGATGAAGGACAGAGGAGTAAAAAATTCCTGTTATTCGTTTTCCTATCGTCACGAAAAACCGGAACTCAAGGATCAAGTGAAACATCTTGACAGCATCACCGCAATGATGGTAAAAGAATTTAAGAAATCGAGAAAGGGTTAAACCCAAACCGTTTCCCGTCGCGATCAACGGAAATCGCTTCGTGAATTTTTCGATTTCCGATCCGTACGCGCCCGCTTAGCTCAGGGGTAGAGCATTTCCCTCGTAATGAAAAGGTCGCCGGTTCAATTCCGGCAGCGGGCTTAACCTTAAAACTCTTGCCGTTTCGCTTTCGCTGTAGACTCTGTCCATCGTGTCTCAACTCATTGTCATTCCGGTTTGTTTGATTGCCGGTTGGATACTCAAACGCGGGAGAATTTTTCCGGAAAATTCCGGTGCAGCACTCGGAAGTTTCGTCATCTATATTTCCTTACCGGCTTTGATTTTGGCCAACGTTCCCTCGATGAAACTCGAATCTTCTTTGATCTTTTTGGCTTCGATGCCCTGGCTGATCTTCGGCCTATCCGTCGCCTTCTTTTACGGCGCGACGAAATTCTTCGATTGGGATTCGGAAACGAGAATCGCGCTCACGCTTTGCTGCGGACTCGGCAACACTTCCTTTTTAGGACTTCCCGTTTTGCGAATGTTTTACGGGGAAGAAGTCACCAATGCGGTTTTGATCATCGATCAATTCGGAACCTTTCTTTGTCTTGCGATTCCCGGATTTATCTTAGCGTTGCGCTTTCTTTCCAAAAACGAACAGGAAAAAAGCGGAAGTCCGTTGCGATCCATTTTGAAAAAGCTCTTCACTTTCCCTCCGTTTCTTGCTTTACTTTTTTCGTTTTTCCTAAGACTTTTCACCATTCCGGAATCGATTCATTCCGTATTGAAAACTTTGGGAGAAACGTTGGTGCCGATCGCCTTATTTACCGTCGGATTTCAAATGGAACTTCCGTTCAAGGGTTCATCCTCTAAAGAATCCAAAGACCTCGCGCAGCCCTTGACTGTCGGCCTGATTTATAAATTGATCTTTGCCCCAATCGTGGTATTTCTAATCTATCGTTTTTTGAATCTGAATCCGAAACACATAAAAGCAGCCGTGTTGGAAGCGGGAATGGCGCCGATGATTACGGCTTCCATCGTTTCCATTCAGATGGGATTTAAACCTACGCTTTCCGCGGCTCTTCCGGGTGTCGGAATTCTGTGTTCGATCCCGACTTTGATTTCGCTCTATTTCATACTGGAGAATTTTTTCTGACTGATTTTTCAGACTCACTGATCGACCTCTTTTCCGCGGTAAAAACGGGAAAGGGCGATGAAATCGAAAGACTTCTTTCTTCGATGGAAGGAGAACCGGTTCTCATCGATTGGCTGAAAGAATACCGGGACAATTACGGATCGGGCGTCTTATCCTGGGCTGTGAAGAATTCCGATCGGGAAGCGATCGAACTTCTACTCGAGGCCGGTGCGGACCCGGACGAAACCAACGCAAGAGGCGAAACTCCGTTGCTGACCTCTCTCGATCAAGGCAACGAAGAATTGATCCATATCTTCTTGGAAGCCGGAGCCGATTCCGGGAAAAAAGATTTTTCGGGAAATACTCCTTTGGCAAAAGCCGTAAGCACCGGAAGTCTACACATTGTGGAGATGATTTCGGAAAATCTTCATTCCAGCCCCGATTTCGAAGAAAGAAACGGAGAAGGATATACCCCTCTTCTTTTAGCAGTCGATCTCGGACATTTTACGATCGTGGAATATCTTCTCGATAAGGACGCGGACTTCTTAAAAAAGAATTCCGAAGGAAGAACGGTTCTTCATCTCACGGCTCTCCACAACGATTATGAAATTCTGGATCTGTTTTTGGAAAAAGAAGAAACGAAAACGATTCTGGAAAACCGGGACGCGGACGGAAATACGGCGCTCTTACTGGCTGCATCGCACGACAGCGTGGAATGTCTCGAACGACTTCTGAAAATCGGAGCCGACTTTTTAAAGATGAACGCTTCCGGAAAAACGGGATTGGAAGAAGCGGAGCGGCAAAAATACCATCACGTTTCCAAGATTCTCAAAAAGGCCATGACCGATCGCTTGTTTACCGCCGCCGAACACGGCGAAGACGATATTTGCAGAACCATTTTACATCTCGGAATTTCTCCCAACTCGATCGATCAAAACGGAAATTCACCTCTTCACATCGCGGTCATCCATGATCGAATTTCAACGGCGACTCTTTTGTTCGCCTCGAACGCGTCCCAGTTCTTAAAGAATTTAGAAGGTAAATCGGCTTTAGAGCTTGCTAAAGAAGGCGGAAAAGAGGAATTGATTCAACTCTTGGAACCGGAACCCGAAAAAGAGTGATCGGGGTTCTATTCCGGTTCGTCAAAGATGTCGTATTAAACAAACCGTTTGCTAAGAAGATCGAGTAATTCCTCCGGATCTTCCGAAACGATCAGACCTTCTTTCGTTTCGCGATCTAAAAATCCGTCGTCCACCATTCTCCCCAACTGCATCAATAGATAATCGAAGTAACCGTTAACGTTCAAAAGTCCGAGAGGTTTCGAGATCAGCTTCAATTGATTCCAAGTCGTGATTTCGACGAGTTCATCCAAGGTTCCGATTCCTCCGGGTAACGCGATAAAACCGGAAGACTTCTCGTACATCCGAAACTTTCTTTCGTGCATGGAAGAAACGATCATCAGATCCTTCACACGATCGTGTTTGACTTCTTTAATCGAAAGAAAGTCGGGAATGATACCGGAAACGGAACCGCCCTTCTCCATCACCGCATCCGCGATCGTTCCCATAATTCCGCAGGAAGCTCCTCCGAATACTAAATCGAATTTTTTTTCCACGAGCAAATGACCCAGATCCTGAGCCGCCTTCGTATAGATAGGATTGGTTCCCGAACGGGAACCGCAAAAAACGCAAACTGCCGACTTGGTTAAATTCATAATCTCTCTAATTTCGTTATTTCCAGCGAAGAGAATTCTGTAATGTTTTTCTTTTTCAGCGCTTGGGAAAAAAATGTTTGAATTTCGAATTCTTTCGTCTTATCTATTCTCTCACTCTTTAGAACCTATGAAAAAGCAAATTCAAAAAACCGTTCCCATCCTTCTGACGATCTTTTTTCTTCTGTTTCAAACGAACGTATTCGGACAACAGATCAGAAACGCACAATCCGATCCCGACGCTCTGGAAAGAGAAGCCAACGAACTCGAACTCAAAGCGGGCAAGGCCCAGGATCCCGTAACCAGACAACGGATGATTCTCGAAGTTCAAAGAAAAAGAGCGGAGGCTTCCGAGTTAAGAGATAAACTTCACGAACAGGAAGTGGCAAAAGCCCCGAAAGGCGCAACGTTCGAGATCTCGGTGTTGTTCAATCAAGCGACTTGGGTTCCCGAACCTTTGGCGAGAAGACAAAACGTTTCCTCTAACGAATTGAATTCCTTTCTTTATACGAGCGGCTTTTATCAAAGCGTAAATACGATTGCGCGCACCGGCGGTTTTGACGCGCATCTCATCAACAATACGGGAAGTTTTTATTCCGACCCGCAAGGGAACACGAAAACGGCATATCCGATTCGAATGCTATTCTTAACCGAATCCAAAAAATTCGGAGTGGAAGCGACCTTCTTGGATTTCAGAATCAATCCGTCTTATACTTCGCTGAACGTCAATCCGACCGCCGAGAACTTCAATCAGACTTACAGTGTTTACGGACCTCAACTGAGAAGAACGGACATTCAGCTCAACCTTCTCTATTTTTTCGAAACCGGATCGGGAACGAGACTCGGACCTTCCATCGGAGTTCGCAACTTGGACATTTATTCCAAAGAATACGGAAATCTTCCCGGCGGACTCGGATTCGGTAACTTGGAAGAAAAGGCGGGAGGAATCGGACCACAAATCGGATTTCGGATCGTAAAGAAACTCAACAACTTCTTTCAATTCCACGTGAACGCGGATTACTTTAGAACATTAGGAAAATATCATCTAAAAACGAGCAGCACGACTTTGTATAACGGCGCTCAAAACTTTCTGGTCACTGAAACCGCAGGTTCCGCGGGAGAAAACCTCGTCAAACGAGGCGGTTATCAAATCGATACGGGACTTTCTTTTTCAAGAACGAGCTGGCTCAAGTTTATGGTGGGATTTCAATATACGGAAATGAGATCTTCCGTGAGCGGATACAATTACAATGCGAATCTGCTGTTTCCGGATGCAGTGAGCACGACCGCGCTCAACACGATCACCAAGCCTGTGGACTTAGCGACTACAAGACCTGCCTTGGAAAAAGAAGTGATCGATACGTATTACGGATTTTATCTCGGGATAGGAATCGTACTTTAAAGGAAGAGAGGAAGACTACCCTTCGAGAACCGTTTCAGGTCATCGAAGGGATCGTTTTTAGAGAAGAGAATTACTTTACTGAAACTGGAGCCAGTTCCATCCAACCCGCTCTTTCGATCAGAGCGAATCCGCCGAAAAGAACGGTCGTATAAAACATATCTCCTAAAAGTGCATTCTTAAAAAACGGAATCGCCATCAGATAACACTGAACAAGACCGTTCATATCGTAAGTGTAATAGCCCATGAGCCAGACGTAAAAGTTCGTAACGATAAAGAAAAGAACCGAACCGCCTAAAGTCCAAAACGCGATCTTTTTCACGGAAGAAGATTCTCTCAACTGCCAACCGGCCACGACCAAAAGAAGGGTCATTCCGTAGACGACGAAAACCTGATCGTGAAAACCGAGAAACAAATTGCTGATCGTAAGTGCAACGATCGGAAGAAACAACGAAAGTTTCTTAGAAGCGAAATACGCTCCTGCGAAAAGAGAGATCGCAAGAATCGGCGTAAAATTGGCCGGGTGCGGCAGTAAACGACTCGCAACCGCGATCAGAACGAGTGAAAGAACGATAAAACTTTTTGAACGTATCATTTTTGGTACTATACTTCGATTTTACGGTCTACGTCAATCGAATCCCGATTCAAAATCGACCGAAAAGGGGTGCAGAGTGCGCTCGGTTTTAAAAAATTGGAACAAATCTCCCTCAGGAGGCTTTCCATGCAGGCAAATTCACTCACGGAAGAAATCGGTAAACTCCAAGAGGTAACGGCCACGCTCCGCGGAGAAAACGGTTGTCCTTGGGATAAGGAACAGGACCACCAGACCTTGGTTCCCTATCTCATCGAAGAATCGCAGGAAGTCATCGAAGCCATTCTCAAAAAAGACGACGAACTTCTCAAAGAAGAATTGGGAGATCTCCTCTTTCAAGTCGTGTTTCATGCAAGGCTCGCCGAAGAAAGAAACGCATTCAATTTAGGAGACATAGCCAAAGGTGTGTCCGATAAGCTGATTTTTAGACATCCGCACGTATTTCGCCCGGAAGAACTCACGTTATCCTCCTCTCAGGAAGTGATCGAAAACTGGGAAAAAATCAAAGACAAAGAAAAGAAGAAACCGAGTTACTCGTCTATTTTCTCAAACGTTCCGGAAAATTTTTCCTCCCTTTTAAAAGCGGAGAAATACCAAAAGAAAGCGGCTAAGGTCGGATTCGATTGGAAAGAAGTCGCGGACGTGCACGGAAAAGTAAGAGAAGAGATGGAAGAATTCTTAGCGGAGTTCGGAACGGCGAAGGCGGACGGAACCAATCAAGTAAGAATCGAAGAAGAATTCGGAGATTTGCTTTTTAGTTTAGTCAATCTCGGAAGACATCTCGGAATCTCCGCGGAATCCGCGCTCACGAGAACCAACGCAAAATTTAAAAATCGATTTCAATACATAGAAGAATCCTTACAAAAAGAAGGAAGAACCCCGAACGATTCCAACTTGGAAGAAATGGATCGTTTATGGAATCAAGCGAAAGAGCTGGAAAAATGAACGGACCGAATTCATTCGAAACTAGAATCGAAAAAACGAATGATTTGATTTCGTTTCTTTCCAAACTCTTTCCGATGAATTTAAAATCCGGTGAGGAAGAATGGCCTCGCACCTATGAATTCGTTCATCTCGAAAAAAAATACAAAGCGGTCTTTTCTCTGTTCGGTTCTTTTACACTTCTTCCCGGCAGCGCGCAAGAAGTCGCGGGGACTTCTCCGATTTTTTATCTCAGTTTAGATACGAATCCCTCTCAACAACTCATTTGGGCCAAACCCGATCGAGAATCGATGAACGATCCAAACCGAATCGTAGACGAATTGCAAAATCAAATTCGTATTTATGAAGAGGGGATTTCGGAAATCAAGTCCAAGGAAAAATAGATTTGAAAGTACTCGTTTTAGATTCCGGGGCCACGGTACGAAGAATCATATCTTCTTTTTTTCCGGCGGAAGATTTTCAAATCGTAGAAGCCGGATCGGCCAAAGAAGGTTTGGATCTTGCGTTTAAGGAACATTTCGATCTGATCACGATCGGCATGATTCTCCCGGACGCGGACGGATTTACCGTTTGCAAAATCATCCGCAACAGCCAACGGGAAAAAAAAGACAGCGCATGCAAGAATTCTAAAATATATCTGGTCACATCGGGCGATATAGAAGCAAACCGCGCCAAGTCCGTGGAATTCGGTTTTGACGGAATCTTTCCGAAACCTTCCGGAATCGACGAGTTCAAGATCGTCATCAAAGAAATTATCGAGTTGGTATACGGATCGGAAACGAATCATCACGCGGAAACGCATTCGATCGGGAAAATTCTAATCATCGACGATTCGGAACTGAATCTGCTTTTATTGGGAAAAATTCTGAAAAGGAACGGATATACGTTTCAGGCGTTTTCGGAAGGGAAGAAGGCGTACGAATATCTGGAGTCAAGCAACGAACCGATTTCCGCCATTCTCACGGATTGGATCATGCCTAATTTTTCGGGAGAAGAACTCGTGGAAACGATTCGTAAACAGGAGAAGTTCGACAAAATTCCGATCGCGGTGATCACGGGTTTGGAAGAAAACGCAGGATTGAACGTCACAGTTCTTCACAAAAACGTATATGTTCTTCAGAAACCGTATTCCGAAAGAAAAATCCTGGAATACATTCGAAATATCTAATTTAGTTCGCTGCGGGGAATTGAATTTCTCGAACGACGTCCGGATGACAGTCCATCCGGAATTCGCCCGAAAAAGGTTTTAATCCCGAATACCACTGTCCGTTTTCATATTGCAAGTCGTTCCAATATAAAAACAGGGTCGCATCTCCGAACTGATTGTTGATTTGGATTTGCTGGATTTCTCCGGTAGGGGAAGGTTCTTTGACGAACGATTCTCCCGAAAAGGAAACGATCTGAATCTGAAACGGTTCGGCCCGATACGGAGTTCCTTCCTTTCGTTTCTGAGAGGATTTTAATTTCCAACCGGTGATCTTGATTTTGGAAATCTCTTCCAACTTTAGAGCTTTGGAATATGTGATGTTGCTTTTCTTGTGTTGAAACTTGAATTCGAGGGGAGGATTTTTCCAATATCCCTCCACGTCGCGTCCATCGCAGAGAATCGCCTTGATTTTCTTTTCTCCCTTTTCATCCACGCCCGTTCCGGTTTGTTTGCTCGGTTCCCCTCTTTGATTGCGGGAATCGGAGTTTACGATCGGTTCCGTAGGAAGCGTAGGTTCTTTCGGTCCTTTTTGAGAGAGAAGAGAAAGATTGAAAGATAGGATCAAAAGTAAGAATGCGGAGAACCATTTTAAAACGGGAAAAAGAATTCGGTTCGAAGTCAAAGTCCTGAGTTTCATGGTTGAGAATCGGTTGGAAGTCCCGCCGGGCCGATCCGGCCCGGCGGGAACTTTCAGGAAACGATTAAAGCTTTTTCTGAATCGCTTCCATAAACTGGAAAGTGTCCAGAGACTTTGCTTTTGGATCCGTGCAGAGCAAAGTTAAGTCTTTCGTCATTTCTCCGCCTTCGATCGTATCGATGACCGCTTTTTCGAGTTTTTGACCGAAAGCGACAACGTCCGGAGTTCCGTCCAATTCTCCTCTTTTGATCAAAGCTCCGGTCCATGCAAAGATGGATGCTACGGAGTTCGTGGAAGTGGTTTCACCTTGTTGATACTTACGATAGTGTCTGGTCACGGTTCCGTGAGCCGCTTCGTATTCGTATTTTCCATCCGGAGAAACGAGTACGGAAGTCATTAATCCCAAAGATCCGAATCCGGACGCGACCATGTCGCTCATAACGTCCCCGTCGTAGTTCATGAGAGCCCAGAGCATACCGCCCTCGTTTTTCATGATTTGCGCAACCGCGTCGTCGATTAAATAATACTGATATTCGATTCCCGCTTTTTTAAGATCGTCCGCTTTCGCTTTTGCGAGTTCGTCGAAGATCGCACGGAATCTTGCGTGATACTTTTTAGAAATGGTGTCTTTCGTTGCAAACCAGATATTGATCTTTTCGGAAAGTGCGTAATTGAAACAAGCCTGCGCAAAACTAAGAATCGATTTATCCAAGTTGTGCTGACCCATGATCACACCGGCCCCGTCGAAGTCGTGGATCAAAGCTCTTTGTTTTTCTTTTCCGTCTTTTCCGGTATAAACCAATTCCACTTTTCCGGCTTCCGGAATATAGAGTTCGGTGTCCTTATAAAGATCTCCGTACGCGTGACGACCGACGGTGATCGGCTTTACCCAAGAACGAACGGCAGCCGGAATATTGTTTACGATGATCGGCTTGCGGAAAACGGTTCCGTCAAGAATGGAACGAATCGTTCCGTTCGGAGATTTCCATTCTTGTTTGAGATTGTATTCTTTAACTCTGTCTTGGTTCGGAGTGATGGTCGCGCATTTTACGCCCACTCCGTATTTTTGAATCGCATGAGCGGAATCAACCGTAACCTTATCGTCGGTTTTATCGCGGTATTCCACGCCTAAATCATAGTAGTCCAGTTCGATATCGAGATATGGATGAATGAATCTATCCTTGATCTCCTTCCAGATGATCCTGGTCATTTCGTCCCCGTCAAGTTCTACGAGCGGGGTTTTTACCTTGATCTTTGCCATTGAGTTCTCCTTTAAAAATCTGCGATGATATAATAATAGAATATTATTCTGTTCTAAAGTCCTGTCGGTTATTGGGAAGGAAAATTCGGACTCTCCGTAATTTTCATAATCCCGTTTCTCAGCCAGGCAAGATTCTGCATTTCGAAATAATTGATTGCGACCGGAAGAGATACGATTCCGATCACGGAAAAATAGCGGTATTTGAGAGAATCTTTCCTACCGAATCCCTGAATGGTTTTTTCAAGACGAATAAGAATCCGTTTCCAACGAAGAAAGAGAGGTTTCAGTTCGGGATTGCAATCTTCGAAAAAAAGTTCTTCAGCGCTTTGCGTAATTATCTCTTTCAAGCCGATCGGCAATGCGGGAGAGCCGAACTGATCCCGAAAACGGACCAGATCTTTTTCGATTTCTTCTTCGGATTGTCTTGCGATGGGAAGAATGGAACTGATTCCGATGGAGATCGGAAGGGAAACCCGGAGAAAAAAATCTCCAGCGACCATAGCTTGTAAGAAGGAACGGATCGATTCCCGGGGGGCTGTCGAATAATCAAGCTGCTTGGAACTAAGATTCTTAGTAGTCTGAATGATAAATTGGGTCAGCTTGATTTTCTCTGTCCAAAATATAGCCAGCAGGTCGGATTCCATGGTTCTGAATGATACTATTTAGATTTTCGCTTTTTTAGCAAGATTTATTAAAAGGAAGTATTTCAAAGCGAAAGGCTAAAATCCTCAAGGATATCCTTTCAGTTTAACCCAAAACGGGGGGTTCTGTCTTTTTCTTTTTTCGTTCGAAAAAAACCGTATAGAGCCGCCACAAAGGTGAGCCTTCGGAACCGCCTCCATCGAGGTGACCGATGGCGCAGACGATCGATTTGAATCAAGGAGAATGGATGAAGCTCGTTTCCAACCGGAAAGATTTCTTAAAAATCGTATCTACGTTGAACGACTTCTATATTCCGAAAGTTCCCTTTAAACAATTGAACGAGGGACAAAAGTTGCGCGTAAACCTCGTAAAGGAAGAATCCGAAAATTTCGACGTTTTCTTAAAACGCCGTAAGGAACATGAATTCGTAATTTTTTTACGGGTCGGAAAACGGTTCGAATCCTGGATTCATCAGGACGGGATCCGTGAAGCAAAGGATTACTTTTTGGAGCAGGGAAAAACGGATCACCCGATCTTTCAATGTCCGTGCGTTTCCGACCTTTATGAGGAGAATTGCGTTTTTGCGGAGGAGAAGGAAACGAAAACGTTCGACCGAAAAGATTCTGCTTGATCAATTCCTTGTCAGCCCTAAGGATCTTCGGAATGTTTGGAAGAATTCGCTCTCATAAAAGAATCCATTCGATCCGGTCGTTTTTTAACGTTAGAAACTTCGGTTCCAAGTTTACGCTGTTTACGGAATTTTGTCTCTTCTTTGCATTGAGCGGTAACGTTTCTCTTTACGCCGATGATTCAACGGTTTTAAAAAGAGCCGGAATCAAGGATTATTCGTTTCAACCCTACTTACAGGAAGGTTATTTTCAAGCCTGGAATTATTCGTATCGCGACGAGAAGATTTTTATCTACGCAACTTTCTTAGTCAGCAATCTCGGACCAGGAACGAAGAACTGCGGCATCAGCTTGGTCATTCATACGCTTGGAGAAGGAACGCAGTTCATCACGAAAGAATTCTCCGCAAAAGAATTAACCGCGGAAAAAGGAAAGTTCGATCTCAAGATAGAAAACAACCGAATGATACTCAATGGAGAAGGCATTGAAATCCAGCAGGATGCAGAGGATACTAAATTATTTTTATCCTTCAAATCGGATTTGAAGCAAGGAATTTCTCTTTCGGGTGGGAAACATCCCGTCAAAGATCCAGGAGGATTCGTACAAGCTGATTTGGCGTATTCTTTCCAATCCGCATGGGGATATTTGATACAAGACGGAAAAAAGAAAGAACTATTGGGAACCGGCGGACTTGAACATCTTCTGACAAATTACCAGGTTTATAAATACAGTCGTCGTTGGGAATTATTTCGCTCGATCAACGGAAAGGGATTCCGTTTTTATACCGGGGGATTTTTAGGGAACGATTCTTTTCCAGGAGGTTACTTTAGAACAGCCGCAATCTTAAGTCCAGAAGGGAAAACAGTGGTTTCCGGTAAGATTACAAAGTTTGAAGTCTTAGAATCGGAAAAGGAACCGTTTTCGGGTTACGATCTTCCCCTTCGGGAGAAGTTCTATTTTGAAGATGGTTGTTCTGCCGAAATCGTTCGAAAACAATCCGTAGGAAGTATCAATGTACTTTCGAATATTTCTTCCGTGTTACGTTTTTTTATTCGTTTGTTCTTTGCCAAACCGTATCAACTTTATTCATTAGCGGATTTGAATGTAGCGTGTAACGGCAAAAATTTACCGGCCGGTTCCACAGAAATGTTCAACGGTATTCTTTCTTACTATCTGATTAATCCTTGAGTGTGCGTTCGTTGTCATTTTTATTCGCGTTTTGGTCGTGATTTCGTTTTAGGCGGTTAAAGCTGGCGCGGATTATTTTGGCAAAGCCCTGGAACATTTAAGTTTTTTGTCGGAACTTTATTGGAACTAGGAAAATCGACCACCCGTTCTTTCAATGTTCGTACATTTGCAACCTTTATGAGGTGAGCATAGTTTTAAATACAGTAGCGCAAACCTTTTCTTTTTTAAGAATCATACCAGTCCCGATAATCTAATACGTTGAATATGCCGTTGGGTTCGGTTTCTAAACTTCGAGTCACTCGGTTATTGAGCAAATCGAGGCGGAGGATATATCTGTAATTCCGGTGAAATGTAGGACCTCCCTCATTCATCGTATTCACGATAGAATCCCCCACCCCGGACTCATCCAGCTCCAAGAGATAATTAAAAAGATAACACTTCGAAACACCGTGCACCTGCGCCAGCATTCCCAAAAACGTCCAGCTACCCGTACTCAACCGAACATTCATCCGCCGCATTTTCTCCTTTCCAGGACTGGGCTGATATAACGTTTTCCTCGCGTTCTTTCCCAAACGACCGATGGAAGTTAAATACTTTCCGTATTTCTGTAAAAGAATAGGAATTCTCTTGGGGAGATTTTTACGAGACTCCAATCGGTACCGAAGCAAAGTCGATTCCGGAATCAAAAGCGTAACTACATCCGTATTCGGTTCTTGCAGAATCGAACTCAGTTCTCGATCTACATTCAAAAGCAATATTCCCATAAAGAAAGCGGTTCCGGAAAACGCGCCATGAGAACATTACTGCGAAAAAAGTTCGGAAAATTTTTACCGCTTATGCGTCGACATCAATCACAAAACCCTTACTTCGATTTCGATATCTTTCCTTTACGAATTCCGATCAGAAGGTTCACATAATAGAGTCCGGTTAAAAACAACATCAACCACGGAATCAAATTTCCATACTTCGTATAAAACGTTGGTGGAGAATCGATCACGTCTACCGTTTCGGAAAGTGCTTCCGCCGTCATCAATCCGGTCTTTTTGCCGCCGACAAATCTTCCCAAGTGATCGATATTCGCGGAAATACCGGAATTCGTGGAACGCACCATCCATCTTCTCAATTCGATCGAACGAAGTCTGCCCAACTCCATATGCTGGTCGCTTTCCGTCGTCGTCCCGTACCACTTGTCGTTCGTAAGGTTTACGATAAATTCAGGATTCCCCGCAGTTCTGAATTCTCTCACAAATTCGGGCAGAATCACTTCGTAACAAATCAACGGAAGAAACTTACCGGCTTCCTGAACTTCTGTTTTCGCGGGCTCATAGTAAGAGCGAACGGCCTCGTGATTGAGATTCTCCGTATCGATCCAACCCAAATGCAATCCTTTCGGAGCTTTCTCCTTTTCTGCCGGAGTGTAATAGCGGATTAAGTTATGATTCAAGCCGGGCTCGAATCTTCCGGTCTGCTGACTCAATTCATAGAGAAAATCGAACGGCATATATTCCCCGAACATCAGGAGAAATTTTTTCTGATATGAATCTCTTCTATCCCCGTTCGGATCATACAATACGTTATTATTATAATATCTTAAATTACGAACGCCCGGCTCGCCTTTATAACCGGCGTCGATCTCGTTGAAGAAAACGTTCGCCTTATATCGATTGGCAAGAAGAAACATCAAGGAATCGAAACGATGCCAATACAGCCTTCGCGCGACTGTGGTCACGGTCGTATTGTGCGCTGAAAAGAACGGAACCCCCGCCTCCGGAAGCACGATCAGATCCGGTTTCTTCCCCATTCTCGCGACGCCCTCGTCGGTCAGTCTTTCGATGCGGGCCATCAAAGCTTCGATGGATTCTTTTACTTCTCTTCCGTCCCTAAAACTCAAAGGCGCATCGGGTTGGATGATCAGAACGTTCAAAGACTTAACGGGTTTTACGTTCTCCCATTTTTTATAAAGAATCGCACCGGAAACTACAAAGGCCAAAAGTAAAAGAGCGGGCAATGCTGCAAAACGAAGATATTGTTTTCTCTTTTCTTTAGAATGAAGAATTTCTTTCCAATGCCACGGATTCGATTGAAAGAGAGAATAAGAAACGACAAAGACCAGAAAGCTGATTCCGTAAACTCCCGTGATTTCCACGTTCTGTGCGAGAATCAAATTTCCCGCGGCGAGATTCCCCCAATACCAAGGAAACAATTGCGGTCCGATCAACTCCGATAAAAGTCCGCAGAAACCCGCAACCCAAACCGAATGACGTCCTATCTTTCCCGAAAGATAGGAAAAACTCATCATAAAAATCGGGAACTTTAAGCTGAATAAAAGTCCCGCAAAAAGAAGAATGAGAATCGCAATCACATACGGAAAATTTCCGAATGTGATCGACATGTGAATGATCCAGTGGAACGAGATCGCGTAGAAAACGACTCCGATGATCAATCCCTGGTAAAATAATTTTTTATACTTTCCATGGTATTTCAAACTCAGCCAAAAAAGTCCGAACGGAGCGATCCAAACGAAATGACTCAGGGAAACGGGCGCAAAAGCTAAGAAGGAAAAAAGACCCGTCCAAAGATAACAGAATAGATTGAACCAGACTGTTTTCTGGAATTCTTGAAAACGATGGTGTAAATTGTCCATGGATAAAACGTTCATCTCCTGATCGGAACGGGAAGTCAACAGAATTCGTCAAGAACGGTCGTTCCGATTCGAGGCGATCGATTACAATTCGATTTGCCAGAAAGAACCGATCCTACAACCTATCATTATGAGTTCTTCGTATTTTAAGATCATTGGAAAGACCCCTCTTCATGGAACCGTGGTTCCACAGGGAAATAAAAATGAGGCCTTGCCCTTACTCGGAGCCGTTTGTATGGTTCCCGGAACGGTCCGCATCAGCAACATTCCGGTCATTGCCGACGTTCTGATGTTGATGGAAGTTCTGCGTCATTTGGGTATGGAGATCACCGAAGAAGAACCGGGAACTTATATTTTTAAACACGACGGGAATCTGAAAAACCAACTCCCCGAAGAACTCTGCTCCCGAATCCGCGGAGCCGTTACGTTGGCCGGTCCGATTCTCGCCATGACTGGAAGAGTGTTTCTTCCCAAACCCGGAGGAGATAAAATCGGAAGAAGAAGGTTGGACACCCATCTTCTCGCATTACAAGCGTTAGGCGCAACCATCGAGGTTTTCCCGGACGGTTATGAAATCAAAGCGGATCGTTTGCGTGGAACTGACATTCTCATGGATGAAGCTTCCGTTACCGGAACCGAAAACGCGGTGATGGCCGCCGTATTCGCCGAAGGCACGACCGTTCTCCGTCATGCGGCGAGCGAACCGCACGTTCAAAGACTTTGTCATTTTTTAAATTCGGCGGGCGCTAAGATCTCCGGAATCGGTTCCAACATTCTTACGATCGAAGGAGTTTCTTCTTTAAAACCTCCCGCAAAAGATCATAAGATCGGATCGGATTATCTCGAAGTGGGTTCGTTTATCAGCTTAGCCGCCGTCACCGGCGGAGAACTCATGATCCGCGACGTGGAACTCGAAGACATCCGTATGATTCGTATGGTCTATTCTCGTTTAGGAATCGAAGTGCGTCCTCATGAAAACGGAATTCTCGTTCCATCGGATCAGAAGATGGAGATCATCCCCGATTATCACGGAGCCACTCCGAAAATCGACGATTCTCCGTGGCCTGGTTTTCCTGCGGACATGACTTCCGTCGCGCTTGTAACCGCGACCCAATGCAAAGGAACCGTTTTGATCCACGAGAAAATGTTTGAGTCGAGACTCTTCTTCGTGGATAATATCATAGCGATGGGAGCGCAGATCATTCTTTGCGATCCGCATAGAGCGATCGTCATCGGACATTCCCGTTTGTATGGACAAAAGGTCGCAAGTCCCGATATACGCGCCGGTATGGCGATGATCATCGCCGCGCTCTGCGCGGAAGGAACGAGTTATATTCACAACATCGGACAGATCGATCGCGGATTCGAAAACATCGATACTCGTTTACGAACCTTAGGCGCGAGAATCGAAAGAGTTAGGGAAGATTGAACCGGAAGGATTTTTTTAAAAAGGGTCTCGCGAGAATGTTCGACCTCGCTCAAGAGAGCGCGGCCGATCTCGCTTCCGGTTTTAAAGAAGTCATTTCCGAAGAACAACCGCCTCCTTTAAAACCTGCGCCTAAAAAAACAAAAACGCAGAAGCCGTCCAAAGAAACCGAGTTTCTTCTTCCGCAACAAGTCAAACCGAATCGAAAACGAAAAATCCGAAACATTCAATCTCCGCCGGGCGCGTTAGCCGAAACCGAATTCTTAAAAAAATGCACCGGTTGCGGGGATTGTATTTATGCCTGTCCTTATAGCGTTTTGTTTCCTGTCTTTGACGAGAAATCGGAAAAACATATCCCGAGAATGGACGTCAACCTCAACGCTTGTATGCTTTGCAAGGATTGGCCTTGTATCAACGCTTGTAAAGACGAAGCGCTTTTACCTCTGGATGCTCCGCCTAAGTTCGGTCAGGCGAAAGGAATTTTCGAATTTTGCATCAATTCCAAAACGGGAGAATCGACTTGTTCGAATTGCAAGACAAGCTGTCCCGTGGATGGAGTCGTGAGTTTCAAAGGAAACAAACCTTCCTTTTCTAAAAACTGCACCGGTTGCGGCCAGTGCGTTTCGGCTTGTCCAACGTTTCCACGAGCGATTCGAATTCAATAAAAACCGATCGGAATCGTGCGCGGTTTCATAAAAAGTAACATTCACATTCCGTAAAGAACCTTACATCAATTCGATGAGGTGTGATCTATCTCCTTTTTTACCGAAGACGATCGCGTTCTGACCAAATTCTTTTCCCAAATCGCAAGCGGATCGCATATCCATTCCCAAGATTAAAAAACTTTCTTCCGGAACCCAAGACGGGTCGACCCCGATTCCTTTCCCGCGAAAATAAGAATAAGAACTGATCTTATTTTCCAATTCGCGATTTCTCCTTTGATTCTCTTCCAAAGAAAGAACTAAGGATTTCGGATTCCACGCAGTGATAAAAGCCCATTCGATTTGGTCGTGTCGATTTAATAACTCGTCCAATTTCGGATTGAAGGTTTCCGCAAGAATTTCGATCAACGCCAAAGGTTCCGTCATATCGGCGCCTTCGGATTCTTTGCTTAGATACGCCGTATAACGCGTGTTCAGATATTCGTTTCTGAGTTTTTCATCCATCAGTAACCGAGATTCTTTCGGATCTTTTCGGGGATGTCTTCGAAATGTTTGTATTTATGCTTTTTGCCGTCCGGAAAAATCACGTAGTAGACTCCGTTTAGAATCTCCATATAATATTTTCCGGCTTTCTTTTCGCCGGTCGCTCGGTGATCCATTTCTTTCACCATTCTTTGATAACGCGAAGGAAGAGTTTGCCAAGAACCGTAAACTTCGATTTCACCGCCGGTATTCACGGTATAAATTCCGTTCTCATGCATGATCTTAATTCCGTTGTAATCGAATACTTCGAGAACGTTCGTCTTATGAGTTTTGTTTTCTTTCGGTTCGATTCGATTGAGGGAAGAATTTAAATCGTCTTGCGGAAAAGAATATTTAACGATCGAGTTGTGTGCCGTTTTTTCTTTTCTTCTTACCAAAAGCAGAAACAGATAAATCAAACCCGCGAACAAAAGACTGATGACAAAAAACCATTCCGCGGGTTTCATTTTCTTTCCTCACATCCTCAATAACGAAACTCGATCGCCTGACAAGTCGCGGGCGTTGAATCCGCACTCGTAGATGCCCAGGATTGACAGCTGACTGCGAGAACCGCGTTTACGCAAAGGTCGATGTCCTTTTTGCGAGAACGTCCCGGCACAAAGGCGGTGATTCTACGGTTCGTGTTGCAGGTCACGTCCTTGGATTCGTATGCAAAGATAAGTTTCGTATTCGCTTCTTCGAACGTATAAAAATCCGCGTCCGTATTCTTTTGATAACATCCGATGAAAAAAATGAAACCGAAAAGAAAAAGTCCGAGCCGATTGTTTTTTAAAAACCGGTTTTGTATCGATGCGAAACGGGCCATAATTGCCATTCTTATCAAAGGGAGAATCAAATCAAACCTCAAAGAATTCCTCAGATTCCCAACCCGCCTTTCTTACCCGTCTTCAAAGGAATTCTTTCGCTCACGGGAATTTGAACCGGTCCGATTATCGTCTCGTATTCGAAACTACCGCGGATCGAAATGTCGAGTTCCTTTCCGGAAAGTCCGGCCCGCAGAATTCCTAAGGCGATTTGTAAAAGATCCCGATCCATCTTTTTTTCAAACAAAGTTTCCACTTGAAGATCGACCGTCTTTTTCTGCAGCGCGGGAATCACGAATTTTTCGTTGGAAAGAACCCGAGCCAACTCGGATTCTTTTTCGTTTTGATCGGGAACGTAAAAGGAAAGATCGAATTTGTGAAGCGTCACGTCGGTTTCGTTCGGGTTTTCGATTTCAACCTTCGCCAAAAAAATGATTTTCGGAACGGGTGGAAACGAAATCAGTTCGGCTCTTTGCGTTTCCATCGACAAAACTTGGAACCTGCATTTCTGAAGGGCTTTGTAATTGTCCTTTAAAGCCGAACAGGATTGGAACCAAATCGTAGCCCCGAATAGAAATACCAATCCGATCCGAAGTCTGGAAAAGCGCAGCATCTTCAAAGGATCACTTACCTTCCGCATACGGAGTTTGGATCAAAACTTTTCCTTTGGTCATATTGACCGCGTAGTGATCGATCGCCTCCACCGCTTTTTCCAAAGGAAATCTTGCGGCGATATCGGTCTTCAATTCCTTCTTTGCAAGCGCACGAAGTTCTCTCGAAAGTTTCCAGATCTTATAGGCGCTTTGCTGCGGAACCCAAGTGGATAACCAAAAACCTTCCAGCTTCTTATCTTGGAATATCATCAATCCTGCATGTAACGGAATTTCTTTTTCGGACAAGGCTCCGTATACGATTACCCTACTTCCGTAAGGCATCGCTCCTAAAACCCGGGCAGTCAATTCTCCCGCAACCGCATCCAGACAAACCGTGGCCTTGAGTTCGTTGGAAAGAACTCTGAGTTGTCTTTCGAAGTTGGGGGTTTCCGAATTGAGAATGTGTTCGGCCCCGATCGCTTTCAACGCGGCTTCCTGTTCCGGCTTACGGACGACGTTGATCACTTTCATTCCTTTGCGAGCCGCAATTCCGACGACCATCTTTCCCAACGCGCTCGCCGCGGCAGTTTGAACCAAAGCTTTCGCTCCGGCTCTTTGCGCCTGCTCCACCATTGCGATCGCGGTGATCGGATTCACATACAGACAAGCTCCTTGTTCCAGGGAAAGATCGTTTCCGATCGCAAGACAACTAAACGCGTCCGTGATCATATATTCCGCGTAGACACCGTCCCCTCTTCCAGGCGCAGTGCATGCGACATTTTTCCCTTTCAGATATGAACCGTACCAACCTCCTCCCGAAGCGACGACGGTTCCGCTTCCTTCGAAACCCGGAACCACGGGAAGTTTCTTTTTGATTCCGTAAAGACCTCTTAAAAACATCAAGTCGGAAGGATTGATCGAAGCGGAATGCATTCGAATCAGCACTTCTCCTTTTTTCAAAGGACGGATCGTTTTCTCCACGATCACCGCTCTGCTCTTATTCTCGCTGTATTCTTTTAACTCTAACGCTTTGTACGTTTTTGGGAGGTTCATTGATTTTCCTTTAAGATTAAATGTTGAATCTTTTCGAGTTCTTCGGATTGAATATAATATTTTAAGAATATATCAACGTCTTCTTCGGTTCTTAAGGAGAACCATCTTCCTTCGGGATAACTCACTTGAACGGGACCGAGTTCGCATCGATCCAAACATCCCGCCCTTTGAATTCTGATTTTGCCTTCTACGGAAAGGTCTTTCATCTTTTTTTTGAGGGAGGCTAACAGTTGAATCGAACCCGAGCGGCCGCAGGAAACCCGTTCCCCTTCCGCTCTTACGTTCTCGCATACAAAAACGTGTTTCGTGTAAAAGTTCGACATTAATGAGAAACCTCGATTTTCTTTTTCAGTAGAATCCAACGCCCGGTCGATTGTGCAACCGTTAATACGGATCGCTTTAACCAAAAAGGGGTATGATATCTTGTCATTCTGGTCGGTTTCGAAACGAATTGTTCGCTTTCAAAGCTCGGAACTAACGTTGAATACGAGCATTTTTTAAATTTTAAACGATTCCTTACTTTACACCAAGGTTTTTTCTTAAATCATAGACTTAAACTTTGTACACATTTTTCGGAGATTCGTAAAATGCGGAAAATTCTAATCGTATCCGTCGGTATCCTCGCTTTTTTATCCGTTTGTAAAAAATCACAACCTGTAATTACCGAAGCGGAAAAAGACGCTTTACAACAGATCCTCGTGGAAAACGAAACCATTCACGGTTTTCTAATGAAGGAAGAAAATAAAATTCCGAACACGGAAAAGTTAGTCGCTCGTATACTCGAATTAATCGCGTTAAACGGAGGTTTAAAAGATTCCGCGGAAAAGATGGCAAATTCTTTGAAGAACAAGGACTCGAATGACGTCGAAAAATTCTTCCAAGCATATTCTTCCTTTTCCGAAAACCTCGCGGAGAGTCTAAAACTTGCGGGCGGAACCGGCGTTTTCAATAAGTTCTATTGTCCGATGGTGAACAAAACCTGGGTCAGCCACGGAACCAAAATCGAAAATCCGTACGCGCCCGAAATGAGAGACTGTGGGGATTTAGTTCCCTAACAATAAGTGGAAATTTTCCTGGATAAAGAAGTAAAGACCCGCTGCAAAATCGGTATCTCAATGGGAGAACCGTGTCCTGCCAATTGCAGACAAAATCTGATCCCGAACGAGTGGAGCCGCGAAATCAGGGAATCCTGTATCGCGGGCGAAAAGATGAACGCGTTCGCGGAAGGAAAAGCCGGGATCAACGTCGGTGCGTCCGCGTTCTTACAAGCGCACCCTCTCGTATTGGAGGAATTCATCTCCAAAGGAGAAGTTTATTTCGAAGTACTTCGATATTTTCTAGCGATCATCGAACCGCAAAAAATCAAAGAAGTCATCGAGGCGTTCAGCAACAAACTTCTTTATAAAATCATAATACACGAATACAATATATTCCAACAAACCGAAGACGAACGAAGACGTCTTAAAAAAACGGCTTCGTTCATGGATTTAAAATCTAACGAATACTGGACTTCTTTGACTCCGCAGCGGGTTTGCAGCTTTATCGCGTATTGTCTTCAGGAAGCGAAGGATCCGGAGTTCGCCTCGCAGTTTTTAACCGTTCTTCCTCCCGAAGCGGTTTCCGATCTAAGAAACCTTGCAGGCTTGAACCTTGAAGAAGAGAAGGAACTTTATCTTTCGCTCAAGGACGGAATCTACGAACTGCCGATTCGAAGTCCGGGAATTTATCGGCATATTCTTACCTTGTTTGAGGACGATCCGGAGATCTTTTTGATCCTTTCTACAATGGAGGATCTCGTTTCCAGAAAACAACAGATTATCGAATCCTCTCGCGTGATTCTGGAAAAATACAGATCCGGCAAACTCAACCACCAATCCTTATTCGCTGATCTTTCCGTTTTGGAACCGGAAATCACGATGGAAATCCTGGGAATTTTCGAAGAGAAGGGAATTCTTGGACGCTCCGAAAAAAACCTCATCAAAGAACTTCTTTCCAAACAAAGACATTCCAAAAACTGAAAACGGTTCAAACCGAGATGATCCGTAAAATTCGTCTTTATTTGTTCTCTCCGTTCATCAAAAACGAAAACGAGATACAGTCTTTAAACGGAGTCCGCGCGGTCGCGATTTTGCTGGTGATCGTGTATCACGTTTGGCTTCCATTCGGCGTCGCGGGTTTTCCCGAAATTTTTCGGAACGTATTTTCGAATTTCAATTCGGGCGTGGATTTATTTTTTGTTCTCAGCGGTTTTTTGATCTATTCAGGAATTCTAAAATACCGCAAGGAACCGAAAGCCTTTTCCAAACGAAACTTCTTTTTGGCCCGGTCTTTACGAATTTTCCCCGCCTATTATTTTTGTCTGTTCGTTCTCTATTTATATTTTCAAGGCCTGCATGATCGTTTGGCAACGATCGCTACTCCGAATGAACTGCAAACTGCGGAATTGAATCAGCTCTCGGAGATTCTACAGAGCGCGTATGCGGACGTGTTTTACATTTCGAATTATACGAAACATCGTCTTTCTTTGGTCGGTTGGTCTTTGTCCATCGAAGAACAGTTTTATCTAATTCTTCCGTTCTTTTCCACGTTCTTTCTGTTTCGATTCGGGTCTAAGGTAAGAATTCTGATTCTATCGATTCTTTATTTCGTTCCTCTTGTGTTTCGAATCGCGTATGTTCTCAACGATGCGGATCTTTCCGTTCTGATCTATTCCCATACCCGGATGGACAGTCTTTTGATCGGGATGATTCTCGCGGAGTGGAAAACAACAACGGATGCGACCTCGGAAAATACAACATCGTCAAACAACCAGAACGCGACGATCCTCGGCGGCTCGATGCAAATTCCGTTTTTCAGGAAACGATTTGCAGATTCGATTTTGTTTGCTTTGGGAATCGGTATATTAGCGATCGGTCATGCTTTTCCGCTGGAAAACTGGTTTCGGAAAATAGTCGGATACAATTGTTTCAATCTCGGTTACGCGGTTTTGATTTATCTTTCCTTGCAAAAGGAAAGTCTGATTGGGCGCCTATTCGGACTCGGATTCTTTCGACCGATCGCAAGGCTCAGTTATACGATGTATCTCTGGAACATTTTGATCGCAGGTCTTGCGGTTTCCAAAGTTCTTTCCGGAATTACGCAACCCGGACCGAAAGATTTCGCAGCAGCGATTGGAACGGCGATTCTTTATTGTTTTGCCGTTTCCTGGGTTTTGTATCTCGTCGTAGAAAGACCGTTTTTGATTTTGAAGGAAAGAATTCTCCCTAAAAACGAAACTCGTTAAACCGACATTGCAAATAAGGCGTGTCGATCCGCACTTTCATTTTATTATACGCTACCCATCCAAGCCAAATCCGTAACTCCAACGTCGACACCCATTTGCGTCAAAAGAGTCGTGATTTGTCCTCGATGATGTGTTTGATGATTGAAAAGATGCGCGACTAAAACCCAAGTCGGTTTTTCCAGCTCCCTCTGATACATGAGGCTGAAAAATTTATACGGAGAATTCAGCCAATCCGATTGGATCGTCTTTGTCCATTCGATGATCCGCGTATCGTAATCCTTACGGGTCCGAGTCAACTCCTCGAAACTCGTAAAAAGATCCGAACCTGCTGGACTTTTCGGAAGAGGTTCGTTGTGAAATCGAGCCATCCAAGACATGTCCACCCAAAGGATATGATTGAGAGTGGAATGGATCGACTTAAAAAACGCGTGACGATCCTCCTTTCTCTGTGCATCGGATAACTTTAGACAAACGTTATATACTTTTTCGTTCATCCATCGATTGTACTCGGCCATCAGTCCGCAGTATTCCGGAGTCAACATACGATTCTCCTAAACTTGGATTTTCGAAATCTTTCGGATCGATTCCGAAATTCTTAAAATCCCGGTTTCGATCGCCTCCAAGGAAGAATGCGAAAAGTTGATTCTCATCGTATCCGTTTCGGGATCGTTCGTATAAAACGGGAACCCGGGAACGAAAGCCACATTGTTTGCGATTGCGGATTCGAACAACTCCATCGACGAAATAAGGCCTTTCAGTTTCAGCCAGAAAAACATTCCGCCTTGAGGTGAAACCCATTCCGCAAAACCGCTCATCGATCGAAGCAGAGATTCTTCCATGCGTTCTTTCTTGATGCGATAAGAAGAACGCGTTTTTTCGATTTGTAAATCCAAATCGTAAAGATTCAGATATTCGTCCAAGACGATTTGCGAAAGAAGATTCGAATGAAGATCGCTCGCCTGTTTCGCGATTAAAATTTTATCAATTATTTCTTTCGGAGCGCAGATCCAGCCCACTCGAAAACCGGGCGTCAACGTTTTGGAAAAAGTGCCGAGACTGATCGTTCCTTCCGGATAAAAGGATTGAACGCTGGGAAGATTCTCCGAATCAAAACGAATTTCTCCGTAAGGATTATCCTCGACCAAAATGGAATTTTGCGATTTTAGAATCTCCGCAAGACGTTTTCTTTTTTCAAGAGGAAGGGTTTTCCCGGTCGGATTTTGAAACATCGGGTTCGAATATAAAAACTTAGGAACGGTTGCTCCAAACGATCGCTTCAAGAATTCGAGATCCATTCCGTCTTCCTCCAGCGGAATTCCGACCAACGAAGGTTCGTACATTGAGAAAGCCTGGATCGCTCCTAAATAACCCGGACGCTCGATAAAGATCGGATCTCCCGGATTGATCAGAACCTTTCCGATTAAATCCAAAGCCTGCTGCGAACCGGTCGTGATCAGAATGTTTTCCGAGCTCAAGGAATAGTTTATGTTTTTGTAATATCTTTCGAAAATTTTTTCCCGGAGCGGAATAAACCCTTCGGAAATTCCGTATTGAAGAAGATCCGAGCCGTATTTTCGAAACGCGCTTTCCGTTGATAAGCGAAGTTCTTCCACGGGAAACAAAGAAGGATCGGGATGTCCTCCCGCGAACGAAATCATTCCCGGATGAGAAGTCGCTTTCAAGATTTCGCGGATAAACGACCGACTCGATTTAAGAATCCGATCCGAAAAATAAAACTGTTCCCGATTCATATTTCGATCCAACCTTCCAAATACGATACGCAGGTTCCTCCGATTCGGACGCGTTCATCCAAATCCTCGCAGAAAAGTTTTCCTCCTCTGCTCGAGGCCTGAAAGGCATGGAGACTCTTTTTGTTCAGACGTTCGGACCAAAACGGAATGAGCGTGCAATGGGAAGAACCGGTAACCGGATCTTCGGCTAAGCCGATGCTCGCGGAAAAAAATCGGGATAAAAAGTCGAATTCACCCGAACCAGGGCAGGTTAGAATAACGCCTAACGCGTCCATGTTTCTCAATCCCTGGATGTCGCATTGCACATCTCGAAGTTGGGTTTCGTTTTCGTAGACGAACATATAATCCCGCGCTTTCCAAACTTCCTTGGGACGAATCGAAAACGAATTCAAGATCGGTTCCGACGCAGTGACAGGCGCCGGTTTTCGGGAAGGAAAATCGAGATATAGAATATTCTCTTTTTTGAATACGTTTAATTCTCCCGATAGGGATTGAAAACGGATCCGATCGCCCTTAAATGCGCCCTCGTTAAATAAATAAAACGCAGTCGCAAGCGTAGCGTGTCCGCACAAGTCGACTTCACGAAGCGGCGTAAACCAACGAATACGATACGATTCTCCTTCTCGAACGAAGAACACGGTTTCACTTAGGTTATTCTCCATCGCGATCTTTTGCATCCGTTCGTCGGAAATCCATTCCTGCAAAGGACAAACGGCGGCGGGATTTCCTTGAAAGACTTTTTCCGCAAAGGCGTCGATCTGAAGAATTCTAAGTTTCATAAAAAATGATTTCCTTCCTGAACTTCTTCTGTTATAACAAATTTACAACGATCATAACAGATACAGAAATGAGCATTTTAACCGGTACAGATCAAAATTCAAAATACGAAACGATCGCAGGCAGTCTCAAAGCTATGCTTGAATCGGGTATTTTGCGAGCAGGGGACAAACTTCCTTCTTTGCGGAAAATTTCTCAGGAAAAAAAAGTGAGCATTTCCACGGTCCTGCTCGCATACGAACTTTTGGAAAACGAAGGGTATATCGAATCCAGGCCAAAATCGGGTTACGTGGTTCTCGCCAGGAAGGGAACTTCGAAACTTCCCACCATGCCCAAAAAGCCGAAGCTTGTTTCCTCTTTCGGAATCGATGAAAGAATTTCCTCGCTCATCGATTCATTACAAAATCCTGATATTCTTCCTTTGGGAACGGGAATCCCGGAAAAGGAATATCTACCGATTCCTTCTTTGCATAAGAATCTTAAAAAAGCGATCTTGATCGCAGACAGCCATAACTATCAAAATTCGCAAGGATACGTCGGACTCAGAAAACAGTTGTCCCTTCGTTCTTCTTTGCAGGGGGTTTCGACGCACGAATCCGAAATCATCGTAACGAACGGATGTCAGGACGCGCTCAATCTTTGTATCAAGGTTCTTACAAAGCCGGGGGATTTAATCGCGGTAGAATCTCCCGTTTATTTCGGAATTTTGCAAAGCGTTCAAAGGATGGGAAGAAAACTTTTGGAAATCCCGGTCGACCCGCTTTACGGCATGAGCCTTTCCCATTTCGAGGAAGCGCTGAATCGTTATCCAATTCAATGCATCATCCTCAATCCGAATTTTCAAAACCCTACGGGAAGTCTTGTTTCCAACGAGAATAAAAAGGCGTTCGTCGATTTATGCGCGAACAAAAATATTCCGATCATCGAGGACGATATTTACGGAGATTTGTATTTCAATTCTTCGCGTCCTCTTTCCTTAAAGTCCTTCGATAAAAAAGAAAACGTATATAAGATTTCTTCGTATTCAAAGATTATATCGCCCGATCTCCGAATCGGATGGATCGTACCGGGAAAAAAAGGACACGAGCTTCAAAAAGAAATTAAACTTTCGAGACTCGCTCTCCCGAGCATTCCTCAAATCGCTTTAAGCGAATATTTGAAAACCTCATACGAAAGGAACTTAAAGATGCTGCGTAGGAATCTTTCTTCCAATCTTGCTAAAATCCGAGAATCGGTTTTAAAACATTTCCCGGAATCCACTTCGATTTCCAACCCGCAAGGCGGTCTCGTATTTTGGATCGAACTACCGGATAAGATCGACAGCCTTCTTTTACAAAACGAAGCGTGGAAACACAACATATCGGTCGCACCCGGTCCGATCTTTTCGGGCACCGGGAACTTCAGAAACTTTTTGCGTTTGAGCGGAGGAATTAAGCTTACTCCGAAGGTGGAAGAAAAAATCAAGACGTTAGGAAAACTGGCTTCTCAACTGAAGAATTCTTTGTAAAACATCGAATCAAAGCGTTGGTGAAAGGCTGTGTTTTGAACGCATGCGATCCTAAAAATCGATGCCGCCATAATTTCTTATCGGAATCAACGAGCTTTAAGCCGCCGATTCGGAGCCGTTTACGAGTTGACGCAGACCCTCCCAACGGCCATCAAGGTGAAGGCCCGATCCAATTATACAAGGGCCGTTTGGGAACAAAGAGATACAGATGAAGACCAAGATCTTAGATTACCTTTTCGGCGTTTTTAAAAAAGACCCTAAAGAGATCGAATCGTTAAATGGACTCAGAGCCTTTTCGATTTTGATCGTTCTTTTCTTTCACCTATGGGAGAACAACACTCATAACTTTTTGGAAAAGGGGTTGGTTACACAAACGACCCTCGACTCGATCATGAGTATGCATCACTTTATGGATTTGTTTTTTCTTTTGAGCGGACTTTTGATCTATGCCGGTTTGTTCCGCGCCTATGAAAAATATTCCACGATCAATATCAAAGAATTTTATTTAAAAAGGATCCTTAGAATCTATCCGGCTTACTATACGGTCTTAATCATCACCTTCTTATTTTCTCTGGTCATCTACAAGGAAATGAAAGCAAAAACGAATCCCACTGAAATCGAACAATTCGTATTGAATCGAGCTAATGAAGCCATTTCAAATCCTTGGTCTGATATTTTTTTGTATTCCAACTATAACCCTGATCGAATGTTCGAATTCGGCTGGTCCCTTTCCCTCGAACAGCACTTTTACATCGTACTTCCTTTTCTCTGTTTATTCGTTCTATTTAAGCTTCCGTTTCAGAAAAGGATGCTGCTTTTGTCCGTAATTTATATCATTCCCATTTTTTTTCGGATCTATCATTTTTACTATGGACCGCTCGGTGGAATCTACTACGCAACACACACGAGATTTGATGCGCTTTTTTTAGGAGTAATTGCATTCGAAATCTTTAATAGAAAGTATTTCGATAATTGGAAGGGACTGCATGCAGTTTTACTTTTTGTCGGGACGATCGTTTTGTTCTTTATCGGAGTTCAGCTTCGAAAGAACGAACTTTTGCTCTATACGTTAAGTTACAACGTATATCATATCGTCTTTATTCTTCTTACGTTTTCCGCGATGATACCGGCGAGTCCGATTTATAAATTCTTCGCTTCCTTCGTATTCAGACCGATTTCCCGATTGAGTTACACGATCTACTTATGGCACGGAGTTTTGGCGATTCGTTTCGTGAGAAAGGAAATGGGCTTCGACAATCTTTCCTGGACCGGATTCTTTTCGATCTATGTCGTCGTTTGTTTGAAGATCTTTTTGGTTTGTTGGATTTTATATCTGATCATCGAAAGACCGTTCCACAACATGAAGGTCAAAATCGACAAGGAACATCCGACTGCCGATAAGATTTGACGATCTTAGAAATAAAAAAGCCTTTCGTCTTGAACAACGAAAGGCTTCTCCATTCTCCGTTTCAATCCTTTCCGATTCCGGGAGGTCGTTTTAATAAACGGCCCTTTCTTCCACTTGATATTCTTTGAATAAACTCTTTTGATTTCCGACTTCGCTCTGAAACTCCACCGGATACTGAGCCGTAAAACAAGCGTTGCAGAATCCTCCGCCTTTGTGATCCAGAACCGCGCGGTTCATGGACTCGACGGAAAGATAGGCAATGCTATCGACTCTTAAGTATTTGCGGATTTCTTCGATGGTGTGTGTTGCGGCGATCAGTTCGTTGTGGGTCGGAATATCGATTCCGTAGTAGCAAGGGGAGATGGTCGGAGGTGCGGAAACTCGGAGATGGATTTCTTTGGCGCCCGCGTTTCGGATCATCTTAATGATCTTTCGGCTTGTCGTTCCTCTCATGATGGAATCGTCGACCACGATCACTCGTTTTCCTTCGACGACGTTTCGAACCACGTTGTATTTAATCTTGGCTCCGAAATCTCGGATCTTCTGATCGGGTTCGATGAACGTTCTTCCGATATAATGAGAACGAATCAATCCGGATTGATAGGAAATTCCGGATTCTTCCGCGTAACCTAAAGCTGCGATGCTCGCTGAATCGGGAACCGGAATCACAACGTCCGCTTCTACAGGTAATTCTCTGGCTAAGAATCTTCCTAAATTCTTCCGAACCTTGTAAACGGATTCGCCGAAGATGTTGGAATCCGGTCTTGCAAAATAGATGTATTCGAAAATACAAAGACTTGGGGTCGCTTTAGGAAACGGATAATAGGAATTCACTCCGTTTTTATCGACGACGATCATCTCGCCCGGTTCCACGTCTCTTTCGTATTTCGTATCGGTGATGTCGAAGGCGCAGGTTTCGGAAGCGAATACGATCGATCCGTCTTCTCTGCGGCCCATCACCAACGGACGGAATCCGTTCGGATCGCGCACCGCGATCAACTGGGATTTGGTAAGAATGACAAGCGAATACGCCCCTCTTACTTTTTTGAGGGCGGAAGAAAGCGCCGACAGAAAGTCGTTTTCTCCGGAACGGGCCATGAGGTGAACGATCACTTCCGAGTCGATCGTGGTTTGGAAAATACTTCCTTCCTTTTCAAGCTGGCTTCTGAGCTCCCAAGAATTGACCAGATTTCCGTTGTGAGCCAAGGAAACCGCTCCGAGATGGGATTCCACCCGTAGTGGTTGTGCGTTTCTTAGAAAGCTGGCTCCGGTCGTGGAATAACGATTGTGACCGATGGCCGAATTGCCCTGAAGTTCCTTGAGTTTGGTTTCAGTGAAGATATTGGCGACCAGCCCCATTCCGGCGTAGCGGTAGAGGTGTTCCCCGTCGGAGGAGACGATCCCGCTGGATTCCTGGCCCCGATGCTGCATCGAATAGAGACCTAAATATGTGAAATTCGATGCTTCCGATGAATTAAATATACCAAAAATCGCACATTCATCTTTTGGTTTGTCATCCTGGGCTTGTCTTCTTACTCTGGATTTATCGGGAATTCGACTCATTCTCTGCCTTCTTAAGCTTAAAATCTCAGGTCGCGTTTTTCATGCAAATAAATTCCGACTACATAGTCGTAGATACAATTCGAAGCCTACAACTCGTTCTCATTAATTTGAGCCAGGCGGACTCTATCTCCATCGATACGGAGTCCTCCGGTTATTATACGTATTTTTCCAGGGTCTGTCTGATTCAAATTTCGGCTAAGGGAAAAAATTACATCATCGATCCGTTAAAGCTACAAAACTTAGATGGTCTCGGAAGCGTATTCGAAGATAAAAAAATTCTAAAAATCTTCCATTCAGCCATCGATGATATCAAAGCTCTAAAAAAAGATTTCGGTTTTAAGTTCGTAAATATCGCCGATACTGGATTCAGTTCCCGTCTTTTGGATCACGAGCAGTATTCTCTAACGTACCTCGTCGATTATTATCATAAAATTAAACTTTCCAAGAAGGAACAGAAGTCTAACTGGGAAAAGCGGCCGTTGGAAAAAAGCCAACTTCAATACGCCGCTTTGGATACGGTTTATTTAGAAACGATTTGGGAAAAGATGAAGGAAGAACTCACAAAGAGAAGCCTCTACGAGGAAGCTCTTTCCGAGTTCGACAAGATCGCATCCGAAGAACCCGGTTCCGAAGGAAATTCCATTTCAATGGATAAATTCCCGGATATTTTGGAATACAGCGCGGACGAAAGAAGATTTATCTACGACACGCTCGTGTTTCGGGACGATAAATCGAGAAAGTTGAATAAGGCGCCGTTTCGAGTCTTCAACAACGAGAAAGTGGTTCAACTCGTTAAATCGAGAAGGGACATGTCTAAGTTAACCGAAATTCTCGGGAAGAAGGACGCGGAAACACTGTTTCAAATTTATGCGAATCCGAGCGGACCTCCGATTCAAAAATCGGAGTTATTTAAAAAACCAGGCGAGAATCTGACGAACGAAGAGGGAGAACGTTTCAAACGTTTGAGAATCTGGAGAGAAACGATCATGTCGATTCGGAGAATGAGTCATCAGATGATGCCTTCGAATAAGATGATCGCCGAACTCGCCCAGAGAAATCCGAAGACGCTCGACGAACTCAGGGAGATGAATCTTTTCTCGGAATGGAAAGTGGTTCATTACGGACCTTCGATCCTGGCCGCTCTGGAAAACGTACCATACGAATCGAATATCAAAGGATTGATTCCGATTAACAAAAAATTCGAATAGAGGAATATTCAAAATTCTGAATGCAGGTAAAGAATGAGATTTGATTTTCAGTCGCTCAAAACCCAGCTTGCAGTTCCTCAGGAAAGTTTTACAGGAATTCCGACCCCGCCGATCGGAGAGGAAAAATCGAGGGCCTCGTCCGTCATTCTTCCCATATACGAAAACCCGGATTTATCGCAGGGAATCATCCTTCAAAAAAGAAATTCCAATCTGAAAGCGCATCCCGGACAAATCGCGTTTCCCGGCGGCGCTCATTCCAAACGAGATAAGAATCTTTTGGATACGGCTCTTCGAGAATGGGAAGAAGAGATGGGAGAATCCAGTTCCGTTCTCGAAGTCCTCGGCGAATATCACGGACTTTTTACGCACACGGGATTTCATATTTCTCCCTTTATCGCGCGATACGGCGGCTCATTTCGTTTTAACACGAATCCGGAAGAAGTAGAACGTTCTATCCTGCTCGATTTGAATCGTTTAGAAACTGCTCCGTTCTATTCGATTCGTATTCGAAGATCCGGCGCAAAAGAAATCGAAATATATTATTTCGATCTGAAAGAAGGATTACTCTGGGGAGCTACGGGAAGAATCATCGTAAACTTTCTGCGCGAATATGCGGGTTTTGAAAGGCAACCGACTCAAGTGGAACCGAATTTAGGCAGCCCTCCTTTTTTTGATCCGATTCGGAAATTCTCTAAAAAAAATTAAAAAGACATTTTTTTCTTCAGCTAGTTTGCCGTCTGAAAATTGTGGATACGATTCTGTCTCTTAGTCCGTGTCGACAGGAGAAGGAAAGAATTCAAAGTGTCCAAACGAGACTTCGAACTTTTCAAAAGGATCGATAAATTATCGAGCAGATTCTTTCAAACTGCCGATATTTATATAAGACATAAGAAGCCAGCCCTAGCGGGCCGGAACCTTGCAGCTTGGTTTTTTTGATAAGACATTTTAGCGTTCAAACGCACTGTAATATTTAAAGGAGGTAAAACAACGATGAAGATGATTAAGAATCTATTTCAAACTGAAATACGCAATTCCTACCTAAAAGAAAGTTTTCAAGAAGAAGAATGGTATCAATCCTTGATCAACCGTCCCGGTATCGAAGAAAGAATTCCTTACTTCAAGACCAAAGCGGAAAATAAAAAAGCAACAGCCATTGTAAGATGAACCCAGAAGAAAAAGCAAAATTATTAGAAACGCTGGACTTGATTCTGAAACACCTTCAGAATCAAAGCTCCAACTCCGGATCCGACTACAAAGTGGTTCTTTACTTGGTTCCGATCTTCGGAATCGTATTCGGATGTTCTTTGCTGTTTTTCGTTTTTTACTGGTGGTATAGACAAAGGATAGAAATCATCAAAGCCGGACTTTACAAAAAGGAAAGCTTCGATCTTAGAACGTATTCTTTCTTTTTAGGTTTGATCCTGACCTTTGTCGGAATCGCGCTCTCCATCGGATTCATTTCCGTATTAGGTCAATCGCTCGCAATGCTCGGAGGACTTGTTCCGCTTGGAACCGGTCTAGGATTGCTCTGTTATTATAAATTCTCCCGATCTCGATGAGGGAAAACCTTCCCATTGTATGCAACCAGGAAGACTGGGACTGCATTCAAAAAGTATTACACGGCGATTTCAATTCGTTCGAATCGCTGATGAACCGTTATCAAGGATTGGTTTATTCTCAAGCGATCAAAGCCTTTCGCAACGAAACGGAGGCCGAAGATTTCACCCAGGACATATTCTTAAAGGCATTCGAAAGTTTATCCACGTTCCAAGGTAGATCCCAATTCTCCACTTGGTTGTTCGTAATCGCAAGAAACGAAATCATCCGAAGATACCGGCGAGAACACCCGGAGGTCGCCGGACTCGACGCGCTGATTCTCGCCGAAACGGAAAAGGATAAACAAAGAGAAGTCGCCTCCGAACAGGAAGCCAAACTTCTCAAGCAGGAAAGCTCCGAGAAGATACGAAACCTCGTTGAAAGCCTTCCCGAACTCTATCGCAAACCTATCTCTCTCCACTACTTCGAGAATATGTCCTATAAAGAAATTTCTAAAAAATTAAACTTGAAAATGAACACTTTAAAGAGTTATATTTTCAGGGGTAAGGAAATCATGAGGGATTGGTTAAACAAGGAAGAGAATGAAAAACAAGAATGATTCCGTTCCCCATTCCTCCGAACCCGATTCGCTTCCGCCGGAACTCGAAGAAAAACTGCACTTTTTCGAAGAGGAGACTCTAAACCCTCGAGAAAATACGCCTGTTCCCCCGGATTTAAAACGAAGAGTCATGCTCCATATCGTTCCCGTGCGGCACATTAAGATTATCTTATCCGGTCTTTTTCTGCTCGGGTTTTCTCCGCTTACGGTTTTGTTCTTTTTGGATCTGGGATTTTTGATCGAAACGGGACTTCTCGCTTTCATTTTAGTGACGAGCAGCATTCTCTTTTGTGTTTTCGCAATTTTAGCCGGTATCTACCTTGTCCATTATAGAAATCCATACACCAAAGAATGGAAAAATAAATTAGGCTTTTTTGAATGAATAGAAAGAATATTAGAACTTCCTTTTTCTCGCTTTTGATTTTTTCCGCGCTCGCGTCGACGAACGCGCTTTCGGCGGATCAGACGTCTTCCGCTGCGGATAAAGAAACGAAACCGGTGATGGGTGCGAGAGAATATCTGAACGCCGACTTGGATCGCGTATTTCCGATCATCCAAAAAATGAAAAAGGACGAAGCGGCGATCTTAATTACTCAAATCAGGGAAGAATCCAAGAAAGAATGGCCTAACGCGGACAAGTTCTACTTTCTGATTTCCCATCTCGAAGGCATCAAAGCGATCGAAGAAGAACACGAACGACTGAGAAGTCTGAACGAAGTGTATCTGATCGGAACATTATTGCTCTCGGGTTTTCTCGTCTTTTCGATTTTCCGTCAAAGAACTTTGATTCGCAAGATCAACGCGCAATTGGGTGAAAAAGAGTAATCTTTGTTTTCTCTCTGTCATTTAACAAAACGCTGAAAATCGAATTTCTGTAGTTTGTAATTTTTTCGTATTCTAATTGTAACGAATTTCTGGAATATTAGGATTATAAACATTGCCCGGTCTAATCAGAAAGGATCTCGCGGTTTCCGGTTTTCTAAAAAGGGAAAATCGGTTTGTAAATAAACAGCGATAGACCGGGAAAAGAATAGGACTCATGAAAAACCAATCAGGGAACCCAGGGCAAAAAGTCCTCGTTGTTGACGACGAGGAAGATATCGCCGAGCTGATCCGATTCCACCTCGAAGAAAACGGCTATCAAGTCGACACATGCCAAAACGGGTTAGAAGTTCTCCCAAAACTCGAAAAGAACACGCCCGATCTCGTAATTCTCGATTTGATGCTTCCCGGAATCGGCGGTATGGACCTTTGCAAAAAGATCAAAGAAAAATATTCCATGCCGATCATCATGGTTACCGCAAAATCGGGCGAAACCGAGGCGGTTCTCGGATTAGAACTCGGCGCGGACGACTATGTCCGTAAACCGTTCAGCACTCGCGAATTGATCGCTAGAGTTCGTTCCGTTTTAAGAAGAACGAAAGAAGGAGAGGAAGAGGAACAATTCGAAGGAAACATCACCATCGGAAACATCTTTCTCAACCTGAAAGCGCATAAGGCTTTTATCAACAATTCGGAAGTGGATTTAACCCTCATCGAATATAAGATTCTCAATCTCTTTATGACCAACCCGGGCGTCGCCTTTACGAGGGACAAATTATTGGACCGAGTTTGGGGAAAAGATATTTACGTTACCGACAGAGCTGTCGACGTAAATATTAAGAGACTGCGCGACAAACTCGGAGACGAAAAGGAAAGACTCGAGACGATACGCGGAATCGGCTATAGATTCAATGAGGCGTAGCTTATTTTCAAAACTCCTCCTTAGCAACTGGCTGCTTTTGCTTGTACTCCTCGTTGTTGCCGGCGCGGTACTTTTCGCGGAGAAGTTCATTCATCCTGATTTTAGAATTCTTCTTTTTTCCTTTTACGTTCTCTTTGCTATGTTCGGGACATTCTACATGTCCTACTCAATCGCGAAGAGAGTCGCGGAACCTCTAGACAGAATCGAAAAGAAAACGAGCGACATCAACGCAGGTGATTTCGGTTCCGAGTTGGCTCTTTCGGACATTCGAGAACTCGCGGACTTAGCCTCTTCCATCAATCTCATGTCCAGCCGATTGAAGAATCAATTCGTTGATCTTACGATCGAAAAGGAAAAGTTCGATTCCGTTTTACAAAATCTGAAAGAGGGAGTGTTTGCGATCGATCCCGAAAACGCTTCCATTCTTTTTCAGAATAAAAGTATTCCGGGTTCTTTGATCGAACCGAATTCAAGATCCAGAAAAGTAACGGATGCAACAAGAGACCCGAGACTTTTGGAATTCGTTTTGAATCATCTCAAAGGCCCGAGCGATTCCAAGATGGAACTCGATCTTGGACAGAATTTTTACACGATCAAGATGTATCCTCTGAAAACGAACGGTAAAACGCTGATGTACATCGGCGTGATCCGAAACATCACCGAGGAAAAACAATCGCATATCATTCGGGAACAATTCGTGCAGAACGCTTCTCACGAACTCAAAACTCCGATCACGTCCATCAAGGGATATACGGAAACGTTGCTCGATCGTTTACGGCTTTCACCCGAAAGTCATGAGAAACGATTTCTAGACGCGATTTCCAGAAACACGGATCGTATGGTGCGTATCGTCGAAGATATGCTGACCATCACTCGAATCGAAAATCAAACGAAGATCGCCGGCGATGAAGAATTCTCCCTGAAATCTCTTGTGGAGAATTTAAGTTACACCGTGGAAGGAGTCGTTTCCTCCAAAGGTCAAAAGTTTGTCGTAGAGATGCCTGAACCTTTGATGATCGCCGCGGATTGGGTTCTTTTGGAACACATGCTTTTAAACTTAATCTCGAACGCATCCTCTTATTCTCCCGAAGGAAAAACGATCACGCTGAAGATTCTTCCCGTAAAAACGGATCAGGTTCAATTTCAAGTGATCGATCAGGGAATCGGAATTCAAGACGAGGACAAAAGCAGAATCTTTGAAAGATTTTTCCGAGTCGATAAGAACCGTTCCCGTAAAGAAGGCGGAACCGGTCTCGGTCTTTCCATCGTAAAACACATCGTGCGTCTTCACCACGGCTCCGTAAAGGTTTTCGACAACCCGGAAGGCGGAACGATTTTTGCGGTTACGATTCCTATTCGTTATCAAGCCGAAGTTTCCTGAATTCTTCTTTCCGGCAGAGATAATTTTCCAAACATAGATCCAATCGACACGTTGAGGGATCTTATCCATGACCATGCCAAAAGGCTTTTCATCTTTCGGAATCAATATCGGAATCAAGGACAACACAAAAGACTTCGGAGTGATTTATTCCGAAGTGCCCTGCAAGGCGACCGCAGTATTCACCAAAAACAATTATCCGGGCGCTCCCGTCATCGTGGGCAAAGAACACGTTCAATCCGGTCTTCTGCAAGCCGTGGTTATCAATTCCAAAAACTCGAACGTAGCAACGGGTGAAAAAGGAGTTCAAAACGCAAGAGACATCTGCAAAGCGATCGGAGAATCCCTCGGCATCGACGCAAAGTTAGTTCTTCCTTCCTCGACCGGAGTCATCGGAGTTCCGTTAAAGATGGAAGTCATTCTCCCCGCTTGTCAAAAAGCGAAATCGCTTTTAAAACCGGGCAACTTGGAAGAAGTCGCCGAAGCGATCATGACGACGGATACGAGAAAGAAAATTTCTTTCCGAAAAATTAAAACAAAATCCGGAGAAGGCACGATTTACGGGATCGCAAAAGGCGCAGGAATGATCGAACCGAATATGGCTACGATGCTCTGCTATATTCTTTCGGACGTTTCCTTACCGGAAGGAACGGATTTATATTCCGTTTTAAAATCATCTGTGGATCAGAGTTTCAATTGTTTAACCATCGATTCGGACACTTCCACTTCCGATACGGTCGCGTTGCTTTGCAACGGTTTATCCGGCGAGAGTTCCGTTGAAGATTTTTCGAAAGCTCTTACGGAAATCTCCATCGATCTTACCAAACTCATCGCGATCGACGGAGAAGGTGCGACCAAGTTGATCGAACTCACGATCACCGGCGCAAAGAATGAAACACAGGCAAGAAAGATCGGCAAGTCGATCCTGAATTCTCCCTTGGTAAAGACCGCGATCTACGGCGGCGATCCGAACTGGGGAAGATTGGTGATGGCAGTGGGGAAGGTTTTTGACGAACCGATTCCTTTCGAAGGTCTTCAAATCTATTTCGGAACGCTTCCGGTCAAAGAAGCGAACCCGGAAACCTTGAAAAAGCTTTCCGAATACCTAAAAAATAATACTGAAATTTCCTTAAATGTAGTATTGAATGTTGGAGCCGTTTCCATGAAATTTTGGGGCTGCGATTTTACAGAAAAATACATCGAAGAGAATGCTTACTACACTACCTGACAACGAGGAGAATCAAATCGGATTTAGGGAAGCCTTCCGTTCTCTTGTAACGGACTACTATCTCATTTCCGGAATCATCAACCTGTTCGCAAAGGGGATTTCGATTCTCGTTGCGCTCGGTGTGTACTTCTTTATTCTCTCCGTAATTCCGGCGGCCATCGAATATTATATGGAAGTGGGTCTTCTTTCGACTCTGATCTTTGCGGTTTTTATCATATTCCCTCTTCAGGAAAAACTCAGCGGAAAGTTAAAGTCGATTTTGATTTCCGAATATTTAAGCGACGATCCTCGATCCTCGCGATTGGCGTATCGAAAATTCGACCACGAAGGTCTGATCAAGAACGTATTCCCCGATTTGGTTCGTTTGACCGAAAGCAATTACGGGAAACTCGCGCTTCTCAACAACGACTTGAGAACGTTCGAACTTTATACGTATGCAAAGAAGAAACAAAGAAAGGTCATTACACACGACGGAATCAATCCGGATGCAAAGTTGTTGAAATACATCCTAAATAAAAAGAACGGGGCGATCATCGGAGAACCGGATCAAAACCACGAAATCAACGAGGACTTCGTAAGTCTCCGGGCTAATTTCATCTTACCTTTCGTTTATAGAGAAACCTTATTCGGTTTTCTCGCGGCATCGAACATTCCGAAGGATTCCGTGCGCCAGGATTTGAGTTTTCTTTCCGGAAAATGCGGGATCGCCGTCCACAATCATATTCTTTCCTCTCAAGTCGCGGAGAATAAAAAGTATAGAAAAGAATTGGAAACCGCCGGTAAGATCCGCAAGTTTCTCGAAGCCGCCGAACCTCCGATGATCGGAAATATCCGCATCGAAATTCTTTCTAGAGAACCGGGCGAATTAGTGGAATTTCTCAACTCGGACGGTGAAGAGACCTACTTTGTCATTTTAAAACTGGGAGTTACGAACCAGATTTCCGTATTAGTTCTTTGTTATATACTTGGGATTTTGTTTTCCGCAAGAACGTCCCGATCGGTTCAAAGTTTGAGTTATGTTAAGAATCTGGTCGAATCCTATCTCAAGGAAATTTCCTGGAACGAGGACTACGATCTTTTGGTCGGAGTGATTCGTAGAAGCGAGAATACGATTTCCCTGAAAACATCCGGTAAAAATTTTAAAGCGCATCGAAATTCGAACTTCGGTAAAAATCTTCTTTCCGCGGGCTGGGAAGTGGAAGAAGAAATCGGCAGAGATCCTTTGATTCTCACCTGGAAGAACCGCACGATGATTTCGATCTATGACTTAGGATTTCCGGCGTGAGAAGCATACTTTTATTATTCATATCTCTGATCTTGTTCAGCATTGCGCTTTTTATAGGAGTATTGCAGACTTCTTCCGAAAGTTTAAGACCTCCGTTTTATTATTATCCGAACGGAACGATCATTCAAAGCAGCGAAGAATTTCCGGGCATCTTAGGAAAGAAAGTGGATCTTTTGGAACTGGAGATCGCGGTGAAAATGGCCGAGTCGGGTCAATCGTATGAAAACGGAATCCACGTTTACGACAAAGGAGTCAGCGAAACGATCCCCGTGATTCTTGCGCCGAAATCGGATTACTCCGTGATCCAGGATTTTACGAGAGATATTCTGATTTCACTGCTGTATCTTTCCGTAGCGATCTGGTTTTTCTTTTACACAAGGGATCTCTACATGCTTTTGCTGTTCGGTTCCCTTTCGTGTTTGAGTTTATTCAACTTCTTCCTCGTCGGCTTTCACGAATTTCACTTTTTATTTTTCTTTTTTCTGTATTTTACGGCATTCGTGATCTTGAATATATCGTTTCGACTCCGAGGCAAGGAACTTCCCACGCGATGGTTCGCACCGGAGATCATCTTCTCTTTGATCGCGGGTTTCGTGGGAAAATCGCAGAAGGCCGACCCGCATATCTTCGGAATCCTTGCGACCAACGGAGTGTATTTCATTCTCTTCTGCTCCGTGATTTGTATTTTCTTTTTGATTTTGGATTCGATACGGAATCTTTTTCCGCTGCAGAGTTTATTCAAAAAACTCAGTTTGATTTTGGCGTTCAGCGCGATTTCCATTCTTCCTTTCGTATCCGTGGAATTTTCGCATCTGATCTCGCCCGATTCGGCCAAAGTTTTGATCTTGGCGGCGTTCTTGATTTTTCCGGCCTTGATCATCTACGGAACGTTTACGTATTCGATCGTTCCCGTTCAGATTGCATTCAGTTCCTCTCTTACTTCGATTTATCTGATCTTGATCCTTGCGGGCGGTTATCTGTTTCTTCTTGGGGCGTTTTTTAGATTCAATCCGATCGCTGCGGATAAATATCTGGAAGAATTCAACGTTCTCTTTCTTTGTTCGAGTTTATATACACTCGGTTCCATCAACCGGCGTTTGTCCAATCTTGTGGACACTTGGAGCTTTAAAAGAAATCAAAAACTGCATTCGGCGATGGAAACGATCTCTTCGATGATCAGCGCTCCGATTTCCATGAGAGCGACGATCAACAATCTGATGAGAAAGGTTTCGGAAGCGTTGGATATTTCCAAAATCCTCGTATTGATTCCTGCGGATAAATTTCCGAGAACGGATCTGAAGAATATCAACTTCATTCGAATCGCTTCCGGTTCGGAGATTTGGCAGTATTTTGCGGCAAATACGGAGGTTACCGTTACGAATCACCTTGCGTATGGACTCGGAATCCGCGAATCGGTCTATAAATTCCTCCAGAATTCCGGTGTACAGCTAACGTATCCGATCTTCAATTATTCGCGCGGAAAAGAGGTTTTGGGCGTGTTTCTGGTGGGGGAAAAGAATAACCGAAAGAATTTCAACCTCGGTGAGCTTCATTTCTTAAAAGAATGTACAAGAATGGCGTCGATGCTTCTTCAAAACTACGCGTTATTAGCGGAAGAAGTGGAGAAAAAAAGAATCGTTCGCGATCTCAATATGGCTTCGATCATCGATAAAACTCTGCACGTCGCCGAAGGAGAACCGATCAAAGGAATCAACATGGGATTCTTTTCGATTCCCGCCGTTGGAATTTCCGGAGACTACTTAGATATTCAAAAGCTGAATTCAAACACGATGTTGTTGGCTTTAGGAGACGTTTCGGGTCATGGATTGGGAACCGGATACTTGGTAAGTGCGATTCGAGGCATCATACAGAATCAAATTCGAAAAAAATCGGACTTATCCACGATTTTCAGAGTGATTAACTCGTTTTTAATCGAGAGATACAGAGGAAGCGAGTTCATGACGTTGATCTGCGGAGAATATAATTCTCAGGAAGAAACGTTTAAATACATCAATGCAGGTCACTCTTCTCCGATTTGTATTCGAAAAAGCGGAAAAGTAGAACTCAGAACCGAGACTCAAAGAGTTTTAGGAGTCTTACCTACCGAATATAAACACTTAACGATTCCGATTTACCCGGGTGATAAACTAATTCTATTCACTGATGGAGTCACTGAAACGTTCAATGATAACGAAGAAATCTTCGGTGATGAGAATTTTTTAAATCTTTTACGAGAGAATCATCAATTAAGTCCGCAAGAACTAACAGATCTTGTACTAAAAACGATTCAAGACTATCGCGGTAAGAAAGATCCGAGTGATGATATATCTTTTCTTTGTCTTGAAGTGAGTGAAGACACTCGCAGATGAAAGAAAAATCTTTGAGATAAATAAATTTTAAAAAAAAATGTAAAAATTTATTAAAACACTTTACATTTTTATCTTGATACATTAATTATGTCCCTAATCACGGCGTTAAGCTTCTGAAGAACATCAGAGCTTGATGTTAGTAACACGGAGGAAGAGTCAATGGTTGCAAAAAAGAAAGCAGCAAAGAAGGCAGCTAAGAAAAAAGTTGCTAAGAAAAAAGCAGCTAAAAAGAAAGTTGCGAAGAAGAAATAAGGTATCTTAGCAACACACTTTCATTCTAAGAAGGGATGAAACTTTAAAACCCGCTTTTCGAAGCGGGTTTTTTCTTTTAAAGACCATCGTTGTATCGTTTTGAACCGCTCGATCGAGCGAAATCGACCTTAAATTCCTAAAAATCCGCTCAGAAAACTCATCTCATCCTTCATCTCCGGTAAAATATCGCCGTAGACCTTGATTTGTTTCGATTCTCCGTCCGCATTGATCTCATAAAGACGGTATTCTTGATTTGTTGCGGATGATTTTTCGAGTTTGAAGAAGCGCGTCGGCTTCTTCGAGAAGCGATTGTATAAGGTAAATTTATGAAAGTAGAATCCGTCTTTGCTGGAATTGATCGGATAAGGAATGAAATATTCGGCGCCGATCAACAGAGAATCCGATTTTACTACGACCATTCTCGTCCAAGTAGCGAGATTGATCGGGTAATTCTCATCTAAAAAGGATTTCTTATATTTACTTTCCCATATCGAGAGAATTTTTCTGCGGATTTCATTCGCTTGCTTGTATCGCTCAAGTCCGTTTAAAGAAATTTCCAGCAGTGATAGAAGAGGAATTGTCTCATTTTTACCACTACGACTCAGTTCAAGCTGGACTAACTTCTTAGAAGAATGAAAATCCTTGTTATAAATCTCCTGCCATATCTTTTCCTGAACCTGTTCGCTTAACGGATCCGTATTTTGCGATAACAAAGAAAGTGGCAACGTAATCCACAGAGAAGACACTGCGATCAGAGCGAGCAAGAGCGCGGACCGATTCGCATAACGTCGGATAGAGCGTATGATATCTTCAATAGGAATCATTTTAGATGAGCGTTTGTCTTTCCGCGTCGTGATACCAAGGAAATTCTTTTTCGTTCCAGATTTCGTTGAACGATTGAATTCCGCCCTTCTGCGCGTATTCTTTTTCTTCTTCCGAAAGAGGAAGCAAGGTTAAAAATCGGACCGGTTTTCCGTTTTCTGAAATCAAATCCGATAAATCCGGCGCATTCGCAACGGAACGAAAGCTTTCCGTATCCCGAAAGAGAATCGAAGTGAAGTTCAAATACAACGCTTCCGGATCCTTTCGCGACATCGTGATCGTGTGGCCGTGACCGAACCATTTCGCCATGTTCCAAGGAAATCGAATCAATTCTCCGATCAAATGCGGAACCCAGGATTCGGATCGTTCTAAACCTTCCGAACCGACTTTTACCGCAAGCACCAGTTCGATTCTTGCATAATCTTCATAATCCTTATGAAAGAGTTCAACGGTCGGCATATTCTGCGCGCTCATTCCAATGGTGGAATAGATAAGAACGCCGGGAAACTTTTCCGATTGAAAACGGGCGATTCCGAGTTGAGGATATTTTCCTCCGTCGGCGGACCAATACTTTTCGTGTTTTCCGAACTTGGATTCCAAATATGAAAGACGTTTTTCTTGAATTCCTTTCCAAGCTCCTTGTTTGGAACGAGCTTCCCAAAAATCGCGGGAGGCGCGCACTCGATCGGGAATGATTCCGAATTCGGAGTTTCCCAAAGGATACGCGGTCAAGGCTTCCACCTTCGCGAATAAAGAATATCCATGGAAATCCTTTAATCCGGACCAAGGAGGTAGAAACGCGATGAGATTCTCCTTATAGAAAAGTGCGACCCCGTCCCCTTCCTCCGTCCAGATGAAATACAAATCCTTTTCATCCAAAGCCGGATGCGCTTTGGTTTCGGTCACTTCGGAACGTAGAAGAATCGGTGCAAGTCCGCTGGAAAGATCTTCCATGCTTCTTTTTTCGGGCGCTTCCACGCGATTGCAAACCCATACGGATTTGATTCCGAACTCGGGATTCTGTTCTCCTTGGAGATAAAGATAAACGGTTCTTCCGTCGTCTTCCAAATACGCGGTGAACGTTCCATAAGGATTGGCTTCTTGATAGATTACTTTCGGTTCGGTAGAATGAGTCATTGAATGGGAATTTCCACGATTCTTTTTTTGAAGACTTCCAGAAGCGAACGAATGGCCGCCTCCGTTCTATATTCGTTTAATATTTCAGGAAAATAAAACGAGGCATTGAGAAGACCTGTGAGTTCGATTTCGTTCCAGGTCTGAAAGGAATCCAAAACTAAAAAGACTTCGTCCGAGATCGGTTCCTGGTTTTTTCTGCATTGAATGAAAGTCTCGACGGCGCGAGTGGGAGTCATTGGTTTCTTATACATTCTTTCCTCGGTCTTTAGACAAGGTTCCAGTGGAATGAGAATGTTTCAACTCTCTAAAGAAGCGGACTAATACGGGGAAAAGGAAAAAGAAAGGCGGGAAAAATAAAAAAACCGGGTACACAAAGCTATCCCGGTTTCAATGAGGCTTAGAAATCAACGATGAACGTATTGTTTCAAAGCCCGAATCGGAATTCTTTCCCGGGAAACCCTGGTTTTATACTGCTCAAATAGAATTAAGAATAGTAGTGTGATGAGAAATAAGTTTTCCATACATATAGTTGACTCCGATTCTTACAAAAAATCGAACCCTTTTTGGAAATTTTTTTCCAAAGTTTTTCACGAGACTTTCGATTTTTTTGAAAAAAATTGACTGCGTAAAATCGAGCGAAATCGAACCTGATTTTCAATCAGTCCTTCAGAATATTTTTGGCGGCTGTTTTAATGGAGTGTTTGAGTTTCGTTCTATTTGCCGGAGTCAATTTAGCCATAATTTCGATCGCTTTGACGAATTCTTCGGCTGCAAGATCCAACATGTCCGTAAGTCGAATATCGTTCCTTTTCACGGATGGAGCGGTGGACTTTTTATTTTTTTTCGGAGCCGCTTTTTGGACTTTGGTCTTTTTCTTTTGGACCATGATTGAATTCCCCTAGAAAGAATACTGCAGACGGATTCTATTTTTGTATAAGTTCAAATCCAGCAGAAAGTGAATCTTATTCCAAAAATATTCCCATCACTCGATAACAATCCATTTTACTTTCCGAGATTTCAAAAACGGATCCATCCGGACCGACTTCCTGCAATTTGATCGTATCGGGAAATCCGGTTTTAGAGACAGAATCGGATACAACGAAGAAGGTGGAATATTTTCTAAGATTGAGACAGTTCTCTACCTTTCTTCCGTGAAGAAACATAGTTCCTTCTTGTTCGTTGGAAGAATCGGGAATCAAAATCAAATCGGAACCGTTAAAAATTCGGATCTGACCCGTTTGAATGTTCTCTGCCTTGATATGCATAAATCGATCCAATCCTGAGAGCCTTCTCTCAACCGTTCGGTTCGACATTGCTCTTTAACTTATAACAAATCGAAAAAAACCGAAACGGAAGCCTGACTAATATCGTTCCCCAATCGCATCTGAATTTAGAATGAGCTTTTCGTTTTGTAACCTGCAAAGTTTAGACATTGAATGTGAAACTTCGCAGATTCTTGGAAAGTATACTGACTTATGATCTTGGAAATTTCTTTCAATTCAAGATAAAATTCCTTTCAAAAACCCGTTTTCATTCACGATTTTTAATTTCGAACGATCGATTTGGAGATTTTGATCCGTTTTTAAAAGTTCACCTTTGGAATCGAAAACATTGACCATCACATATCTTCCCGCTTTCATCTTTACGAGAGCTAAAGAATACGGCGCCTTTGTAAACGATCCGGGATTCATGTTTACCGTTGTTGAAGAATAAACGATTCCGGTTTCATTGTTCTTTGCACCGTTTTGATTGAGAGTCAATCGTCTCGGTTTCACTTTCTTCGGTTTGAGTTTGGAGGCGGTCGAAGAAAAGATAGCGACCGAATTGATGCTGTCCACTCCTCCGTTTCCACCCACCAAAGATTTTTCGGGACGAGTGACTTGAACGTTCGGAACGAAACGGGAATACAATCCATAGTGTGCGGCGACGTCGATCAAACCCGTTGCTGCGGACATGGACATTGCCGCTTGGTAGTTGAGAATTCCTCCCATCTCGTTGATCTTAATTTTTTTACCGTTGGAGAATTTCAACTCTCCGTTTTTCAAATGTTCGACCGCTTCCTTTTTGGTGATTCCGAAATACTCGGACGACTGAAGAATCACCATTCCCGTAAAACAATCATAGATCCACGCGTAATCGATGTCTTCTCTTGCGATTCCCGCGGACGCGAACGCAATGTCGCCCGCTCTTCCCGCCGGAGTTGCAAAGTCACCCTTGAGCATAAAGTATTCCGCATGGGCCGCGTGTCCAGCTCCGATCAAATACATCGGATCGATTTCCTTTTTAATTTTTCCCTGCGATTGCAGTTTCTTCGCTTTTTTTTCGGACATGAGAAGAGTCGCAAACCCGTGATCGGTAACGATTGCGATCATCGGCGCAGGATACGGATCAGCGATCGTTCGAGAAAGTTGTTTTTCCGTTATCTCTTGTTGATATACGTGCGCTCTCGGATTCGTAATCGCGTTGGATCTGAACTTTTTCGTGATCGCTTCCAGATCGGCTTGTGTGATGTCGTTTTCAAACATCATCCGTTTCATCAAAAGGCCGTACATTGCGATCAAGGTCGCACCGTAGTTGAGTTCGTAGACAGGATGACAAACGGTTTCGTTCAATCGTTTCATATCGGAAACCTGTCTGAATGCGGACTTGGGAATATCCGCTCCTGCGATCAAGACGACCGCCTCGCTGTCGGATTGAAGAATGGTTCTAGCTTGTCCGATCGCTCCGGTCACGCTCGCACCCCCCAAATCGATCAGATGGGAACGAAAGCCGGTATATCCGAGTTCGTTCGCGATTCGTACACTGTGCCCATAACCGGACTTACCCAACGAAGCTGGTTCGATGCTCACGAAGTCGGTAAGATTATCCCTTAAAGTTTCCGGTTTCATCTCCAAAAACTCAAGCAGATCGGATATTGATTTTTTATAATGTTCTAATACTTTTCTTTCACCGGACCATTCTTTATATTCTTCCGGAAAATCGGCCGCAACCGAATCGCTCACGCCTAATAATACGGGGTTCATACGTCTTCTCTTTTGATTTTATTTTTGAATGTACTTTCGATTTTTACGAAACGGATCGAAATCGATTTCTAAAATTCCGCGAATCATCCTGAATAACGAATCGATGTCGCGATCCGCAAATTAAGAATTGGAACCGGGCGGAAGAACCTTACATTCTCCCTTGCCGATCGTGTCGCCTTTTTGATTGGTCCAAAGAATTTTCATCTCGACCATTTTCATCTTCGCGATCTTATTTTTGACTTCGACGGTGCAAGTCACCGTGTCTCCCGGATAAACCGGTTTCCGAAACTTAGTAACCGTTTCCAAAGCCACGGTTCCGAGACCGGGAAGTTTCATTCCCAGAACGGGCGCCAACAAAGACGCAGCAAGTCCGCCGTGCGCGATCCTCGTCCCGAAAATCGTCGTCTTTGCATATTCCTCGTCTACATGCAACGGGTTGAAGTCACCGCTGATTCCCGCAAAAAGATAGATGTCCGTTTCCGTGATGGTTTTCGAAAAACTCGCCTTATCTCCGATTTCAATTTCTTCGTAGGATTTCCCTTTTTGATACATCGTTTCTCCGTTCGATTAAGCGGACACAGCGCTTCCTAAGATTCCTTCTTTTAAAAACTCTATGCAATCCTCGATTTGTTTTTCCGGTGCGTTGAGATTGCCGAACGCTTGTATGACATCGGTTACCGCAGTCTCGTCGAGTTCCTTCAAATATGCAATTCCTCTAATATATCTCGCCGTTAGATAGTACGCGAGAATGTCGAGATCTCGTTCTTTATCGGATGTTTTGTAGTGATTGCTGTCTTGCGTCAGATCCCAAACGCTCAGTTTTAAAATCGTAGTCAACGTAAGCAGGTCGGCAAAACCGAATTCGAGAGCCTGTCTTTTTTTTCGTTCCGGATTATCCCCCACGCTTTGAATCAAAACGTCCAAACAGCGCATTAGATTTCCGATCGGAGTTGCTTGAATCTTTTGTTCGGAATGATTTCGAACTTCTTCGGAGGCCGCGCTTTCGATGATGTTTTTAAACTTATCATAACCGCTGTAACTCGCGGAAATGATACTTCGTTGAACCTCGGAAGTTCCTCCTCCGATCGTTCCTAATTTCACGTCTCGATACAAACGGCTGACATGGACTTCCCTCATGTAGCCCATTCCGCCGTGGATTTGAACGGCGTCGGATGCGACTTCTTCGCTGACCTCGGATGCAAAGAGTTTTACGATGGAGCTTTCCATCGGAAGACTTACGTCCGGTTCGGAATCTTTTTTGCGAGCCACGAAGTAGATCACTCTTCTCGAAGCGCAGAGATACGCCCAGATTCTCGCGATCTTTTCCTTCATCGCAAAAAAGGAAAGAATCGGTTTGCCGAATTGTTGTCTTTGCCACGCGTATTGAATACAACTTTCGACCGCGTTCTCCATACCTCCCATCAACGCCGCAAGAAGAACGGTTCGTTCCCATTCTAAAGTGGCTTTCCCGATTCTTAAGAAACCGGAATTCAAAGGTCCTAACAAATTCTCATCCGGTATGAACATATCCTCGAAAGAAAGTTCCGCAGTGGTGGAAGTGTTGTGACCGAGCTTCTTTAAAACTTTGGAAACATGAAATCCTTTTCGATGAGACTCTACGATGAATGCGGAAACTCCCATCGGTCCGCGGGACTTAGTCGTTCTTGCCATCACGATAAAAATTTGTCCGATCGGTCCGTTTGTGATGAACATCTTGCTTCCGTTGAGAATAAAACCGCCTTCCGTTTTTTCGGCGAAGGTTCTCATACCCGCCGCATCCGAGCCCGAATCGGGTTCGGTCAAACCGAGACCGGCAATCCATTCTCCGCTTGCGAGTTTGGGTAAATATTTTTGCTTTTGGGCTTCGGTTCCTTGGAACAAAATGGGAAGAGTTCCGATGATCATATGCGCGCCCCAGGAAAGTCCGAAACCTGAATCCAACGATCCTGCGTTGAACGCTTCTTGCGCCAGACAACACTGAAAACAAGTTCCTCCTTGTCCTCCGTATTGTTCGGGAAGAGGAATTCCCAAAAGACCCATAGATCCCATTTCTTTCCAGAGCTCGCTGTCCCAGGTGCAATCCTCGTCTCTTTGTTCTACCGTGGGAAGCGCGCGGTCTTTCGCGAATTCTTTTACCGTGTTGTAAAAGTCCTTATCTTCACTTTCTAAGTATGGATTCAAAAATAACATATCGATCGATTCTCTCCGTTGTTTCCTTTTTTAAATTCTAAGTTCTTTCGCTTTGTTTAAAAATTGTATCCGAGATCGGAAGAATGGAAACCATAAGTCCGCCGTTCTTGCAAAAGAAATTCATCTTCCGGCAAAGAGAATAGAAACGGAACCCGCTCGATCAAGTTATTTTTGAATCGTTTCGTTAAATCGAAGAAACAATAAACATACGTTCATTTTTTAAATCAAGAATTATGAAATCGAAAAGTGCGGTAGAGGCGACTTTTAAGTCGGACAAAATAGAAAAAGGATGAAATTGCAAACGCAACGAGAGAACGAAATTCAGTTTTGGAACACGTTATAAGTCGGATATAAGTGAAAGCGTCGAAGATTTCGAAATTCTATTTCGGATTTTTGAAATCGATCTTATGCGACTTGAGAAGTTCCAAAAACTGTTTTTCGTCATAAACCGCGATCCCAAGTTCATTCGCTTTTTCTAATTTAGATCCGGCGCCGGGTCCGGCCAAAAGATGGGTCGTTTTGGAGCTCACCGCGCTTACCTTTCTTCCGCCGTAATACACGATCAAATCCATCGCTTTGTCTCTTGGTTGGAAGTTTTCGAAAGAACCGGTAACACACCAAGATTGACCCGCAAACGGTTGCTGATCGGCCACTTTTACCGGATCCGCCTTCATCTTGAGTCCGGCTTTTTTGAGTCGATCGATGAGTTTTAAGATTCGTTTATCGGAAAAGTTTTCCTGAAAGGCGAGTACGGTGGAAGGTCCGATTCCGGGGATTTCCAAAAGCGAATCGATTCTATTTTTATCTTTGGAAATCGCAAGAATCTCATCCATAGAATCGATTCCGTGTTCGATTAACAATTCCGTGACTTTATGCCCGAGTTCGGGAAGACCGATCGAAGGAAGAACGAAACGAAAATCTTTCTGTTTGGATTGTTCGATTCCTCCGAGAATGATCGCTACGCTCTTTTCTCCGAAGCCTTCCTCTTCCATCAGCTTTTCTTTTTTATCTTTGAGATCGTACAAGTCGGCTACGGATTTGATATAATCGTGATCGTATAAGAATTCGATTTGTTTATCACCGAGCCCTTCGATATCCATCTGCTTTCTTTGACAATAAAAAATGATTCCATTCTTAACTCGATCCGGACAATCGGGGTTCGGGCAAAAAAGATCTACGAGACCTTCCTTCTTGATCGTCTTCGTCTTACACGAAGGGCAACGATCCGGAATTTTAAAAACGTCTTTACCCGGAGTTACGACTTCTTCCACTGCGGGAATGATTTCTCCGCGTTTCGCGACGCGAACGACCGCACCGATCCCGACTCCGAGTTCGTCGATATAATCTTGGTTGTGAAGAGTTGCGAATGTAACCGTGGTTCCCGCAAGACTAACCGGTTCGATCTCCGCTCTTGGGGTGATCTTTCCGGTTCGTCCCACCGCATACGTAATGTCTACGATCTTGCTTTCCTTCATAACCGCGTCGAACTTATACGCCCTCGCCCATCGCGGAGAATGAGAAGTATAACCGAGCGCGTCGCGTTTGGAAACGTCGTTGAGTTTGACTACGAGTCCGTCCGTCGGGAAGCCGAGTTTTTCCTTCTTCTTCTTAAAATCCTGGATCGTCTTTGCCATTTTGGATCCGGTCACAAAAACGGTGTCAGGCGGAACGGGAAAGGTCAGTTTATCAAGCTTGGTAAGAATTTCCTGATGTGTTCTGAATTTTTTGGCGATGTCCGGGAAGGTTGCGTCGTATGTGAAGATTCTCAGAGGGCGTTTTGCCGTATCTGCGGAATTCTTTTGTTTGATCGAACCCGCGGAAAGATTGCGTGGATTCGCGTATTTACCCGAAGAAAGTTCGTTGAACTCCTCGAAGTCTTTGAAGGTCATAAAAACTTCGCCGCGGAGATAAATCGTGATCGGCTCCGGCAAACGCAAAGGAATATTCCGGATGGTGCGAATGTTATCGGTTACGTCGTCTCCGATCCCTCCGGAACCCCGCGTAACTCCGTTTTGAAGCATTCCATTTTCATAATATAGAACGATGGAGGCTCCGTCTATTTTCCATTCGACGGAATACAATCCTTCCGGATCGGTCTTGTTGACCCAATCCAAAAGTTCTTCGTCGTTGTACGTGTTGATGAGAGATAAGACCGGAAGTTTGTGCTGAAACTTCTCGAAGTCCTTGTCCAAGTCGGAACCGACTACGAGCGTTGGACTGGCCGGATCTTTGAGATCGGGAAAAGCTTCCTCCAAATCCTGAAGACGACGGAACATCTGATCGAAGTCGAAATCGGAAATCTTAGGTTCGTTCTTTACGTAATAAAGATATTGGTGATGACGGATTTCGACGGAGAGCTTGTCGATAAGCTGTTTAGCCTCTTTCTCCGAAAGAGTTTTAGGAGAATCGTCTTTCTTCTTTGGCATATCGAATCCGAATTGAAATCAATAAACGGGAACTTTGAGATATTCCATCGGATCGGTTCGATTGGACTCTCCGATCCAAACCTCGTAGTGTAAGTGAGGTCCGGTCACGTTTCCGGTGGAACCGACCGTTGCGATCAAATTTCCTTTGCGGATCTGTTGTCCGTCTCGTACGAAAATTTTCGTACAATGCCCGAACAAGGAAAAATAACCGTTCGCGTGTTGAATCACGATATGATTTCCGTATCCACGGTTGGAGTAGATCACACGATGAATTCTTCCGTTACCCGTCGCATAAATCGGAGTTCCCGGAACGTTCGCGAGATCGATCCCGTCGTGATACTCCATATAACCCGTGGTAGGCGAACGTCTCGTTCCGAAATAGGAAGTTAGGTTGTAGGAGTACAAAGGTTCTCCGAACGGGATCGCGTCCATCACGTCGTATCGAAGATTGAGAAAGTCGTAAACGCTGTCCATCAACGGACGATGTTTGTCCATGTAAACGCGAGCCGTACGATATCCGTAAATCTCGGAAAGATAACTTCTTCCCAACATGAGATCCTTATCGGCGGCTTCTTCCGTTTTTAATTCCGCCAAAGCGATCGTTTCGATATCGGATTCATCGGGAAGTTTCAACATCTCGTCCCCGTGTCCGTCGATAAGAGAGTAAATCTCCTCTAAATTCTCCGTAAGCGCAAGAAAATCGTCCTGCACTCCTTCCAATTGTTCGGAGTATTCGATGTATTCGTCGAAGTATTTCCCGTAAACTTGCGCGAGCGCGTTGATTTGTTTTCTTGTATTGTTGTATTTTACGATTCCGAAAACCGCGATTCCTAAAATAGAAACGAGAAGACCGAATAAAAAGACGATCGTAAAAACCGAAATTTGAAAATGAAATGATTTATCGAAACCGTGAGGGATAAGAAGGACGGTCAGTCGTTGATGACCCTTTTCCTTAACTTGATCTATGCGTTTGCGGATTTCTTTTTCCATGGGAATAGACTCCAAATAAAGAGTCTATTCCGGGGAAGTATAGGTCAAGTGGAAACCAAGTCCATTAGCATTCCGTGCTTCGGTCGCAATGTGACTAAAGGTTCCAATTCGACCTTATGACCGGGAACGGGCTTTAAATCGTATTTTCTTGCGATCATGCTCAGAATCAAAATCCCTTCCGTCATCGCGAATACGTTTCCGATGCACATTCTCGGACCGCCTCCGAACGGTATATAAGCGTATTTCGGACGGTCTTTCGAGTTTTCTTCTGAGAATCGTTCGGGCCAGAATTTTTCCGGCTCTTTCCAAAACCGTGGATCCCTGTGAATCGAATAGATGCAAATGGAAACGTTCGTTCCCACGGGAACATGATAACCGCCGACCGTGTCCGGACCGAGCGCGGAACGTTCGACAGTCCAAGCGGGAGGATACAATCGCATCGATTCCTCCAAAACCATTCTGGAATAAGTGAGTGACGCTACATCCTCCAATGCAGGAGTTCGATCGCCGAGAACGTTCTTCGCTTCTTCTTTGAGTTTGGAATAAATTTCGGGATGATTGGAAAGAAGATAAAACGCCCAAGTCAACGCGTTAGCCGTCGTTTCATGCCCGGCGAGCAAGAGCGTGATCGCTTCGTCACGGACTTGTTCGAGACTCATCTTTTCTCCGGTTTCTTCATCCTGGATTTCAAGAAGCATACTGATCAGATCATTGGAAGAATTCTTTCTTCTTTGATCGATGAGTTCGTAAATGACTTCGTCCATGGAACGTACGGAATTTAAAAGTCTTCGATTGCTCGGAAGAGGCCAATGTACCGGAGGAGGAAAGACCATCGTCAATCTTCTTGTAATCTCTTCCATCGCGGTTTCCACGTTCTTTGCGATGATTTCGGAGTATTCCTTAACGTCCGATCGAAAAAGCGTCTTACCGACGATCGCAAACGTAAGCCGCATCATCTCTTCGGAAAGATCGACTCTTAGTTTTCCGTTTTGTTCTTTCCCGTCCCATTCCCGAAACAGGTTGAGCGTTTCGTCCGCCATAATATGCGTAAATTCTGATATTCTTTGGCGGTGAAACGCGGGTTGAATGAGCCTTCTTTGTTTTTTCCAAAAATCCCCTTCCGAGGTCAAAAGACCTTTTCCCAAAACGCGTTTGAGTTCGCGATAGAACACGCTTTTATGATAATTGGAACTATTCTCCTGAAGAACGTGACGAACGTCCTCCGGACTTTGAATCATAAAGATTCTCGTTTTACGGATTCCGAATAGAACCACGTCTCCGTGTTTTTTTTTCATATCCTCGAAAAATCCGATGATGTCTTTCCGCATTCGATATAAATGTCGAAGCGCAAAGAATCCGTACGAACCCGGAGGCGATTTGTGTTTCTGAGGTTTTGAATCGGAGGGGCGACTGGAAGTTAACGCAAACATGGGCTTTCTCCAAGTTTTATTGTATTTCCGGAAAATCCGGATTCCAGCCGAGACACTTTACGACGACGGCCTTTGTAAAAAACGCCGCCTCTATTTTTTAAATGGAGAATTCAAAATTCTCGAATACGATTTCAATCCGTTCGGACGATTCGAAACGAAACGTCCTGTTATACAAGTTCCCGGTTCGAACGACAAAAGATCGTCGAACCGATTCATCATTTTATCTGCGATCTAAGGAAGCTTCGATCAAAGTGTCCACATCCAAAGAAACCGGTACGCCGGTTTGAGGCATTTCGGCTTCTTTATAAAAAACGTTGTGAACCTTGGATTCCGCTTCCGCAGTCGTTCCATAGATTTGTTCTTGAACCCAAGACTGAAGTTCGTTGCGTGCAATCGCAGGACCGCTGTTTTCAAAAAACGTCAGCCATACGAACGATGTGGAGAAGAATGCGGTTAAGAACGTGATAAACGCAAGTTGAATCATTCTCCAGCGGCGTCTTTTATATACAGCGTCGCAGATTTTGGAACTCCAGACCTTGCTGCAAAGTCTGTCCGAAATTTCTTTTTCGAATCCGTTCGATTTCATGCCGAATAAATCCTATCTCTCACTCTATTTATTATCTACGAAAATCTTTTTCAGCATTTGTTTTCCGCGAAACGCCCGAGACTTTACGGTTCCTTCGGGAATACTCAGCTTTTCGGCGATCTGCTGTTCTTTGTATCCTTCGCCGACAAGACTCAACACAGATTTATACTTCCATGGAAGCATAGCTAAAAGATCTTTCAATTCAAAATCGGTGAAGCTGGCCGAAGCAGCCTCTTTTTCTTGAATGGAATTATCCAGGATCACTTTTTCTTTCAACTTGCTTGCAAGCGCGGTTTGTCTGGATCTCTTTTGATTCATTCTCAGAGATTCGTTTCTTGCAATCGTATAAAGCCAAGTGCTTACGGAAGAATCTCCGCGAAACTTGTTCGCTGAAAGACTTTTATACGCGCGGAAATACGTTTCCTGCACGACGTCGTCGATGGAATCGTGAAATTCCTCGAATAAATTCTTCTTAATTGCCGAAAGTACGATATGTTTTGTCGAATCGATCAATTCGGTAAATTCTTTTTGGTCCATTGGTACCTCAGTGTAAGATTCCTTGTATAGGAAGGATGATTCTCTCCGGAGAAAAAAGATTCACGGGGAATCCGGGCTCCGGTGGAGCGGAAGGTTCTTTGATTTTGGATTTTTGATCCTGAGTTAATACTTTTTCGATAGCAAGACGATGCGAGATTTGATTGATACGGATCTCCGCCGTATATTTTCCGATCTCTACGAGAAGCTTGCGGATCTTCGTTAAATCCACGTTAGGTTCCATCAAAAGCCCCTCGAGTTCTATCTCGATGGGAGAAATTTTTTGGAGCCAACGAAAGTGTTCTTGTTTGTGCTTCTCGTTGATTTTGGAAATTTCATCCAATTGTTTTTCGGAAAGAGCGAATCGTTCTCTGACAGTATCCACGTTTCCGAAAACGAGACCGAAACTTCTCAGCTGACGCATCGGTGCAAGTTGTTTGACGGGGGGAGGATTGGAATCGGTACCGGAACGAAGTCCTATGGTGAGTTCCTGAGAAAAAGTCACCGCCGGCGCCAAGAAGCAACCGGCGACAGTAATTCTGAGAAATGAATTCAGGAGATTCATGAGGTATTTGCTCATTCGATAAGACCCGTGGCTCAATGGTTTGTTTCCTATTTAGAAAATTTTTCCCCGTTCCGATCCGTTGAAAAGAAAAAAAGGGATTCTCCCTTGAATTCCCGCCGGTTAGCCTATCCAAATATATTCCTGATTTTGACGAATTCGGACGGAACGTTGAACCTAAACTTCTTCAAAAAATCGAAATTTTATACCGGGGCGCTTTTGATTCTCGCCCTCTTAATCGCGGCTCCGATCGCAATCGATTTCAGCTTCGAAGAATTGTATCTTCATACCGAAAAATATCAGAATCATCGATCCGCGAGACCGGCGACTGTTGCCGTCGTTCCGGGCGCGTCCGTTTATAAAAACGAACCTTCCGCCGTTTTAAAAGATCGTTTGGATTGCGCTTTGGAATTGTATCATCAAGGGAAGGTAAGAAAGATTCTTCTTTCGGGAGACAACGGTTCGATTTATTACAACGAAGTGAAACCGATGTTGCTCTACATTCTGAAGAATCAAGTGAATGAAAGAGACATATTCGTCGATCATGCGGGGTTTCGAACCTTGGACACTTTGGTTCGTGCGAAAGAAATTTTTCAAGTCAAGGATTTGATCTTTGTGAGTCAGAGAATCTATCAACCTCGGGCCGCGTTTTTGGCGAATAAGATCGGTTTGAAATTTCAAGCGTTCGAATCCGATCGTAGAATTTATACGAGCGGTCCGTTCAGCAGATTCCGGGAATTTTTTGCGCGGACCTTGGCGTGGGTCGATATGAATTTGTTTAAAACGAATCCGAAATATTTAGGCGATCCGTTTCCGATCGAAGGAAGCGGAATCAAAACTTGGAAAGGTTCGGCGCTTTAGAGTTTCCTGATATTCGATGATTTGTCGGAGTTACGACAAATCGCAGGAAAGAATAGTCGTTGCAGGAATTATAATTTTCTGATAGAGGGGAATTTGTCCGGATTTTCCCACCGCCACACCCCCCACCCAAAATCAGGGCGGGGCCCGCAAAGTTTTACAAAAGAGTTGTCGGAGTTACTACGCGCACCTTGCTTCCTAAAATACGATCCGTAGAGAGCGTTTTACTGAGTTCGGGCGCTCATCTTGCTATGCAAGAACCAAATGCAACGCTCTGCTGCATTTGCTTATCTCGCTTCCTAAAACGCGATCCGTAGAGAGCGTTTTACTGAGTTCGGGCGCTCGATACCCATTGATACACGTCTCGAATCGTGTCCGTTAAACCGAAGGCCGGTTTCCATCCGAGTGTTTGAAGTTTACCGTTATCCCCGGACAAACGTTTCATCTCCGCTGGACGAAATCGGGAAGAATCCACTACGACCGGAATTTTTTTTCCCGATTCGGAAATGATCCGATCCAAGACGTCTCGAATCACGACTTCCTGACCGGAACAGATATTATAAATTTCTCCGGGCTTTCCCTTCTCCGCGAGAATCCGATACGCACGCACGACGTCTCGCACATCCAAAAAATCCCTCGTAGAGGAAAGGTCGCCGACTAAGATTTTTCTTTCTGCTTCCGGCTTTTTCAAAGCTTCCAAGACCTGAGAACAAAAATTAGGAATCACGAAATTCAGACTTTGTTTAGGACCGGTGTGATTGAACGGTCTCGCGATCACGACTTCGAGTTCCGGAATCCATCGATGATACTGTAGGCAATAAATTTCTGCACAAGACTTGGAGGAAGAATACGGATTCAATGGCGCGGGTAAGATCGATTCTTGCACCGGTAGGCAGGATTCGGCAACATTTCCGTAAACATCGGAAGACGAGATGTAAACGAAGCGAACTTTCTTTTTTAAGGAACGCAGCGATTCCAAGATATTCAACGTTCCGTGAACGTTGATCTCCAACGTTTCACCCGGATCTTCCACGGCTCTCGGAACGAAGGGCTGAGCCGCCAAATGAAAAACCGCATCCGGTGAAAAGTCATGAATGATGGAACGGACTTGTTCCGGATTTCGTATGTCGCAAACGGAAGAGCGATACGATCTTGGAAGAGCAAGATCCGCTTCTATGTCCGGCCCGGGTTGAATTCCGATGCCTAAAAATTCGGTATAGGATTCTTTCAGTTCCTTCAGCAGGTAACCGCCTACGAACCCCGCCGCTCCCGTTATCAAACACTTCATAGAATTCTTGGTTTTCCGTAAAAATACTGTTGTTTTAGAAAATGAATAAAAAACAATCGAATAAAATTCTCTCCCCTTTTGAGCATGGAAGATAAATTTCAGGAACTATTCGAAATCAGAGATTCTCGGATCAACGTCCGCGAAATTATGGAAGAGATCGAATCCAAGCTCAAAAAAAATCCTTCCACAAAAGAAGACATAGAGAAACTCACTCATTGGAAATTTTCCCCTCCGAGTCCGGAAGGATATCGGGATTTTGATCCGGCTGAAATCGCGCATCTTTTTGAAAAAGGAATCGCACCTCCTAAATTCTCCAACCCGAAACTTTGGTTCGTACGCGGACCTCTCAAATGGCTTTTGATCCGATTCGCGGAATTCTATTCTTTCCTGGATAAAAAACTTTCGGAAAATAGAACACGAGCATTTTACAGCGTATTGCACGAACTCATTTTGATCCGTTCCGAAAATCAAAATCTGAAACGGAAGATGGAATCCTTCTATTCCGAATTCTTAGAATGGAATCAAGCGATCGGAAAGGAAGTTCGACCCGAATTCCTTTGGGCCAACGAAAACCTTTACTCGGAAGGGTTTGTCGAAGAGAGCGAAAACTTTCTTTTGGAATCGATCGACCCTTCCGAAAAAGTTTTAGTGTTATCACCGGGTTGGGGAAAGATCCTAAAGCAGCTTTTAAAACTCGGATCACAATTCGATTCGGTCACCTGGAACCAAAGTTGCGAAGAATTCATCCGCGGTTCGATCACTACGAACATTCAGCTTCTAGAACCCGGAGCGATTCCGAAAGATTGTTCCGTATATTCCAAAATTATAATATCTGAAAATTTATCCATCCATCCGCATTGGCTGATCGAAAAAGCTCTTCGTTCGCTGAGCCTCGGGGTCGCCTCGGGCACGGAGATTCGATTCCGTTTTTCCAACGAAAATTCGAATTACCCTTCTCCGTTTTTGCCGTTGCGGCTTACGAAAATCCAAGAGCCTTTGATTCGGGATTATCTCAAACAACTCGGTTTTAGAAACATCATAGAAAAAAAATCGGAAGACGGGTTTACCGTCCTCTCGTTTCGAAAATGAAAGTCTATCAACACGTCACCGAGTTTCGGGACGGGGACGGAATCGGAAACGATATCAAAGGAATTCACACGGTTTTAGAAAAGATCGGCGTTCCCAATTCCATCGTATGTCTGAAAAATTTCTCGAAAGAAACGTTTCCGGTCGAAACGCATCCTACCGTTTCCCGATTCTCCAAAAACGATATTCATATTTTAAATTACGGCGGTTGCGGTTATCCTCTCGATTGGTTTCGGAATTTACCGGGAAAAAAAATAGTTCGTTATCAGAGTTTTACGCCCGCAATCTACTTTAAGAATTTCGTAAGTTCCGAAATCTATAACACGCTCCAACTCGAAGAAAAACGGTCTCTCTTGGAACTGTATTCCCTCAAAAACGAAACCGATTTGTTTTTACCTTCTTCGCCATTCAACGCAAATTTTCTGCAATCTTTGGGAATCACGAACACTCTGGTTCTTCCGATCGTCCGCAAATATTCGATCCGCGATAAAAGCATAAAGGACAAACGGGAATTTACGATCGGCTTTATCGGAAGAATTTCTCCGAACAAAAAAATGGAAGACCTTTTGAGAATGCTCGAATCGATTTTGAAGTTCAGGCAAAACGTGCAGCTTTTGATCTGCGGAAGCGTTCCGAAGGTATTCGAAGAATATTATATTTTTCTAAAAAAGATCATTCTCCAGAAGCGTCTGATGGGGAATGTCCAAATCCGTTTGAACGCCAACGACGCGGAAATGGAAACCTTTTTGAACTCGATGGATTTATACGTTTGCATGAGCGAGCATGAAGGATTCAACATTCCCGTTCTGGAAGCGTTCGGTGCAGGCATTCCGGTAATTTCATATCACGCAGGCGCGACCCCGGAAACGATGAAAACCGGCGGCATTTTGTTCAAAGACAAATCGACTTTGGCTATGGATCTGCTCGGGGGACTTGTGGACAATCTTCTCGAAAAGAAAACGCTCCGTGAGCGAATTTCGGAAAACGAAAAGGAGATCATCGGACAATACAATTCCTTCCCGTTCGAAACGCTTTTTCAAGAGAAGGTTCTCGCATGAGACAGGTCCAACAGTTTTCCGCGGGTTTTAATCCGGGCGACGCGATCAGCAACGAGATGCAGGAGATCCGCAACTACTTAAAGGATTTGGAATATAAAGGAGACATTTATTCCGAAAACATCGGTGCGGCGAAATTTCCGTTCGTAAAAAAATACAAAACATACAGCAAATCCTCGAAGGACATCCTGTTTTATCATCATTCGATTCATTCGGGTGTTTTTGAATTTTTGAGAACCTTCCGTTCTCCGAGAATTCTCATTTATCATAATGTGACTCCGCATCATTTCTTCGAATCGTACGATCTCAAGATGAGTTATCTTTTGAAAAAGGGTCGGGAAGAATTGAGAGAAATGAAGGATAGATTCGATCTCGTCTTTGCAGTCTCCAAATTCAATCAGCAGGAATTGGAAGAATTAGGTTTTCAGAATGTGCAGATTCTTCCGATCACGTATCAGTTGTCCGAAAACTTTTCCAAGGTCGCGAAAACGGAATCGGAAATCAAAAAAATTCTTTTTGTGGGTAGAATCACACCGAACAAAAGGCAAGACGATTTGATTCGCCTCGCTTACGCGTATAAGTCGATGATCGGGAATAAGTTTCAATTTTATCTTGCAGGTTTTAGTTCGAGAGAATTGTATCTGTATCGCGAAGAGCTGGAACGCATGTTGGATTTTTACGATCTTCGTCAAAACGTTTTAATCACCGGTTTTCTTTCCGATTCAGAACTCAACAATCTTTATCAAGAAGCGGACGCTTTCGTTTCGATGAGCGAGCACGAAGGCTTTTGTGTTCCTTTGATAGAAGCGATGGTTCATAGAATTCCGATCCTCGCGTATTCCGGAGGCGCGGTTCCCGAAACGTTGAACGGAGCCGGAGTTCTGTTTAGCGAAAAAAAATTTCCCGATCTCGCAATCTTATTGGATAAGATCTTAACCGATGTTTCTTTTAGAAACCGGATTCTGACCAACCAAGATGTTCGTTTGGAAGAATTCAAAAAAACGGATTCCAAGGCCGTCCTCAGGAAAACGATTGAAGCCCTCTCTTAAAAAAATCGCGGTCGTATCTCCGATCTTTTCGGACAAGGTTTCCGGAGGATCGGAAAAACTCATCTTTCAGTTCGTGGAACTTCTTGCGTCCGAATTCGAAATCACGGTCTTAACGACTCGCAGCTTGGATTATATCACTTGGAAAAATTCGATTTCGATTCAAGGAAAGAATTTTTTTCAAGAAACAAGCAACTCCTCCAAACCGATTTTGATCGAAGAAAGAAATTCTTCCTTAGGCGGCAAATATACCGTTCTGCAATTTACCGTTGAAAAACAAAGAAACATCGATAAGTTCAACAAACTCTCGAAAAAGATTTTGGAGGAACCTTCTCTTCAGAATAAGGAGAATGTTCAATATTGGCTTGAAGAACAAGGTCCTTACATTCCCGAGCTGATTCAATTCATAGAATCGAGAAAGAGCGAGTTCGACGTTTTTTTCTTCGTAAGTTATCTGTATTATCCTTTGGTTTTCGGGGCTCCCTTAGTTGCAGAAAAGTCGATCGTCATTCCTACGTTCCATGACGAAGCTCCTGCATATCTTCCGGTATATAAGGAAGTTCTAACGGATCAGAGTTCATATTCGTTTAACACTCCGGAAGAATTGGAAGTGTTTCAAAACATTCTCGGATTCAAACCGAGTATCTATTCAATTACGGGAATGAACCTCGATCTAAGTCGTTATACGGACAAAGCAAAATCGAATCTTCTCGAACGATCCGGAATCTCCGGATCGAATGCAATCGTATCCAAAGACAAAGAACAAGTCCGTACCAAAGCCGTTTCCAAAAAGGAAGAATCACCGACCTCCGAAAAGGTCCCGTTCCTTCTCTACGTGGGCCGCGTGGATCAGGGAAAAGGTTTTTTGGAAATGGCGGAATGGTTCGCGGAATGGAAAAAGAACACGGAACTTCCGCACAAACTCAAGATCGTAGGAAAAATCGCTTCCAAAATTCCGAATCGTATTTTAGAAAATCAGAATATAGAATTTCTAGGTTTTGTGGAAGAACAAATCAAACTCGACCTTCTGGAAAGCTGCGTTTGTCTGATTAATTCCTCCCCGTTGGAAAGTTTTTCGATCGTTTTGATGGAAGCTTGGTTGAAAGGAAAGCCGGTTTTGGTAAATGGAAAATCGGATGTTCTAAAAGGTCATTGCCTTCGAAGCAACGGCGGTCTTTTTTATTCCGATCAAAAGAGCTTTTTTGCGACCTTGGATTACATTCTAAATCATCCCGATGAATCGATGATCCTCGGTAAAAACGGCAAGAAATACGTGGAGCTGAACTTCAACGCCGATACGGTAAAAGAAAAGTTACTTCGATTGATCGAAAAGACGATTCAGAAAAAATACGTCGGGCTTTGAAATCACGATAACTCAGCAAATCGCTTCCTAAACTCAGTGTCTCACTCCCTAAGGGTCGTTCGGCAGGGTCGCGATAACTCAGCAAATCGCTTCCTAAACTCAGTGTCTCACTCCCTAAGGGTCGTTCGGCAGGGTCGCGATAACTCAGCAAATCGCTTCCTAAGGGTCGCGATTTATGTAGGAATTCTCAGATATTCCTGCATTCCTTCCATCATCTTTTCGTGAAGTAGAGTGTTGCTTGCAACAACGTTCGGAATGTACGGAGTAAACGTATTTCCGTCATACGTGGACATTTTTCCACCGGCTTCGGTAAGAATCACGGAAGGAGCCGCCATGTCCCAAGGCTTCAAACCTTCTTCCCAAAAAGCGTCGAACCTTCCTTCCGCGACCCAACAAAGATCCAAACCGGCTGCGCCCGTTCTTCGAACCCCTCTCGTCTTCAACAAAAAGTTTCTGTAGTAAAACATCAATCGATCGATTTTCTTTTCGCGGTCGTATGGAAATCCCGTCGAAAGCAAGGATTGTTTCAGTTCCTTCGTTTTAGAAACGGAAATCTTTTTTTGATTTTTATAGGCTCCGTGATTTTTTCGAGCATGATAGATTTCGTTCATACCCGGAAGAGGAACGATTCCCATTACGACTTCTCCGCTTTCCTGATTTTCCAATCCGATGCAAGCACAGTACAACGGAAGTCTGTGAGAATAATTTACGGTTCCGTCCAAAGGATCGATGATCCATTTAAAAATCGAACTTCCTTTTTTGTCCGTTCCTTCTTCGCCGAGAATACTGTCGGTCGGGAACATTCGATCGATCTCGGAAATGATTCTTTCTTCCGAACCCTTGTCCGCTTTTGTAACGAGATCAATCTCTCCTTTGTAACCGATATCGAGATCGTTTTCTTCCTGAGTGGACGCTAAAAATTCCATGACCTTCGGAACGAAGTTCAGGAAATGTTCGTATCTGATTTTGATTTCGTTGTCTAAGCTCATTCGTTCTCCAGAAATTTTCTCGCCTTCTCTCTATGTTCTTCGCGGATCGCGGACTGAACACTTGCCAGTACGGCCGCAATCACTCCCGCGTCATCCAGAAATCCCGCACCGGGAATAAAATCCGGAACCGCATCCAACGGAGAAATAAAATACGCCAACGCACCTGCAATCACGAGTTTCGTTTTTAAGGGGGTTTCCGGATCCATCATGGAATAATAAAGCGCGATCAGATCCTCCGTAAACGGAATCTTGGAGACGACCGATTTCAGCTTCGGCCAAAATTCTCTTTTTACCTTTTCGATCAAATCCATGAAAGACTCCTTTTCTTTCGTTTCGATGATTTCTCTCTTGTCCCAGATTCTATGTTCCGGTATCAAGAAAGAAAGATGATTTTTATTTCCGTCGCGCTTTTCCCGGAAGCAAAACCTTGGATCGAAACTCTGGGTTTGAAAACACTTCGGGACCAAACACCATTTCCGGTCTATCAAAACGAGGATTATACTCTCGTCGTTTCCGGAATGGGAAAAATTTATTCCGCTATGTCCGTCGCATTTTTATTAAACGAATTCAAAACTTCGATCGGAGAATCTTCCTGGATCTTAAATCTGGGAATCTGCGGCGCCCCGAAGCCGTTGTTCGAAATCGGAGAATCTTTTTTGATCCATAAGATCACCGATCAAGGATCGGGAAAAAGCGTTTATCCCGATATTCTTTTTCGACATTCCGTCTCGGAATCCTCCTTGATTACCGCGGATCGACCGGTTTTTGAAAACGAGACGAAGGAACTCCCGAACACGTTAGTCGATATGGAAGCGTTCGGTTTTTTCCAGGCCGCGCGGAAATTCTTCACCGGCGACAAAATCAGGATCGTAAAAACGGTTTCCGATCATTTTACGAAATTTGAATCTTCGGAAGGAATATCCGCAACGGATCGAATTTCGAAATTGATCGCGGAATCGATCCCTAAGGTTCAAACGATTCTTTCCATTCCGGTTTCCGCAAGCGGAGAAGTCCGCTTACAACCGGAAGAGAATTTCGCATTCAACGAAATGAGCGACATGCTTCGTTTATCCGAAACCGAAGCGATTCAGTTGAAAGATTGGATGATCGGATATAAAATTAGAACCGGTAATTCCTGCGAACCGGGACTTGCATTTTTAAAAAACACGAACGGGATTTTCGATGCAGACCAAACGCAGGTCAAAACGAGAGAAGAAGGAAAGAAGGGACTGAATGCGCTCCGAAAATTTTATCAGTTCTAAACGATTCTCTCATATCTATGTGGAAGAATCCGCAAAGAATCACCGGAGGACGTCGGAAATTCTTTCCAAGTTTCCCGATTCGAACGTGATCCTCATCGATTCTTACAAAGAAGTGTTCAACCCTTCCGCACAGAATTTTCAGGCCCAAAAAAGAAGTCCGAAACTGATTCTGGCAAAACGCAAGGAACAGTTTTTATATTCCGGATCGGGAGTGGCGCCGGACTTCGGTTATCAATTCTTTTATTACAACGCGCTCGTGTTGAATTGTCTTTATAACTGTTCCTATTGTTATCTTCAGGGAATGTATTCTTCCGCGAATTTAGTCGTCTTCGTAAACAACGAGGAATACATACAAGAAACGAAGGAACAGCTCAAACTTTCCAAACCGTTGTATCTCTGTATTTCGTACGATACCGATCTATTAGCGCTCGAAAACACATTAGGATATTGTAAAGAATGGATTGCGTTCGCAGAAACGGAACCGAATCTGATCGTGGAAATCCGAACCAAAAGCGCCAACTTCAAATCCATCGCCGATCTAAAACCTTCTCCCAACGTCATTCTTGCTTGGACGCTTTCCCCGGATTTTGTCGTCGCCGAACACGAACCATTGACTCCGAGACTTTCGTCCCGTCTGAAAAATATCAAAGAAGCGTTGAATGCTGGCTGGCAAGTGAGACTTTGTCTGGACCCGATCTTAAACGTTCCCCATTGGCGCGAAATCTATCCTGATTTCGTTCGAAAGATCTTTGCGGAAATCCCCGGAGAGAAACTGAGAGAAGTCAGTTTGGGCGTATTTCGGATGAACTCGGATTACTTTAAGAATTCTAAAAAGAGAAGACCGGATTCTTATCTATTCTATCTTCCGATGGATAATCACGCCGGAGTAAAATCCTATCCGGAAGAATTGGAAAGGGAAATGTTTTCGATCGTCGAAAAAGAATTGGAATCCTTTGTTGTTCGGGAAAAAATTCACAGACTGGTTGCAAGCGAGATGGAATCGAAATGAAAACCGAAAAACCGCCAAACGGCTCTTTGGCGATCGTAACCGGTTCTTCCAAAGGAATCGGAAAATCGATCTGCGAATTTCTAATCGATAAAAGTTACAGAGTCGTCGGAATCGCGAGAACGGAACCCGACTCTTCCCTTTTGAAAGAATCGAAGCTTTATCGTCATTTGACGCTGGATCTTTCCGATACAAAAAAAATCGAATTCGAATTATTGAATGTTTTAAAAGAGGAACCGCCTCTGAAAATTCTGGTGAACAACGCTGGTCTGGGAAACTTCTCTCCCCACGAAGAGATTCCGTTTCGGGAATTGGAGGAGATGCTCCTCGTAAATTTCGTTTCCCCGATTTTGATCACCAAACTGCTCTTACGCGACTTAAAAAAAAATCAAGGATGGATTTTTCAGATCCATTCCATCGCCGCGATGAAAGAATCCGTGCGCGGCGCCGCCTACGCCGGAACCAAGGCCGGGCTTCGTCATTTCGGATTAAATTTATTCGAGGAAATCCGCAAGGCGGGAGTCAAATTGATCAGCATCAATCCGGATATTGCGGACACGGATTTTTACGATCGTTTGGACTTCGAGAAGGACGAAGATCCGAATTCTTACTTGAACGTTTCGGAAATTCTGAGTGCGTTCGAATATACGCTTTCGGGCCCGGAAAATTTAGGTTTTACGGAAATCACGATTCGTCCTAAGTTTCATAAGGTTGCCAAGAAACCGTTTATTCGGAAGAATGAAAATAGGTCTTTGTAGTCGCAATAAAGGAACGATATTAAAATACTACGCAGCCACTCACTTTGTTCGTTGAACTCAGCGCCGCGCTTTCACGCGGCAGGGATGGAGGCGGAGTCAATAAATTGCCTCCGATCAAAGACGAAGTTTTTCGAACCGACTTTGCAATTTATTGACTGGAGCCGAGAGCCCGGTTTCGGAGAAACAAACTCGAGTCAATTTTCAGAATCCGATGGAACGATATACGATCGAAAAATTTTTCTCCGAAAGCCGCCCCGAAAACCTATTTCGAAACGGTCTTATGATTAAGACGATTTTATTCGGGAGAAGAATCCTTTGAAGCCAGGTGAACTCAACGTCGCTCTTGTACAATGCGATCTTTCTTGGGAAAACCAAGACGCGAACTACGAACACGTACGAAAGCTGATCCATTCTACGCTTGAAAATAATAAAAATGAAAATCCGGATTTGATTCTTCTTCCTGAAACGTTCGCGACCGGATTTACGATGAGATCGAAAAGAATCGCGGAACCGAACGAGGGACCCACCGAGACGTTTTTAAAAGAAATCGCCGAGTCTACCAATTCCTATGTCTGCGCGGGCTGGATTCAAAAGAATCCAGAAGGTAAACCGTTCAACACGGTCAGCGTGGTCGGTCCAAGCGGAGAAATCGTATTACGTTATTCTAAAATTCATCCGTTTACGTTCGGAGGAGAAGATCGTCACTACAGCTCAGGTTCCGAAATCGTAAGCTACGACCTGAACAGTTTCAGAATCACTCCGTTTATCTGTTATGACATTCGTTTCCCGGAAATCTTCCGCAGGGTCGCCGGAGATACGGACATTTTTACCGTTCACGCAAATTGGCCGATTCCTAGAATTCACCATTGGGAATTGATTTTGAAAACGAGAGCGATCGAAAACCAGGCCTACGTTTTCGGCGTGAATCGAATCGGAATCGCGGGTTACAACAAAAGCGTTCATCACAACGGTCATTCTCTCGCAATTTCGCCTAACGGAGAATTTACCGATGCAGGGGAAGAAGTCGAAACGATTCTTTTTTACAAGGCTCAAAAGAAAACGATTCTAGATTACAGAGAACATTTCCCGGTATTACCGGACCGAAAGGATCAAAGCAAAATTCGATTTAGAATAGCGGAGCATTCTTCTCAAACCTGAGAAACCGTTCGGTCAAGGGCAGATCGGCTTCGATCTTTTCTCCCGTAAACGGATCTTTGAATTTGAGACGATAGGAGATAAGCTGCAATCCGTAGGATTCGTACTGAGAACCCGATCTTGAGTACAACAAGTCCCCGACGATCGGACATCTTTGACTTTGAAAGTGAATCCGAATCTGGTGCGTACGTCCGGTCTCCAATCCGATATCCACGAAACTGAATTTTCTTCCCGAACGCGAATTGATGTATTTTAGAACTTTGTAATGAGTTATCGACCTTCTTCCTTTGGGAGAAATCGTCATCTTCAACCGCTCGACCGGATGTCTTGCGATCGGAAGGTCTATGGTTCCCTCTTCTTCCGGAGGATGTCCTTGGACCCAAGCATAGTATTTCTTTTCGATTTCTCTCTTTCGGAAAAGCTCGGAAAGTTTTCCGTGGGCCCGATCGTTTTTTGCGATAAGAATCAATCCTTCCGTAGGCTTGTCCAAACGGTGTACGATCCCAGGACGCGCTTCTCCTCCTGCCTTGGACAATTCCTTAAAGTGATAGAGCAGTCCGTTTACCAAACTAGGAGAACGATCTCCCGGCCCGCTGTGACTCGCGATTCCCGGAGGTTTATGAATGATGAGAAAATTCTCCCTTTCTAAAATTACGGGCAACGCCATCGGGATGGGTTCGAGGTTGAGAGGAGGTCTTGGAGGAATGGATAGGAAATACTGTTCGCCGGTTTTGACCTTCCAGGAACTTTTATCGTGAATTTTTTGATCTTGATTGCGGACATAGCCGGACTCGATCCATTTTTGGATGGATGCACGGGATACTTCGTCCCCAAAAGAAAATTTCAGGAACCGATCCAATCGATTTCCTGAGAATTCTTCCGCGACCTCTGCTTTTAGTTCTAAGTTCATTGAAATTGAGAAAAGGATTCCAGATTTTTACTTCACGCGTTTTTAGCACTCTAAAAAAACAGTTTCCATTTTCCTTCCTAAGCCTTATTATGACACACTGAAACCAATACCCCTTAGATCTAAGGAAGGAAAGACACATGGTCAAAAAGATTTTGAATCTGATTCTGCTCGGTGCAATTGCATTTTCATTCACTCTTTGCTCCTCCGCTGAAAAAAAAGAGGAATCTGCCGCTCCTGAGCCGTCTCAACAAGAGCAAGGCGCAGCAGCCAACAGAAGCGTTGATGCTAATTCTCCGGAAGCAATCGCAGACTCTCTGAACGAAAAACTGAAAGAATTCAGATATCCGGACGGTTTAACTCGTCCAGGGTTCAGCTACAAAAAAGCGGACGTGAACGCGGGAGATTTCAGCGAGTGGTCTAAAGTAAATGCTCCAGTGATCAAAGAAGGTCTTGGAAAACTTCCTGACAGCTACGCTCTCGAAATCACAGGACACACCGATGCGATCGGTCCTGAACAAGCTGAAGGAGACAAAAAAGGAAATATCTTTTACTCCGAACTTCGCGCAAACGCAGTTAAACAAGCTCTGATTAAACAAGGAATTCCTGCAAACCGTATCGTTACAAAAGGCGCCGGTTCTTCCGAGCCTGTTTCCGGTTTGGATGCAAAAGACGCTAAAAACAGAAGAGTTACCTTCCGTTTCGCGACTTCCGCTCCACAACAGTAATTCAATCAATCAGAAATCTGATTCAAAAGGGGCGATGAGAAATCATCGCCTTTTTTATTTGTGTGTTATCAATTTCGAACACTCTTAAATCCTGATTGTAGAGTAAAACCCCTTAAAGTAAAAGAATAATCAGTATAGGGCATACATGGAATCTTATGATCGAAACATCGATCTCCTTCTACAGGGATGAAAAATTCTAAATGCTTGATTTTAATTATTTTGAATTCCAAATTCTGAGGAACTTCGATTTTTCTAGGAAGAAGCAGAAGAGTATAATTTTCTGCAATGAATCGCTTAGATCGAGCATAAACTTTTCCCTTCATTAGCAAACTGAAAGTTAAAATTAAGAATAAAACCACAATACCTTTTGATAAGTATTTCGGTACACGTATCCAAAGAAAATCGATCTTAAAGTTTAAATAAAAGAGAGGTGAAATGGCTGCGATGGTAAGAAATGCTCTTCCAAATCTTAAATCGGGAGCTATGCAAATCCAAAACATCACACCAACCCAAGAAACAAAAAGAATTACAGAAGTCTGAAAATCTAATTTTATTTTTTTGAAAAAATTAAGAATGAAGGCAAACAAAGGAAAACAAATCGCCGCAGAAAAAAGAAATCGATAGAATGTAGTTATCTTTTTCCACCAAATTGGAAACCATTCTTGTAAATTCATTTGAGAAGCTTCATAATACCCCTCTCCTGGATTTCTCGCCCAACCCGTTATTGCTGATTTTTCTGAAATCACTTCCCCTATGGGAAGCTTCCAGTCAAAATTGAAAAGGTCGAGCGATGGAAAGGGATAAATCAAATAACCAGTTAATATCAAATTGCGAATCAGCCAAGGTAAAAGAATTAAAGTTACGCTCGATGATATCCAAAATAACTTACCTCTTTCTTTTCTAAAATTGACGATCAAAATGAGAACCAATAAAAAAAGAGGAATCGTTGCCAGTTTAACACTGATTGTATACGTGGATAAGATAATAGTCGGAATGTAATCTTTCAAATTCAAATCTGCGTTGATGCTCGTATTTCGCGGCAGGTTCGTCAAAATATATAAAGGAAATACTATTGAAATAAGATCAGGAGTTGGTGATGAAACATCGGTAATCTGATCCAAGATTGCGACGAATACGATTAGATTTAGGAGGAATAAGTTCGTAAATCCTTCTTGTTTCAAAATTTCACGAATCTTAGATATATAATGTAATACTAATACTGAATAAATAGTGAAGTTAACGGAGAATATTTCCTGATTAAAAATATTCATTAAGGAAGTAAGCGCAAAAACCGTAAATACATTCGGATTAAAACCAATTCGCCCATGAATATGGGCAAGGCCCGGCACGGCGGAATATTCTTCGATCCATTTTATAGACTGAATGTGATAGAGTCCTGAATCATACGCTAAAGGGGGATTTAGGGAGAAAATTAATGCGATCAAGATAATAGGAGCTGCAAGAATAATTACGAAAATTTTATGAACTGGACCGTTTGTCGGCGACTTTAATCTTTCCTTTGAAAAATATAAGATGATAGAACCGAATACCAAAAAAATAAGCAATACCGATCCGGAAATCGGAAAGAATAACGATAAAAAAGACACGAATGTGTTTGTTACGGCGAGACCAATAAAAATTCTATCGGTAAATTGAATTTTTATTTTCGTAATTTTTTCGACTACGGTTCCAAAAGATATAAATAAATACAAAGATAATGTGCTGGAAATTAAAATGGCGAGCATATTGAAATAATGTTTTGTTTCCGATAGAACAGGTGCGATTAAAACTAATAAGTTCGTTTGAAGAACACAAACTTAATTCGATTTTTTCGTTCCGAAAAACTATTCAGTTTCTTTTCTATAATAGGTTGTCAATAGAAAGCAAATAAAATAAGCCTAGTGTAGTAAACACAATTATTATCCGAATGTAAAATCGGAAATCAAAAACAATTCATTTGTTGCAGTATGAATCATAAAAAACTTGAAATCTGCAATATACTTATCTTAAAAGCAAACGCTTTTATTAGGATGTTTTACTCGATAAAAATCAGTAATGCTAATCGATAAAACTTCCCGAAAGGGAAACCAATTTTAGCGAACTATGCAAACAAATATGTTTACATAGCTCACACTTTATTTACAGAACCCTTTTTGCAAACACATAGGGAAACGCGGAAAGTCCGCGAGCATCTGTTGTTTTTCCCGTGCGAGGGGTTCCGTTGGTTCCGTCTGTGATAGGATTCAATACTGTTACTGGTCCTTGTCCAATTAGAGAAGTACCGGGCCCGGAATATCCATCTGGATGTATCAGATCTGCTGAAATACCTGTAACTGAATGCCAGTGCCCCTGAAATCGATCTCGTCTTCTCAAACCACCGATCCATTCACTGTCGGAATCCATCACAGAAACGAATCCTCTTCCCTGCATTGCAAAGTGCCTCACTTGATTCGTGACGGTCGTTCCAGCCGCATCCGGTAATCTATGTTTGTAAAATCGTAACTTTACCCCGGAAAGAGATCCACTAGAATTGGCGGCAGTGCAGGTAAAACTGATCGTCCTACTTGAGGTTGATAAAGCTGAGATGGCCAAAGTTGCATTTGCGGGCACTCCGCCAATCGTTTGGAGAAGAGTTCCTGTTATCCAATTCGTAAAAGAACCGTGGACTAAATTTTCTTCCGCCAGAGCATTGATCATTTTTTGACAAGGCGTCGTATTCGCAAAAGTAATCGTTAACACGTTACTCGCAATTGTATAGCTAATCGCATCAAAATCAGTCACATTTGCACCAAGAGGATCGTAACGAAGCGGTTTATTCAACCAATAAGAAACTAAATCCGGCATTCCCCCTGTTCCTGTTGCATTGATAACTTGATCAGCGGAAGCCAAACAAAATGCAGGAAAATCGCTGGAAGGACTTCGCAGTTCATCCATCCAAAACATCTCTCCTAAATATTTCTTCTCTTGTTTAAAAATTGTATCCATAAAATTCTTAAGAACAAGATAAACTTGGTTGATCGCTTTTACGAATTTAAGTGGATTATTTATATCAGGGTTAATTCCAGTTATAATATCCAAATGTAGATCAGTAACCAAACCGGTCTTTACCAAAGATGCTTGTTTTTCTTCCGAGACTTCGTTGTTTTGAATCCGGTTTCCTTTGAGTCCGCGATAAACGCGGAGATCGTTTCCTAAAGTTACAACTCCGGAAGAATTGGTAGAAATTGCCCGGAGTGCAACATCTCCGACAACAAGAGCACCTTGTCGCGCCAGGATCTCGTAAGAGTTGTCTTTCCAAATAACCGGACCGTCATTGGGAAGATTCAGCGGGTTAGTATATTCAGTTTCTTGAAACTTATGACGAACTACAATCGTGCAAGAAGAATTATTTGGAACTTGGATTTCCGCCGTAGGCGGGATTTCAATCCGCTTGCCGCTTTCGTCGTAAGCAACTAGTAAATCAGTCAAATCAACTCTATTTGCTGCAGAACCGATTGCTATATTTCCACCACGATCGATTCCGGCTCCAAAAGCGTCGAAATCCCGATTGATAATTTCCTGACTTTTTGATTCTTGCTCTTTCTTCCAATCTTCTGGAAAAACTCTTTTGCCAACTGTAGGAAACTCTATTCCCGATAATTTATCCATAATTTACTCCTGAAAAGCAGGAAAATCGATCTTTATCGATTCCAATTCTTGATAAAGAACGCTAACATTCGTCTTTGCATTGCTTTCGATTTGAAAAATCAGTTTCCGTTTAATTCTTTTGCATATTCCGCAGAAAAATTCATATCGATTCGATTTATTCAAAATGGAATTTGCAAGTTCCGTAATATCCTCATCCTCTTGACTTTTAGATTCACTAACGAGAGCCACAAGAGAAGATTTGAGATTCTCCTTTTCGAGAGAGTTTGCCGAAATCCATTGTCTCGCCTGAGGAACCAAAATCGGCCAAGAAAAAGGTTCAGACTTTGGATATTTAGAAAAAATTTGGTCCATCGCTTCATCGAATTTGAAATAAATCTCGGCAATCTTCTTTTGTTTATACGCTGATATCGTTAAAATTCCGGCTTGAAGAAGTTCTAAATTCGTTTTTGGAACAAGTCGTTCGTTTTCAATTTTCTGATCTTCCGGGATGGAGAT
>NZ_QHCU01000001.1:785000-1070278 GCF_003545925.1 Leptospira yasudae | reverse complement strand
GATTCTTTCCGGAGCGTGGGAGAAGTGAATCGGATCATGTCGGAGGTTGCGGATCGAACGAATCTTCTTTCTTTGAATGCTTCGATCGAAGCTGCGCGAGCCGGGGAGGCCGGAAAGGGTTTTGCGGTAGTCGCGCAGGAAGTTTCCAAACTTGCAGAAAGCAGCGCGGGTAACGCGGATTTGATTTCTAAGATCATTCGTGATTCTTCCAATCACGTGGTTACGGGTCAAAAATCTGCGGAGACTACGGCAGGCCACGTAAAAGAACAGGATGTTTTGTTTCAGGATTTGTTCGGCAGGTTTGAAGAGTTTTCAAAAATGTTCGAAGAACAAAAAAGAATCAATGCTCAATTCTTTTCCACCTTGGACCGACTCAGAGTTTTGTCCTCCGAAATCGAAATCGCATCTTCCGAGCAAAAAATGGGTTTGAGAGGAATTGTGGAAGCGATCGCTTCGCTGCAAAATTCTATGGAATCGCTCGTTGAAAAAAGCGAGAATCTAAGCTTAATCGTGCGGGAATTGGAAACTCAATCGAATTCCTTAACGCGAATCGGGGAAGTCTGAGAATTGAATCGGCAATCCCAAAGTTTTTATAATTTGATAGTTCTGTTTCGCATAACGTATTAAAAATGATTTGAGAAACTAACTCAAAGCAAATATTTCGGGTCGATGCAAGTTATCGACAACGAAATCAAACAATCCGACCAAGAGATTATCGCTTCCGGTTCGATCTATATCAACCATATACGATTGATTTTGGTTTTTCTATTTTATTTTTCCGTCTTCGTAAATTGGAAACAAAATAGTCCGGGACAAAACGCTTCGTATCTCGTAGGTATTAGTACCATATTCGCCTACGCTCTCTACGGTTATTATAAAATCAAATTTCGGAACGGTTTTACGGAAATTCAAAGCAAGGTTCTGCTTGTTGCCGACGTTCTTATATTCTTTTCTTCTATGGCTGTTGTTGCGGTTGATAAACCCGAGCTTTCGGCGGGTGTCGTTCGCAATCAGGTTTTGACTGCGATCGGATTCGTATATATCATCTGTTCCACTCTTTTACTTTCACCGAACTTCATCGTTTTGATCGGTTTTATTTCCGCTTTGACCCAATCGATCGTAATAATGCTTTCCGGATTAAACGGACTAAACTTTGTGATTGATCCGGTTCTTTCAACTGCGATCGGAAGCGCTTCTCCTTCGGAACAGTTTTTGAAGATCTTGTTTATGTTCACTTCTTCCTTGATTTTGCAATTTCTCGTAAAACTTTTCTTAAAACTCAGGGACAATTCCAAGATCAGACAAAAGAAACTCGAAGAGTCGTATCGATTTATGAATGATAAAACGCAAAGAATGAACGAGTCCGCTCAATATCTCAAAAGTTCTTCGCAAAATCTAAAGAACTTTATGAACGATTTTTCTGCATTGGTTTCGGATCACGCGTCTTCCTTCGAGGAGATCAGCTCGACGGTTGAGGAATTTCAATCGCAAACGGAGAATTCTTCCGATACGGTTCAAAAACAGTTTAAACAAATTGCAAGTCTTTTGAATCATACGGATAATCTAAAATCGATCATCGAAAGAATTTCGCAGTTTAACGAAACCTTGGATCAGAGTATGGATAAGGTTCGTAAGTCCGGTTCGATGGTGACGGGTTTTGTGGAAGAACTTGCCAAATCGTTATCTTCTTTAGGAGATTCTTTCCGGAGCGTGGGAGAAGTGAATCGGATCATGTCGGAGGTTGCGGATCGAACGAATCTTCTTTCTTTGAATGCTTCGATCGAAGCTGCGCGAGCCGGGGAGGCCGGAAAGGGTTTTGCGGTAGTCGCGCAGGAAGTTTCCAAACTTGCAGAAAGCAGCGCGGGTAACGCGGATTTGATTTCCAAGATCATTCGTGACTCTTCCAATCACGTGGTTACGGGTCGGAAGTCCGCGGAAACGACCGCGGGGCATGTAAAGGAACAGGATATTTTATTTCAGGATCTCTTTTCCAGGTTTAACGAGTTCTTAAAATTATTCGAACAACAGAGAACGATCAATTCTCATTTTTTTTCTTCGCTGGATCATTTGCGATCCTTGTCTTCCGAAATCGAACTTGCTTCTTCCGAACAAAGCATTGGTCTTACCGGAATCGTAAACGCGATTGCGAGTCTTCAGAATTCTATGGAATCGCTGACGGAAAAAAGCGAGAATCTTGCGAATATCATTCTCGAACTGGATCTCCAGTCGAATCGGTTGACCAAGGTCGATGGGGAATAGACTTTGTTCGATGCATGATCCGGTTTGTTTTGAACCTCAATGATACATAATTTGCAAAGTAAGAATTCAGGTTTCGGTCGTTACCATCCAGGTTTCTACCGGCTTAACGATTGCAGAAAGGAATGAAATCGTCGTGAACTGAGGTTCGTTATTTCAGTTGTCATTCTACCCTTTTTCAAATGTTTAGTAAAAAGGAACACTCGAGGAAAGGGAAAATGGCAAACATCTATTACGACGCCGACTGTGATTTAAACTCGCTCAAAGGTAAGACCATTGCAGTGATCGGCTACGGAAGCCAGGGACATGCCCAGGCTCAAAACATGAAGGATTCCGGACTCAAAGTTATTATCGGTTTGAAAGAAGGATCCAAATCAGTTCAAGACGCTAAGAATGCGGGTTTCGAAGTGTACAGCGTCGCTGAAGCTTCTCAAAAAGCAGACATCATTCAAATTCTTGCACCCGATACGATTCAAGCCGATCTTTATAAAAAAGACATCGAACCGAATTTGAAAAAAGGCGACGCTCTCGTTTTTTCTCACGGGTTTAACATTCATTACGATTTTATCCAACCTCCGAAAGACGTGGACGTATATATGGTCGCTCCGAAAGGACCGGGCCATTTGGTTCGCCGAGTTTATACGGAAGGCGGCGGGGTTCCTTGCTTGATCGCGATTTATCAGGATTCAACCGGCGAAGCAAAGAAAAGAGCGCTTGCGCACGCTGCCGGAGTAGGCGGAGGACGCGCTGGAATTCTGGAAACTTCTTTCCGCGAAGAAACGGAAACCGACCTTTTCGGAGAACAAGTCGTTCTTTGCGGCGGTCTTTCCAACTTGATTATGGCGGGTTTTGAAACCCTGACCGAAGCAGGATACGATCCTGAAATCGCTTACTTCGAGTGTCTTCACGAAGTGAAACTCATCACCGATTTGATCTATGAAGGCGGATTAGCGAGAATGAGATTCTCCATTTCCGACACTGCGGAATACGGCGACTACGTTAGCGGTCCTCGCGTGATCGATGCAGGCGTTAAACAAAGAATGAAAGAAGTTCTGAACGATATTCAAAAAGATAAGGGAGCAAAATTTGCAACCAACTGGATGGCCGAAACAAAAGCGGGATATCCAAACTTTAAGAATATGAGAGAAAAGAATGCGGCTCACCCGATCGAATCGGTCGGTAAAAAACTGAGAAGCATGATGAAGTGGTTGTCTAAGTAATTTTCATTTCGCTTTTCTTGCAGAGAAAACCCGGCGGACCTAAAGTCTTCCGGGTTTTTTTATTTTCTTAAGCAGACTATGAAGGATCGAAACTTTTCAAAATATAAAAAATACTTTAGGTTTTATTAGTCCTGTGCGATTGTCCGATCAATTTATAATAAAATGAAAAAATTAGATACAAAAAAGTTTAATGTACCAAAACGATTTATTTGAAATAATTTATAATATAATTAAATTATAATGTTCTTATAAAATAAGAAAACCTGAATTTTGATTTTGTTCGAATCCGATTTGACGTTCCTTTTTACTCCGTCTACGATCTCTCAGGGCAGAAGTTGGAGTGAGTGTTTCTCACTCTAACATCTGTAAACTCAATCGAAAAATAGGAGTTAATCATGTTTCGAAAATTACTTACAGTTGTATTTGTTGTCTCTTTAACGTTGCTTTCGCTGAATTCAATCAGCGCAAAGTCGTATGTATTCGGAAGTCTCGGTCTTCAGTTCGATCTTGCTCAAATGGGTGGAACGATTACGAAAGACGGTTTAGATTCGGCGAATTATTACGACGTCGCTTCGGGTGGAACGGGTGGAAATGCGAATGCGGGAGTCGCACCCAGAAGAGCTGTAATTCCCGAAAATCGTCTGCAAACCTTGGAGAATACAACGGCGGGATTGATCAACGTGAAAGCGAATGGCGCTATGTCCGGTCTTGTTTTTTCGGCAGGTTATGAGAAGGAATTCGGGAAATTCTATTTTGCAAGAATCGCGGCAAATTATACGAGAAAATATTTTGGAGGTGACACCGAAGCGAAAGCGTTAGGATTCAAATTTTATGATATTACGTGGGATTATAACGCAATTCAAATCCCGATCAACGTAGGAATCAAGGTTTCCGTTTCCGAGGACAACGCGATCTATATAGGGGGCGGTGTCCATTACTTCAAAGGAGGTTGGAGTCTGGCTGGATCGAATCTATCCAATATTGTCCATGATATTGCGACTCCGATCAGTCCGACGATTGGAAACTTGGTGTCCGACGGAATCAACCCAACCGCAGCTTGGGAAGACGTTCGATTCAGTGTGTCCGGTGTTGCTCCAAACTGGATTGTAGGAGCTCAATCCAGACTTACCGAGAAGGGATTTATCTACTTAGAGGCGGAAACGTTTTATTCTTATAAGTTAGGTACGGGTCATACTCAATCTGCAGGGGGAATTCTCGGATTATCGCCTTCACCATCCTATCCAGTCGTTTTGGGCGGAACACAATACCGAGTCGGCTATAAACACGAACTCTAATCTTCACGATTTTTTTAAGAAGAGGTCTTTGTCGAATATGAAAAGCCCTCTTCTTATTTCTTTTGAATCGTTTTTGAATTTTTCGAAAGTTTTTTAAGAACCGTTTTCTATTACAAATAATTCGATCGATTTCCGTTTCAAGATAGGCCGTAAATTCGATTGCAAATTGTATCCGTTTTCGTTCCATTCCGGCCAAATAAATTTTGGAAAATTCTTTCCTAAATTTAGAAGCGTCGATTCTTTCCCTAAAAAAATAATGACAAAAGGATTTCTTTTGCTACCCTGATTCCATTCCAAATCATCCCAGGAGGCCAGGTTTGAAATCCAAGCTATCGGCAATCAGCGTCTGTTTGATTTTATTTTTTGCGACCGACGCTTTTGCACAAAAAAGATACGGGCTTATTTTCGGTTCCAATTATACCGGAAACAAAGCCGGAATTCCGGAACTTAATCTTTGTGAAGCGGACGCCACTTATCTAAACGACGAGATTCGGAGAGTGGGGAACTTCGACGAGGTGAAGATCGTTCTCGGTAAGGAAGTCACAAAAGATAATATAGAAAAAGAGATTAAGGCCTTAGCGAAGAAAGCCGGTGACAATGATACCGTTCTTCTTTACTTTTCCGGTCACGGCGCATTTCAAAGAGACGCATCCGCAAAGAATGGGATGAGAAACTTAATCATCTGTTACGATCGACCGCATCTTCCGGACGACGAACTCAATAAGTATTTGGAAAAAGTTAAATCTCCGAAAACGGTCTTTATCTTCGACTGTTGTTTTTCCGGCGGTATCGCTAAGAAAGGAAAGGCGACTCGAGGTTCGGCGGACGTTCCGATTCCCGAGGGAAGCGACGGAACCGTGAAACAAGACTCGGAGGATTTTTTCTTTCAAGACAAAGCGATCATCTCTTCGGCGGACGATAACCAAACCGCGATCGAAGTGGGTGGCAGCATCAATCACGGAATCTTTACGTATAACTTCGGTAAGGCGCTTAGCACGGCCGACTTGAATAAAGATAACGTGGTTACTGCGCTGGAAGCCTTCTTTAAATCCAGAGAAGAAACCGTTCAGATGGCTAAGAAGTTTCAGCACGAACAGGTGCCGCAAATTTCCGGAAACGCATCCGGGATTTTTCTTTCGGGTAAAAAAAATCCAGAACCTCCTAAGCCAGTTGATCCTCCGAAACCTCCTCCTCCTTCCGTGGAACCGGAACCCGATCCTGTAAAACCGAACCCTACCGAGCCTGTGGTAACTCCGCAAGAACCTCCGGTTGTTCCTACGAATGAAAGAGGGGATTTGGTATTAAAGACTACGATCATTCAAGATCGTGCTTACGGACTTTCCGATCTTCCTCCCGATATTCTTATCTTTGCTAAAAAGAAGAGAAAGGGGAATCGGAACGTAAAGGTTTATATCGACGATCAGGAATTCGCTTCTTCCGTTACGGCGACTTCTTCCAATTTTTGGGGTGCCGTGAAACGACAAGGACAATTGATCCCTGGAAATATCTACACGATCACTTTGAGCAAGGTGCCGGCCGGCGTTCATAAAATTACGATCAAAGCCGACGATTATCCTGAGATTCAGGAAACGTTCGCGGTTCTTCCGAATAAAAAGAACGAACTTCCGATCAACGTTTCTATGAGCGGTTTCGGCGCGATTCAAGGAAAGGTTTTTTACAAAACCTTGGATAACCCTGTGATCAATCAGCCTATCTTTATGCCGACGATTTCCAGCGTAACCGGAATTCAAAAATTGAATACGGACAGCGAAGGAAATTTCTGGTTCACAAACCTCAAGCCGGGTGATTACGAAATCAAGGCTTCTTTTGCGGAGGATTTGAATCTTAACAATTCGATGATCAACGTAAGAGAGGGGGATGTAACGAAGGTGGACGTGATTCTAAACGTTAAGATGCCTTCGACCAAAACCAAATACTAAAAGCGTATTGGGGTTTAACACGAAAAAGCCTGCTATTTTAGCAGGCTTTTTTATTTTATAGGTTCGATTCTGGAAGAATTCTTTTTCGTATGGAAGTTTTGCTTTTACGCGAGGATCCATAGAATCGAATTCGCCGTTTGTTAAGCGAAGTTAGAATTTAGTCCTTTAAGAATTGTTTCCACTCGCTGGATCTGAATCTGCGTTTGCGGATTTCTTTTAATTTTTTCATTTGATCCGCGTTCAGAAGGTTACCGGCTTTTAATCCGGATTGCGGAAGAATCGTATTGTTTACGAGGTTTGCGACGGTTTTGTCGATCGAAAGAAAGGAACTTTTTAAATCTGGATCCATTTCCGGATAAAACATTTTGCGCCTCCATGCGACTTCTGGTTTGGTTGGTGATCTTTTTATTGGAAATCCTGCCCGATCTCATCCGTGAGAAAGCAATTGACTCCCTGAACTATCTATCGATGAAATTGGAAAATCCTTGAGTATTTTTTTTCTTGTACGAATTTTCCCAAAACGGTAAAATTGCAAAAAAATGCAGATTCGGTTGATCAACAATACGGGTAAAAGGACGGGAAGATTCGTCGCGTACGAGTACGGGACGGATTTGTTCGGATACGCGTACGTGGATAAGATCAAGGGCAAGGACCGCGGGAAATTGGTTTCGCGCTGGGTGATGCCGGACCTCGGATCTTTGGTTCGTTTGCTGGATTTCGAACTTTATAAACGCGAAAACGAACACTACGAAAATATCAATTCCCTTACCGGATGACACACTCTCTTCAGATCGATCGGCTTCAACGCAGAGCTGAAATAGTAAACCGTCATCACGATCGGGTTTCCTCGCTTTTATCCAGACTTTCCTTATTTCGTCTAAGCTTCTTTTCCGCGTTTGCGGTTTGGATTTCCGTTTTCTATTATCTGCGTTCTTCCTATGTTTATTATCTGCCGTCTTTGATTCTTCTTTCGATCTTTTTCGTTTTTGTAAGGAAATACAAAAAGACTCTTTTATCCAGGGAAAGAATTCGACTTTGGAGTTTCGTATTGAACCGCGAGATCGCGAGAATCGGAATTCGAGGTTACGGTAAAAAATACGGAACGAAACTTTCTTCGGAAACGGTTTCTCCGTTGGCGAGAGACTTGGATTTGTTTCGGGAGAACGGACTTTTTCCGTGGCTCGATACAACATTCAGTCGGAACGCGGAACAGAGATTGGTTTCGCTTTTGGATCCGACCGACGATCTTTCCGATGATTTTCAAAGGGAGAATGTTCTATTACGTCAATCGATCGTAAAATCGATTTCCGAAAAAACATTCGCGATTCCTAAAGTGTTGAGGCTGGCTTCTTATCTCCGAGAGAATCAGGATGTTACATCCGCATTTACCAAGGCGGAATTGAAACTGATACGAAACGATGCCGATTCGAAACTCTGGGATCAGTATCCTTGGCTCCGGAAAATTTATAAACCGGTTACGATTCTCGTATTGGCTTTTATTCCTGCGAACGTTCTTTTAGGCGTTCCGTTTCCCGCATCGGTTCTTTTCCTCAATCTGATTTTGTTCGGGTTGTATCGCTCCCGCTCCCTCGAAATTTTCAGTCAGTATTATGCTCTTTCGGGAAGCATCGGAGGACTTCAGAAAATTCTAATTTATTTGAAGGGTTTGAACGTTCGCGACAAAAACGGAAGGACGTTTTTAAACGAAACTTCAAAGAGGGAATTAAAATCCGCGTACGAGGATTTGGATCGGATTTTGAAACGGGTCGCGTTAACCGAAGCGCCTTTGCTCCATTTGATTTTAAACAATCTATTCTTATACGATCTTTGGATCTTGCAAAGAATTTCGAAATGGCGAGAAAAACATTCGATTCTTTTGGAACATTCGATCGAGGATCTGACCGTATTCGATTCTCTATTTCCTTTTGCGAATCTGAAGTGGATGTTTCCCGATTATTGTTTTCCGGAAATTCTCCCCGAAACTTCCAAGCAAGGAATTGCAGGTAAGGAACTCTTTCATCCTTTGCTTCCTTCCGAGTCGAGAGTTTCCAATCCTTTGGAAGCGATTGAAGAAGGGAATGTCGTTTTAATCACGGGTTCGAATATGTCCGGCAAAACGACGTATCTGCGTACGATCGGCGTTGCCTCCATTCTTTCTTTGGCCGGAGGTCCGGCGCCTGCAAAAGAATTTTCACTCCCCGTGTTGAAAGTTCATACGAGCATGAGAAACGAGGACAACTTGGAAGAAGGAATCTCTTTCTTTTATGCGGAAGTAAGAAGGCTTTCCGAGATCGTTAAAAAGATCAAAGACGGCAGTAAACCGCATCTTGTTTTGCTCGATGAAATTTTAAAAGGAACCAATACGAGAGAACGTTCTCTTGCGTGCAAAGGAATCTTAAAGGAACTCAAAAAGAATCGAGTGGTCGGTTTGGTGACAAGCCACGATCTCGAACTTGCAAAGGTGGACGGCGTCGTGTTAAAACATTTTCAGGAGGAAATTTTAAACGGAACCATGCACTTCGATTATAAGATTCGAGACGGGTTGGTGGAAACGAGCAATGCGCTTCGAATTTTGATTCAAGAAGGAATGGATTTGGATTTTACCTGAGCGACTCCGTCCTCCTCGGATGTCTTTCATTATGCGTGCAAGCTAATTAAGTAACTGATGTCGTAGGTACGACAACGGTTTTTAGATAGAATCCAAGTTGACATCCGGCGATTTTCCTGTTAACGGAAATTCAGCCGATTTCTCCCACGGAGCCCGCCACCACCACCCAATTCGGGTGGGGGCCATTCGAGTTTTACGGTTCAATCGTAGTACTTCCGACAACATAATCTTTCACAGTCAATTGTCGAACGGAACCGATCCCTTCGAAAGAATATCGAATCTCAATTCTTATTATAATTTCTTTTGCAAGATCGCGATGCTCGCCAAAAGTGAAATCGAACCCAACGATGAAATCAGTGTCGGTGCCGCAAAGAAATAGAAAAAACCAGTAACCGAAAAAGCGGCGATACAAAAGAAAATCGGAAGCAAAAGTTTCAAGGTCGCACGTGGATCAGATTCTGCAAGATTCGATAAGAACCAAAGAAGGATCGTCAACGAAATCAAAACGATGCTCAGGTTCAAACTCATTCCCGAATAGAACTGATCGTATGATTTTGTAACGCCTTCCATTGGAATCTTTGTTTGCTGCATTGTAGAAATAACGGTAACCGCTTGCGGATTGGTCGTGTTGTATCGAGTAAAATGACCGATTGAATGTCCGATCGCAAAGATGAGCATCATAATGGCGGCGATCCGAATCAATAATTTTGGTTTCATGAATTCTCCAGACAATTTCGATTTTATTTTTTCTTGTTCTCTTCTTTGGATGAGAATAAACCTTTAAAGCCTTCCCAAGCATCTCGCACATATTCCGATACGACGGATCCGGCAATGCCACCGCCGTACGGTCCTCCCACAGGCGTGAAGAATGGTGCTAAGATGGTGCTTCCTGCAAAGACCGATCCCAGCCAAATCGGATCTATATAAGGAATCGATTGTTTAAAGACCCCTTTATAAATGATCGGAATTTTCAGAGCCTTGCCGACGATGTTCCCGCCCATTCTTAAATTCAGAAGAACGTCCACATTTTTATCGAAGCCGATGTTGCCCTTTACGTCCGCTTCCAAACCGTTACCTTGCAGTTTTAAGTTTTGAAAGTAGAATCGATTATTTTCGATTTTGAAATCCGATTTTAAAGAGGAGAATTCCACCTTTCTTCCGTCGATACCGTTGAAGGAAATGATTTTTCCAAGCGTATTCAAAACAGGAATCATAAAGTTCGCGTAACCCAAAAGTTCTCCGTTTAATATCTGCAGATTTCCGGAGCCTTCCATGTTCCTAAAAAAATCTCCCACAAAGTCCGGAGATTGATCGCGGACTTCCGTTACAAAACTGAATTTGCTGAACAAATTTCCGTTGATGATCCGATCGTTTACATAAGGCATGAGAATCCGATCCGTTTGAATTCGATACGCTTCTCCTTGAACCTCGAATCTGGACTTGAACGGATTTATTTTAGATTTTCCTAATATTTCTCCGTTGTAAATATATGCGTGAAAACTGGAAATCTGAATCCAGGGATACGTATATTTGATCTCCGCCTTTAAAACCGGGAATCTATGTTTTAATGCGTACACGTTTTTCAGATCGGCGCTGAAATAGAAAACGCCGTCCGGACGTTTAGGATCGTCGAACTTCTTCGTAAATTCAAATAACTTTCCGAGACGAAGTAAACTCTGATAATCCAGATAGTTTGCGGAAATTTGAAATGAAGAATTTGTCTTGTAGTTCCACAGAACAGTTCCTCTTGCACTTCCTTCCGCCACTCCGGGCCAAACCGCTGTTATATAAGGAAAATCTAATTTTTTATTCGGAATATCCAGACGTAACTCCAAATTCACTTTCAGATCGCCGAACGGATTCCCACCTTTGTATGCGAAGTTTTTCGCTTGAGCGATTACGTTGAAATTGATGGTTTCGTTGACGGCTTTGTTGATTTTGATCGTTCCGTTAAAGGTCGTCTTGGAAAAATCGGCGTTGGGAAAAATCGAAAGTAAATCGCGAAAGATGGAAAGAGAACAGTTGTCGAATATGATCGTCGCTTGGAATTGAAGTTTTTCGAGCGTTGTAGGAAACTCGTCCAACCCGGCGCTTCCGTAAATTTGGAAACTCTGCTCGTCCAATTTTCCCTGCAGAGTTATGTCGAGGGTATTTCCGTAAAAGGAAATACCGAAAGAGGATTTCCAAAGATAGATTCCATACGTCCTATTATGAGTATCGTCCTGATAATGAACGTAGAAATTCTCGATCTGAATGTTCTTTAATCCGATCTTGAGAACATCTTTCGGATTCAGAGGAGCGCCTGAGTTCGATGATGTAGGATCGAAGATTTTAATCGTCTGAGTTTCATGATCCTCTTTCGGATCTCCCTTTCCGTTTTGAAGAAACTCGATCAAATCGATAGAACCGTCTTTCAGTTTGTGAAGATTGATTTGTCCGCCTGAAATCGAAACGTCCCGGATCTCGACTTTTTGTCCTAACAGACCGAACCAGGAAATATCTATCTTGATCTGATCGCTGATTCCGATAATCAAATCGCCTTTTCGAACTTGCACGGAATTCAGCTCGATTCCGGGAAACGGAAAGAGAATCAAATCGGAAGATTCCACCTTTACTTCCAATCCGGTTTCCTTTTCGATTTCGGTTAATATAAAGTCTTTATAAAAATCCTGACGGGAAAGAATCGGTAACAGGGTGAAGAGCGCCAATGCAAGAACCTGAAACAACAGAATCGCAAGAAACTTGATTCGATTGCTGTATAAGAATTCTTGAATGCGCTTGAGGAATTTCATTTTCCTTTTTCCAACGGAAAGTGACACAAAACCTTTTGCCCGTTTTCGTTTTCTTTCCAAACGGGAATCTCCTTTTTGCAGAGATCCTGTGCGATCGGACATCGCGTGTGAAAGTGACAACCGGAAGGTTTATGAACCACGCTCGGTATTTCTCCCTGGAGCGGAGTTCGAATTTTCTTTCGATCGTAAACGTCGAACGTCGATTGAAATAAAGCCTTTGTATAAGGATGAGCAGGCGAAGAAACGATGTCCTTCGTTTTTCCAAGCTCGACGATTTTCCCCAAATACATGACCGCGATCCTGTCCGAGATCGATTTTACCACACCGAGATCGTGAGAGATAAACAAATACGAAAGCCCGAATTCGTTTTTTAATTCGACCAAAAGTTTTAAAACTTGAGTTCCCGTAGAAACGTCGAGTGCGGAGACCGATTCGTCACAGATGACAAACTTGGGTTTTAAAACGAGCGCTCTTGCGATCGCAATTCTTTGTCTTTGACCGCCGGAAAACTCGTGGGGAAATCTGGAAAGAATATCGGATGATAGATTCACTCTTTGCAGAATGTCTTTGATTTTGGATTCGGCTTCTTCGGTGGAAAGTTTTTCGTGAATTTCCAAACCTTCCATAAGAATTTCCGCAATCGTCATTCTCGGGTTCAGGGAAGAATACGGATCTTGAAAGATGATCTGAAGATTTTTTCGAAGCGGAAAAAATTCGGAAGAAGAAAGCGAAGAAATCTCCGTATCTTCAAAATGAATCGTTCCCGATTCGGGTTTTAAAAGTTTTACGAGACCTCTTCCCAACGTGGACTTACCGCAACCCGATTCTCCCACTAATCCTAGAATTTCGTTGCTTGCGATTTCAAGATTGACTCCGTCTACCGCGGCGATTCGATTCTTTTTAAATCCGAATCCGGATTTCGTGTAAAAACTGATGGATAGGTCTTTGATGGCGATCATGATTTCTTCTTCGATACGATCCTATTCTTTCGTTAAAAAACAAGCGGCCAGATGCGGTTCTTTTTCGGAGCGTACGGTAAACAATTCCGGTTTGGTTTCTTTGCACGAATTCATCACCGCTTTACAACGTGTGGAATAATGACAACCGATCGGGTATTGATCGGGCGAAGGAACGATTCCCTGAATCGGCTGCAAGTCCTCGACCGATTTGGCAAGCGACGGAATCGACGCGAGTAAATCCTTCGTATAAGGATGATTGGGCGAATCGATGACGGAATCGGTGTCTCCGATCTCGGCGATTCTCCCCGCATACATAACCGCGATTCGATGCGCGATCGTTCCGACTAAGCCGAAATCGTGCGAGATAAAGAGAATGGACATTCCGTTTTCTTTTTGAAGACGAAGAAGAAGTTCCACAAGCTGTGCTTGGATCGTTACGTCGATCGAGCTCGTAGGTTCGTCAGCGATGAGAAGAGTCGGATCGCACATCAACGCCATCGCGATGCTGATTCTCTGAAGAATTCCCCCGCTCATCTGATTCGGATAGGAATATAATCTTTGTTGAATATCCGTGATTCCGACCGAAGACAAAAGATACTTCGCTTTCTCGATCGCTTCTTTGCGGTTATCCGATATGTGCATCAAATACGCTTCGATCATCTGATCTTCGATCTTCAACAAAGGATTGAGCGCGGCAAAGGGTTCTTGAAAGATATAAGCGATTTCCTTTCCGCGGATCTTTCTCATCTGTTCGGCGGAAAGTTTTAAAAGATCGTTTCCTTGGTATAAAATTTCACCCGATCGAACGCGCGAAATGTTGGAAGGAATCAAACGCGTCAATGCGAGCGCGGTCAAAGACTTGCCGCAGCCCGATTCTCCGATCAAAGAAAGAATTTCACCGGGTCGTACGTCGAAACTCAAATTTTGAAGAACGGGAAGCCAACGGTTTTCCGAATAAAGATCGAGTGAAAAATTCTTAACCTGAAGCAAAGAAGAAGCGTTCATTCATACACCGCCTTTTCTCTGGAATCGAAAGAGTCTCTTAGTCCTTCTCCGATAAACGAAGTCAATAAAATCGTGAAGAAGAGCGCGGACGACGGAAACGTGATGAGCCACCATGCGCTCAATCGTTCCCTTCCTTGTCCGATCATTTCTCCCCAAGACGGGTTAGGCGCGGGAATTCCGTAACCGAGAAAGTCCAACGCGCTTAGAATGGAAATCGATCCGATCAGAGTAAACGGCAAGAATGTTACGAGGGGCGTGATCGCGTTCGGAAGAATGTGTCGCAGCATGATTCGAAACGAACTGACTCCCAACGCTTTTGCAGAATCCACATACGTCAGTTGTTTGAGTTTGTAGAATTCTCCGCGCATATAATACGAAATGCCGATCCAGCTCAACGCGCCGTATGTGATCAATAAAACCGTAAATCCTCTTCCGAAAAACGCTCCCACGATCAGAATCAAATATAAGAAGGGGATCGCGGAAAGAATTTCGATAATTCTCTGCATGAGAATATCCGTCTTTCCTCCGAAGTAACCCTGCATTCCACCGATCAACGTTCCCATTGCTAATTCAAGAAATACTAATATAAGTCCGAAGCTGAGGGCGTTTCTGTATGCGTAAAAAACCCGCGTAAAAACGTCGCGGCCCCGATCGTCCGTCCCAAGCCAATGTTTTCGATTGGGAGAAGAAGGAGGCGTTTCCCCTTCCTCCAAACTTTCCAAGTTGTCCTCGTTGTAGCCGTACGGAACGGGAGCGAATAGGATCCAATTGGAACCGGAGAGGAAATCGTCCCGTTTTGCGAGTTTTTTGTAGTTCGGCGGAGTTAGATTCTCCCCACCGAATTGAGACTCGGGATAAAACGCAAAAATCGGAAAATGCCATTTCCCCTGATAACTTACGATCAAAGGCTGATTGGTCGCGATGAGAGGCGCGAACAAGGAAATCACATAAGAAATCAATAATATATTTAAGGCATACCAAGCCCGTTTGTTAGCCCGGAATTTCTGAAATCGTTTTTTTAAGATCGGACTCAGAATCATTCGAATTGAATCCTCGGATCGATAAGGACGTAACAGAAATCGGAGAGAATATTTCCGATCAAGGAAAGAAGACTTTGAACCAATAAAAGTCCCATCATCAGATCCGTGTCTCTTTCCGTGACGGCTTGAAAACTCAAAAGGCCCATTCCGTCGATGTTGAACACGAGTTCGATCACGAGCGAGCCCGCGAAAATCAAACTGAGGTTGCTACCGAAGCCGGTCGCGATCGGAATCAAAGAATTTCGAAACGCGTGTTTGAAGATCGCTTCCTTAAAACTGAATCCCTTGGAAAGAGCGGTGCGGACGTATTCTTTCGAGATTTGTTCCAAGAGGGAATTCTTCATCAACAATGTGAGAACCGCGAACGAACCGGAAACGTAACAGATCACCGGAAGAAACATGTGTTGGATTCGATCGACGATCTTTTCCCAAGAAGATAAGGATTCGTATTCGTCCGAAACCTCGTGACCGAGCGGGAAGATCGATAATAATTCTCCCGAGGCGAATATATAAAGCAGTAACACGGAAAGCGCGAAGACGGGAATCGAATACGTGATTAAGATGATTCCGCTGGAAGCGATATCGAATCGTTCTCCGTTCTGAAGCGCCTTTGAAATTCCGAGCGGGATACAAATCAAATAGGAAAGAAAAAAACCGGAAAGACCGAACGTCAGCGATACGGGAAGTTTTTCCAAAATCAAATCCGTGACTTGCCGCGTATGAAGCCTGGATTCTCCCAGGTTAAAGGTAAGAATTTCTTTGAGCCAATAAAGATAAGCGATGCCGACGGGTTTATCTAAATGTAATCTTTTTTTGATGATGTCGATTTCTTCTTCGGAGATCGTTTTTGCGCTCCCGCCTTGTGCGTTCGCATATCCTCGGATCTTTGCGATTTCGGTTTCGAGCGGACCGCCGGGCGCAAAATGAGAAATCAAAAAAACGATAAACGTCATTCCCAGCAAAGTCGGGATGATGAGAAGAAATCGTTTCAGGAAATATTTTTTCATTTCGTTTCCGGTTCCCGGAAAAACAGTTTCGAGGAATTAGATTCTAAGACAAAGCCTTTTTCAAAAAAGAGTTTTAATTGTTAAGAGAAATGGTTTGAACGTTAGGTTTCGATTTGCTCGGCATCAATCGCGACCTCCTTTGAGTTCCAAATATCCGAAACCTTGAACGGATTTTCCGGCTCTCTTTCCTCGAACTTTTACCGCGCCTTCCCAATAACTGAATCCGGTTGTAGGTCTGGAATCGAATTCTTGATCTTCAAAGAAGGGTTCGATTATAAGCTGGAGAGTCGAATCTTCTTGTGTCGATCGAGTGGTCAGATTCCATACAAGAGGATATTTTTTATCGGTGCGATGACTTTTCCAAAAGGAAGAATCGTGTGAGAAAAGAATTTCTCCTTCCTTTTCAAATTTCGTTTTTTGTCCGGACTTCAATCGGAGCGTTCCGAAACTTTCCGAAGCCGAGCCTGGAGTTTCCCGAAAGTTAAAAGCCATCAGATCGGTTCCGTCCTCGAGTTGGATGCAGATCCAATCCCAAGAATTGGATTTGTCCGAAAGCTCCGCTTGTCTTGTGGAATCCAACGGACTGCTCCACTCATGGTCCATCCAAGAATTGCCGCTTTCGATCCGAATCTTTTTCCCGTTGAAAACGAGTTCTCCTTGTGTGGAAAGTCCGGGGATGCTGTAATAATACGAATAGAAATCGGGATTCTTTCTGCTCTTGATCGATTTCCCTTCGTCTCCGTGTATTAGAATATTTGAATCCTCTGCGCTGAGATGCAGATCCAGGGAAAGTCCCGGAACGTTTTTCGGTTTTGCAATCAGATGAAATTCCGTTTTTCCTCGGATCTCCAGAACGAAGTCGCCGCTAAAAATCCGTTTTCCGTCATAACCCGCCATTCCGCCTAACTTACGTTCGACGGCTTGCGCCGTTTCGTGTTTTTTGTTTTCCAAATCGGAGATCGCAAAGTGAACGGGAAACGCTTCCCTATTCTTACCGAAAATTCCTTTGAAAAAACTAAGTTCGTATCCGTATCGTTTGCCGTCCGATGAACGGATGATTCCCACGAAATAACACCATTCCACTTTATACGGAGAATGAAAGGAATGATCCTTGGGAAAAACGAAGGGCCGATCGTCCGCGTGAAGCGTAAAAAAAATCGGGAATAAGAAATAGATTCCGATTAGTCGATTGACCGTAATCCGAAAGAAGTTGTGATGATTCCTGAAATCGATCATGCAGTTTTTGAAGAACATCCGCGCGTCCGCAATTTTATCTCTGGGACTTTTTTTACCTCAGTTCGTTATTTTAGGAATCTATTTCCGAAAACTGTATCTTAAATTTATAACGTTTTGTCCGAATCAGAATTTTTTAACGTGGGACCCGGACGCAAGGTTGGTTACTTCGATTCGAATCGCGGAAGCCGTGCGTTCCCTTGACGCGATCACCGTTCTGAAGTTGATCTTTGATTCGCCGACTTGGCCGGTTCTCAGAAATATTCCCGAGGCTTTCCTCGTTTTGATGTTCGGTCCCGGAGGAACTCCGGTTTCGTTGTTCACGTTTGTGGAATTGATTCTTCTTTTTGGAATCGTTCCTTGGATTTTAAGGTCGTTTCACAAAAATAAAAGTTGGATCGCCGCAGCGATTTTGTTTCCGATCGTTTGGGCCGGGCTTTTGCAAAATCCGGGATTTATGCATTATTCCTTTTCAGGAATGCTGGAAATACAGGGCGGCCTTTTCTTTCTGCCAGCGATTCTTGCCTTTTGGAAGTTGTATCGAAATTCCGTCGAAAATCAAGAAGCGGATTCTCCCTGGTTTTTGTTTGTCAGCGCGAACCTTTTGTTCCATACGAAATATCCGTACGGTTATATCTTCGTTTTTTTCGGCTGTTTGTTTTTAACCGTGTTTCGTTTTCAAAAAACCAAAACGTTCCTATTTGTACTTTTGAATTCGTATCAAAACGCTTCCGCAAAGAATTTTTTCGGGAGAATCAAATGGGGCGCTTCGCTTCCGATCGTTCTTTCGCTCGTGCTGCTTCTTACCTCGATTTTAATTTCCAAGGATGCGTTTCCGGGAAAGACCAAAGCGCTATTGCGTTATGCGGGAGCGCTGCTCTTTTGGATCAGCATTAGCATCGTGATTTGGAAATTATTCTATTCGAAAGAAAATAAAAAAGAAATCGGCGTCGTCTGGAAATACTTTTGGACGTATGTGATACTTCCGATCGGTTCTTGGGTTTTATTGCATCCGGACCGATTTTCCAGTTCGAGCAGCACGATTCAACACGCACAAGGGGCCGGTTTACTGCCGGGACAAGGCGATGAATCGATCTTTAGCCTGACCTATTTTCAGGAAATTATCGAGAATTCTTTTTATGCTCCGCATGGAGGATGGATTCTGTGTGCGGGCTTGTTGCTCGGAATCGGATTCGGAATCTTTCGTTACCGCGAGAAGCGGGAAGTCAGCGCTTCGTTCTTTTTGTTTTTATCGATCTTCGTTTCGATTTTAGGACTTACGCTGATGACTCCCAATCATCAACCGCGACATATCTATCATTTGTATCCGGCTCTGTTGATCGCGATCGGAATTTTTTGTTACGAAGAATTTTCGAAAGAAGAATCCGCTAAAATTTTTGCCGCGGCGGTATATTCGTTATTTCTTATGTTTACGTTCGGGTATTGGAGTTGGAAGAATCATTCCGTTTGGGAAAGAACCAATCTCTGTTTTTCCGGCGTGGACCGTTCTTTGTTTTATACCGCCGACGATGCGGAAGAATTCTTCCTAAAAGAAGTAAGTCGTACTTCCGTTTTATGGAATTTGCTTCCGTTAGAACATCACAATCGACCGGATATTACGTTGTCTTTTTATAGAGCCGGTTTTCTGAATTACCAAAACGTCCGTGAAAAGAGAAAAAAAGAAGAAGTCGAATTTTTGAAAGCGCGCGCCTCCGAGGCGATTTCAACAACCTCCTCTCCGGTTTTCAAAGAGGATTGGTTCATCGTTGCAAAATCCTGCGAAGAGATCGAGGGAGGTCTTACGGAGATCTTAACGAAAGAATTGAAGTTCGCAAAGGATACGATGCAAACCCAGATTCGCGGGGCCTGCATCGTGAAGATCCGAAAAAATTAGATTTTTCGAATGTATTTTGCGACAGGGATCGAGCGGAAATACTGCGATGCGCCGTTCTTTTTCGAGGCGTTTTTTGTTTTGAAAAAGTTTTTATGGCGCTTCGCAGATTGAAGCGAGAGCCCGGTCCTGCAAAAATCCGGCTCGTCCCTCTCTACGGATCGTTCCGCAGGAGTCGCCCTGATTTTTACGAAAAGTCCGTTCTCCGATTCGATCAAAACAACTTGTCCCAAACATAAAGACCCGCAAAAAATTCCATTCCCGCCGCGAGCGCGATATGCGCGTAAAGACCGCCTCGGATCGAATGCGTTCGTATGCTCAAAGCTCCCATCAGCAAACCTCCGAAAAACGAACTGAGAATTTCTCCTCTCGGTTTTTCGAAATGAACCATCCCGTAAATCAATGCGCCCATTCCGACGGCGTGATACCGTCCCGCAAAACTCAAATAACGAATGATGAATTTTCTAAAAAAGAATTCCGTGAAATAAAACGTGGAAAGATAAACGATTTCGAAACCCAAAGTCGTGAACCAAGTTGCGTGATACAAAAGTTGTTCGTTGCTCAAAGGCGCTCGCGGATAAAATTCGCGAAAGCCGGGAACGAAAGATCCGATCGCCGCGATCAACAATCCGAGAATCAAGATCGGATAGTAACGGGGATTTTTCTTTTTGTCGAACGGAACCGGATCGGTTTTGTGTCTGTAAAAATCGTACAACAAGGGAATCGCGAGCAACGGAACGAAATGAACGAATTGTTTCGCGACCTTCCAAGACCAGTAGATCCATTCCCTGGGGAGATACATTAGAAATTTCTCATGGGAAAGATCCAAAAATTCCAGCACGATCATACAAATCCAAAATACGAAGAGAAAACCGGCGAGTTTTCCTTTAGCAAATCGGCTCCTTCTTTTTTGGGGAAGGTGAAAGTAGAAGAAGAGCATCAGCATTCCGTAGATGCAGAGCGTGGCGATCGTTTTTAGTACGGGGTTTTTGGAGGCAAGAAGGGGAAATCCGAATTCTTCGTTGAGAAAGAGAAGGAGAAAAACGCTTCCGTAAACTCCAAATAGGAGAACATAAATCGCTCGATTCTTCCGAAAGAATCCCTTGAGGATCGATAGGATTTCCATTAGGAATCGATTGGAGTAAAGGGGAGGATTCTTTCCAATACTTTCTAAATTTCCAGTAAGACTGAGAAATTGACGCTTGAGGATGCGCTATATCAAATATAGTTTACAAAAAATCCAATATATAGAACTTTGGCAAATAAATAGGTCCATTTTTTCTTAAATCTGGACTATTTCTTGGATCAATTATAAAATCAAGCTGGATGCGTGAGCCTCCAATTCAAGACTTAGATTATCACGAACATGAACCCGCAAGAGTTGGAACAAAAACTTGCGCCTTTGAGCCTGGAAGACGCTTTAGAATGGATCAGCAACGAGTATGGGGAAACTGCGGCCTTCTCCACGAGCTTAGGTCTTGAAGACCAAGTTATCACTCACGTTATATTCTCCCGAAATCTGAAAATCAGAGTTTTTACTTTGGATACGGGCCGCCTTTTCAACGAAACGTACGACCTTCACAAACTTACGAACGCAAGTTATAATAAAAAGATCGAAACGTTTTTTCCCGACACGGTCGCGGTTCAAAATCTCATCAATACGAAAGGGCCCGACAGCTTTTACGATTCGGTGGATAACAGAAAAGAATGTTGTTATATCCGAAAAGTCGAACCTCTCAATCGAGCGCTTGTCGGAACAAAACTTTGGATCACCGGAATCCGGTCGGAACAATCGGATTCCAGACATTCGCTCACGAAAGTGGAACTTGATTCTTCGCGTAATATTTTAAAGTATCATCCGCTTCTCGATTGGTCTTTGGAACGCACGCAAGACTTCATCGATACGTATCGGATTCCGGTAAACGTGTTACACAAAAAAGGATTTCCTTCGATCGGCTGCGCTCCCTGCACAAGAGCGGTTCAACCGGGAGAAGATATCCGCGCCGGAAGATGGTGGTGGGAAGAATCCAACCAAGAATGCGGACTTCACGTCGTCGACGGCAAGTTGGTCCGTCAAAAATCCGGTCCTAAAAGAGCAATATGAATTCAACTATGAATAGATCCAGACTTACACATCTCGAACAACTCGAAGCGGAATCGATTTATATTCTTCGGGAAACCGCTTCTCAATTTGAAAGACCCGCTCTTCTTTTCTCCGGAGGAAAGGATTCGATCACACTTGTGCATCTCGCGTTGAAAGCGTTTCGTCCCGGAAAGTTTCCGTTTCCTCTCGTCCACATCGATACCGGTCATAACTTTCAGGAAGCTCTCGATTTCAGAGACGAACTCGCTTCCAAGATCGGCGAGAAGCTCATCGTTCGTTACGTTCAGGATTCCATCGATCAAGGCAAAGCGGTGGAAGAAAAAGGAAAATTCCCGAGCAGAAACGGAATTCAAACCGTGACCCTTTTGGATACGATCGCCGAATTCAAATTCGACGCTTGCATCGGAGGAGCGCGCCGCGACGAGGAAAAAGCCAGAGCGAAAGAACGGGTTTTTTCCGTTCGTGACGAATTCGGTCAATGGGATCCGAAACTGCAAAGACCCGAGCTTTGGAATATTTATAACGGTAAAATCAGTCCGGGGGAGAATGTACGCGTTTTTCCGATTTCCAACTGGACCGAGTTGGACGTTTGGGAATACATCCGCAAAGAAAACATCGCTCTTCCTTCTTTATATTTTTCTCATAAACGACAAGTGATCTATCGCGAGAATCTTCTCTTCCCCGTTTCGAAGTTCATTACGATCGACGGAAACGATCGCGTGGAAGACAAGATCGTTCGTTTCCGCACGGTGGGCGATATGACTTGCACCGCGGCAGTGGATTCGCAAGCGGATAACATCGACGACATCATCCTCGAAATCCAAACGACTCGGACGACGGAACGAGGTTCCAGACTCGACGACAAACGTTCGGAAGCGGCTATGGAAGACAGAAAACGAGGAGGATACTTCTGATGGATTTATTGCGTTTTATTACTGCGGGAAGCGTGGACGACGGTAAGTCCACTTTGATCGGAAGACTTCTCTACGACAGCAAATCGATCTTCGAGGATCAACTTGAAGCGATCGAAAAAACCGCGCGCGGCAACAACGGTCAGATCAACTTGGCTCTTCTCACGGACGGTCTCAAAGCGGAAAGAGAACAAGGAATTACGATCGACGTCGCTTATAAATATTTTTCGACTCCGAAACGAAAGTTCATCATCGCCGACGCTCCGGGCCACGTTCAATACACACGTAACATGGTTACGGGAGCGTCTAACTCCAATTTGGCGATCATTCTGATCGACGCTCGTAAGGGCGTGATCGAACAAACATATCGTCATTCTTACATCGCATCGATGTTAAGAATTCCTCATCTCGTGGTTTGTATCAACAAGATGGATTTGGTGGAATTCTCCCAATCTCGTTACGAAGAAATCAAAGCCGAATATCTGAACTTCGCGTCCCGATTGGACATTAAGGATATTGAATTTATTCCGATCAGCGCTCTCAACGGGGACAACGTAGTCGATAAGTCCGAAAACCTTTCCTGGTATGACGGACGTACTCTTCTCAATCATCTTGAGGAAGTCTATATCGAAAGCGACGAGAACATAGAAGACGCTCGTTTTCCGGTGCAATACGTGATCCGTCCTCTTTCCGACGAACACCACGATTACAGAGGATACGCGGGACAGGTCCGCAGCGGAATTTTCAGAAAAGGCGATTCGATCACGGTTCTTCCGAGCGGATTTACGAGTACGATCGAAGCGATCGATACGTTCGACGGAGAAGTGGAAGAAGCGTTTCCTCCGATGTCCGTCACGATTCGTTTGAAGGACGAGATCGATATTTCCCGCGGAGATATGATCGTTAAGTCCGATAACCAGCCGATCGTTTCTCAGGATTTGGAAGCGAACATCTGCTGGATGGATTCCAAGGTTTTATTGTCCGGTAATAAATACCTTCTGCGTCAAACCACGAATTCGGTAAAAGCGATCGTAAAAGAAATCGAATTCAAGGTCGCTCCCGACACTCATGAAAAACAGGACGCGTCGAAAGGTCTTACGCTGAACGAAATCGGTAAGATCAAAATCCGCACCGCAAAGCCTGTGAGTTTCGACGAATATAGAATCAATCGTTCCACGGGAAGTTTTATACTCGTGGATGAAGGAACCAATTCCACCGTCGGCGCGGGAATGATCACCGGAGTCGGAGCCTAATTCGTGTTAAACGCCGATACGAACAAAGATCTTAAACCCGGCAAGGTGTATCTTGTGGGAGCCGGACCGGGAAATCCGGAGGATCTTACTTTACGTGCGTATCGAATTCTAACCAATGCCGAGGTCATTTTGTATGACGCGCTTTTGGATCCTTCTTTTCTGGAGATTTTTCCGAAGTCCGCCGTGGTTCATTACGTTGGTAAACGTTCCGGCGCTCATTCCGCAACGCAGGAAGAAATCAACGAGCTTCTTCTTTTCTACGCTTTGCAAGGAAAGAATGTGGTTCGTCTGAAAGGAGGAGATCCTTTCGTTTTCGGAAGAGGCGGCGAAGAACTCATCACATTACTCAATCATAATATAGAATACGAAATCGTTCCCGGAGTCAGTTCTCTGAACGCGGGTTCGTCCTTTGCGGGATTTCCTCTGACTCACAGAGGTTTGTCCCGCCAGGTTTTGATCATGGACGGGCATACCGTTCTGAACGAGGAAACCGATTGGGAATGGTTTGCCAAGTTCAAAGGAACGATTGCGCTTTTTATGGGGACGACCTCTCTTCCTAAAATTGCGAAACTTCTTTTGCTGCACGGAAGCGATCCTTCATTACCGGTCGCTCTTGTGGAAAATGCGTCGCTCGAAAACTGCAACGTTCAAACCTGCACGCTTCGGGAAGCGGCCGATTCTTACTTTGAAAAAAAGACGAAAGGTCCGGGTATCATCTATATCGGAAAGGTCGTTCAATTTTTGGAAAGAACCCGTTTCGCACAATTTGTCTCCGAAACGCTGGGAGGCGAAGAAGAATGAGCCGTAAATATCCAGCGTTTTTGAATTTAGAAAATAAGAATGTTCTTTTGATCGGCGGCGGCAAGGTCGCTCTCGAAAAATTACCGCATCTCTTGGATGCGGGCGCTAAGATCACGTTGATCGCCTTGGAAACTTGCCGCGAAGTCGCGCAGATTTTGGAAAAACATCCCGAGATCAAAGTAGAATACAGATCCGTCGAATTTTCCGATCTTCAAGGACGGGCCTTGGTTTTTTCCGCGACGAACGATTCCGATTTGAATCGAAGACTCAGCGATTACGCGCATTCTTGGAAGATTTGGATCAACTGTGCGGACGATCCTTCGAACTGCGATTTTTATTCCGCAGCCGTATTGGATCGCGGTCCTGTACGCGTTGCAATTTCCACCGAAGGAAATTTTGCGGGTTTGTCCGGAGTCGTTAAGACGACATTGGAAGAACTTATTCCCGACGAGCACGAAGAAGAACTGCAGGAGTTGATGCGGCTTAGAAAAGAATTGAAGTCGATTCTTCCCGATCCCGAAAAAAGAAAAAAGGTTTTGAAAGAGTTGTTGCAGACTCTGAAAGAGGATTATTTCAAAATCCCCGCGGAACCCAAACGTATATAACGAAATCATAAACCCGAAAAAGGAAAAAGATCCAAGCCATGTCAGAAACAAAAGAATTATCACCCGTAGAAGAGATTAAGCTGAACTCTAGAAATCTAAGAGGAAAAATCGCCGAAGGCATAGACCAGAACATCGATTCCTACGAAGAGGACGAGAAACAGCTTTTGAAGTTTCACGGACTGTATCAACAGAAAGACAGAGATCGTAAAAAAGACGAAAACGGAAACGATATCGAAGCTCCTACCAGCTTTATGATTCGGGGTAGAATTCCCGGCGGAAGATTGTCTTCCGAGCAATACTTGGTTTGGGACGAACTGGGAGATAAATTCGGAGGCGGGGCGATTCGTTTAACAACGAGACAATCGGTCCAGCTTCATACGCTGAGAATTTTTCATCTCCGCGACGTGATGAAAGCGATCCACGAAGTGAATCTTTCCAGCATGGGCGCCTGCGGGGACGTTGTGCGTAACGTGACTCAAGCCGTAAATCCTCTCGGTAAAAAGGATCTACAACTGTTGGACGGAGTCGCTCAGCTTTTATCCGATCATTTTAAATATAAGACGAACGCTTACGCCGAAGTATGGTTAGGCGACAAACAACTCAACAAAGACGAAGAGGATCCGATCTACGGAAAGACCTATCTTCCTCGGAAGTTTAAGATCGCAGTAACTCTCGCGGGAAACAACACAGTGGACATCTACGCGAACGACATGGGTTTCGCGGCGACTTTATCCGCGGACGGAAATATCGACGGTTATTTCGTGTTTGCGGGCGGCGGTTTCGGAATGACCCACAACAAACCGGAAACGTTTGCACGGGCCGCAAGTTTGCTCGGTTGGATTCCTGAAAGCGCATTGATTCCCGTTGCGGAAGCGATCGTAACCGCTCACAGAGATTTCGGAGATAGAACGAATCGCAAACACGCCCGTTTGAAATACGTTCTCGCTGAAAAAGGCGTGGAATGGTTCAGAACCGAAGTGGAATCCCGTTCTAAGGTGAAACTTGATACGAATAAGGCGCTTCCGACTTGGACCACTCCTTCTTATTTAGGATGGCATGAAAGAGAAGACGGAACTCTTTCTCTCGGGTTCCACACTCTTGCCGGAAGAATCAAGGATTTCCCCGGAAAACCGTTGAAGTCCGCTTTGAAAGAAATCATCGGAAATTACAAACTCGGCGTTCAGATCACCGCGGATCAGGATTTGATCCTTCTCGGAGTTGAAAAATCCGACCGTACGAAAATCGAAGCAAGATTAAAAGAATTGAATGTAGCTTGGGAAAGTCCTTCTCCGCTTTTTGATCGCGCACTTGCTTGTCCTGCGCTTCCGACTTGTGCGCTTGCGTTGACCGAGTCCGAGCGTTCCTTTCCGGAAGTTCTGAACGGAATTCAAAAGGTTTTGGACAAACTCGGATTGAGCGACAGAGCTCCTGTGGTTCGTATGACCGGTTGTCCGAACGGATGCGCAAGACCGTATTCCGCCGAAGTGGGAATCGTCGGTCAGATGGCCGGAGGAAAATATTCCATCTTCCTCGGAGCGGATTCGGAAGGAACCAAAGTGGGGGACTACGTAGCGAAAAAAGTTCCTCTTGCTGAAATTCCGAACCAACTCGAAAAAGTGTTCACGCTTTGGAAGAACGAAGGAAATCCCGGAGAAAAGTTCGGCGATTTCGTAAACCGCTTCCCGTTGGAAAGATTCAGAGAAACCTTAGGATCTATGTAAGAATCAGCGGCGCGATCCTCGGAAAGCGTCGCAATCGAAAGATTGCAGAGGTTTGTAAAGCTTCTCGAATATTAGAAAAACTGAATTTCTTCGATGATCGGTTTCATTCTCGCGATTTTACCGATGGTCGAAGAAACCAAGTAGATACTCCCGCCGTGGTTCAATACGGCCGTCACGCCGTTGATCGAAGAACCCGAGAAATCCTGATAATTTGCAGTAATATCACCGAAGTCGTTCAACGCGAAGATCAACCCTCTCGGTGTGTTTCTCGCAAAAAGAAACGTAGGAAGACCGGATAACAGATTTTTGATATAAGGATATTCTTGAACCCGATCCAAAACCTCGTTTCGATAATACGGAATTCCGACCCAAAACGAACCACCGTTTCCGGAAATCAAACCTGGAATTCCGGGAATGTTGGTAAGAAAGAACTTCTCCACCCCTTTTTTCGGACCGTACAAAGGAACCGAAGAAACCCTGTGACGGAACGGTTCGGTAACGAGCAGAAATTGTTCGTTGGAAGACAATGCGATTCCCGTCGGATAAAACAATTCTTCATTCAATATTTCTAATGTATTCGAATTCTTATCCGCGACGAGAATCATTCCGTCGGGAAGGGAGGAAAGTTCTTCTAAAAAGGATTCGTTCCAAGAATGCGATCGGCTCGAAACGGTAAAATAAATTCTCCCGTTTTTGGAAACGTCGATCCCGTGCGGAAAACGAAGCGCCGAGCCGTCCGGCAGTTCGGAAATCAACGTCCTTTGAGAACCGTCCTTTTTGATCTCCACGATTCCCACTTCCTCGACGCAGACCAAAAGATTTCCGGAGGAATCGAAAACCATTCCCAAAGGTCTTCCGTTCACGACCGCAAACGGTTCCACCTTTTCGTTCGTGCGGATACGCATGATTTTATTGTCCGCGGTTCCCGTATAAACGTAACCCGACGTGTCGATCGCGATTCCGTAAGGACGGTTTAAGGATTCCTTATGAATCCATTCCGATTCCAAAAGATAATTGTTCTTACCCGGATCAAAGGGAGAATCCACCAGATATTCTTCCGTGTTCTTATACGATCTGAAAAACAGAAATGTAGTAAACGCGAAAGACGTGAGTAAGAATACGCCGATAAAAAGTAGAATTCGTTTAAGCATGATCTCTAAAGACGGGTCTTTGTCTTTGATTGAATCTTCTGACTTCGAAGTGAAGATGATTTCCCGTCGCTCTTCCCGTTTGACCGACTTCTCCGATCTTTTGACCTTTGCGGACTCTTTCTCCCGGCTTGACCGAAATGGAACTGAGATGTCCGTATAACGTCTCATAGCCGAGTCGATGATTGAGCACGATCAGATTTCCGTAGCCGCCCTTCTTATCCGAAAAGGAAACTTCTCCGTCCGCAGAAGCGTACACGGGAGTTCCTTCGTCGGCAGCGATGTCCAATCCGCCATGAAAGGTTTCCTTTCTCGTAAACGGATCTTTCCGTTTTCCGAAACGGGAGGATACGATTCCTTCTTCCCCTAAAGGTCTGTAAAAAGCGACTCCGTAGAAAAACGACCTTTCCTCTTTCGGAAGTCCTTTTCCCGGAATGAACCAAAGTTCCTTTCCTTCGTCAAAGGAAATAAATTTCTCGGAGAGGTTGTATTTCTTGGAAAGTTTTTTCCGAGCCGCGGAAGAATTCTCCCGTTCATCCGAATCGTAAACTCCCCGCATATTCGGAATCAGAAGTTCCATTCCGGGATAAATGTCATACGGAGAAGACAAGCTGTTCACCGAAGAGATCGTATCGATGTCCATTCCGGTTCGGGCCATGATCTTGAAGAAGTTGTCCTCTTTCTTTACTACGTATCGATAAAATTCGAGGGATGTTAGGTCGGATCGTTCCAAATTGGAAACGGAGATTCTCAGATTGTTTTTTACGTCTTCTCGGAGTCGTTTTACGGATTGATTGTTGTAATCTAAGTTTTTGAGAAGTTCCGGTTTTTGACGGGAATCGATCGGACCCTCTAAAAAAAGCAGCGCAACGGCCGCGGTTATGAATCCGATTGGATACCGAAGAGAACGTTTCATGGTCTTATACGTGTAGAATCGGCCGATTCTAAAAAAACAATGACGCAAAAAAAGAGACAGAAATGCTTGTAACCGAGACTCCCGATCCAATGGAATCCTTAGAAAATATCGGCAATCCGCAAAAGAAACCCTTTGAACCGGTTTTTATCGCCTTTCAACAGCTTCTCGTTTTGATTCTTGGAACATATATCCTTCTTCCTTTGATCGCGACTTCGATCGTTCTTACCGTTTTAATTTCGAAAGAACTTCCGAGCGACTTTCCGTATCTCGACGGGGAAACAAGAGCGGAAATTTATAAACAGACCGCCGAAAAATTTCAGAAAGAAATCCAAACCGATACGAAACAAATCTATCATCGTTATGTCGAAGTGATGGTTAAGGAAAAACCCTGGCTTTTGATCGTGGACCGATTGATCTGGGCTCTCTGTTTTATTCTTCCCGCGTATTTTATTTTGGTGAGATTCTTCAAAGCGGAATACGCCAATCTCAGCGATCCTTTCGATTTCAAGACGATGTTTACCGGAGCCGGACTCGGCGCGTTGGTCTTTTTATTCGTAATCGTATTCGGTTTTTTTCTCACCAAAGTTTTCGGAAAACAGACTCCGAACGAATTTCAAGAGGCGCTTTTCAAAGAAATGAAAGGGAATCGCGCCTTATTACTCTGGTCGCTTTACAGCGTAGGTTTGATCACTGGAATCGTGGAGGAAGTTTTCTTCCGCGGGTTCTGTCTGAAACAATTCCAAGCCCGCGGTTTGGAAATGCCCGGTCTTTTATTTACGTCCGTCGTTTTCGGTTTGGTTCATTACAGCGGACAAACATCCGTGAGCGTTCCGATTCTTCTCAGCTTTGTGGGAATGTTTTTCGGACTTTTTTATCTGAGAACCGGAAATATTTGGTATTCCATTTCCGCGCACGTTAGTTACAATTCCATCATGTTGTTGATCGCTTACATCAAAGGAGGAGAGATTCAGTGAGTCGTTTATATAAACTCCTTCCGATCGGAATCGTTTATCTTTTGACGGTTTATTCTCTGGGAGCTTCCGAGGTTATCGAACTCGAAGGAAACGTGGAAGAAAACAACATGAAGGTTTCTTCGGCGTTGAATAAGTTCGCGGAAGGTTCGGTGAAGTTCAGCAAGAAGACCAAAGGATTCAAATATCATTATACGAATCCTTGGTATTCCCGGTATTCGTTTAACGTTTATTTGGGAGAATTCGCAAAACGCGACAATGTCAGCATTATGCGGATCGAAGCTCCGAAAAACGGAATGGAAAAGGTGTTTCGGAATTACTTTAAGGAAGAATTACAAAGAAAGGATGCCGCCGGAATCGGCACTCCTTCTTCGGGAACGAATCCGGATGATAAGATCGAAAAGCTGGAAAAAAAGTCCCATATCGTTTCCCAAGGTTTGAACTTGATTTCTCCCGCGTTTTCCGTTTTATACAATTCCCGAAAATCCCCGGTTTATACTTCCGGTGATACGTTTTCAAGAACGTCCTTTTATCTGCTTTCCGATTTGTTGATCGGCGGTCTTGCGTATTACTTTGCGATGAACAGCATTCCAAAAAAGAGCATGATGGATAATCTTCTCAACAAAGAAGGTCCGAGCGGGAACGTATTCGATTCCCCGTATGGGGGGATTTTCGTCGCTGCTCTTGTGGTTCCAAGATTGTATCGGATGACGGGAGCGATCGAAGATACGACGACGCATAACCGTTTGGTGGAATTGTCTTACACGTATAAATATTAAGTTTTTAGAATTTCTTTTTCGAAAATAAGATCGCCTTCTTCCCTTCGTATAGGAAAACGATCGCCGCGCCCATGAAGACGGAAACAGTTAAACAACCGATTTTTCGAATCAGCGGAAGAAGATCATTATACTTTTATTGTATTCTTACCGGAATCGTTTCCGGTTTAGGAGCTTTCGTTTTCTCGAGAATTCTCGCGGTTTGCGAATATCTTTTTTTGGACCGTGCCGCCGGCCTTTCTCTTCCGCACGCTTCGGGAGAATTTTTGATCGACTCGAACGACGTACTTCAGTGGGGAATTCCTTTTTCGGACGAGTACCGACCTTGGCTTTTGTTCTTTCTTCCGATCATCGGCGGCTTGTTGACCGGTTGGATCGTAAATCGATTCTCACCCGAATCGGGAGGGACGGGATCGGACGCTATGATCGATTCCTTCCACAATCAGGAAGGGAGAATGAACCCCGTCGTTTCGCTGATCAAATCCATCGCTACGGTCTTTACTCTCGCGAGCGGCGGTAGCGGGGGAAAAGAAGGTCCGATTTCGCAGATCGGAGCCGGATTCGGTTCCTTGCTTGCGACTCTGTTGAAGGCAGGGGCACGGGCAAGAAGAACGTTGCTTCTTGCGGGAACCGCCGGTGGACTTGGAGCGATCTTCCATGCCCCACTCGGCGGAGCGTTGACTTCGGTCGAAATGATCTATCGCGAGGACATCGAAAGTGATTCTTTGATTCCTTGTATTATCTCTTCGGTTTCCGCGTACTTGGTTTACTGCGCTCTCAACGGCTTCAACACAGTATATCGTGTAGCGGACACGGAGTTTTCCAGATATACCGATTTGATTTTTTATTTAGGTCTCGGGGTTCTTTGTTTTTTATGCGGGGACGCCTTCATTCGATTTTTTAGAAAGGTGCAGAACTTTTCGATCCGTCTGAAAATTTCTCCGATCATTAAACCTGCGTTAGGTGGAATCGTGATCGGAACGGTCGGCCTTTTCCTGCCGGAGACGATCGGAACCGGAGCGGGCGTTTTACAAGTCGCACTCGACGGAAAAGACCCGGTCGGAACACAGGGAATTTTTTCATCGATGTTTCAAACGACCGGTCTTTGGTTGGTCGCTCTATTTTTCATCTTAGCGGGAATGAAAATTCTCACCACTTCGTTTACGATCGGAACGGGCGGATCCGCGGGAATGTTCGGTCCTTCGTTGTTTATCGGAGGAATGCTCGGAGGAGGAGTGGGGACGCTCGCAAAGGTTCTTGTATATCCCGATCTTTCCGTCGCTTCGTTTATCTTAGTCGGGATGGGCGCGTTTTATGCGGGGGTTGCGAGCGCACCCATCGCGGGAATGATTATGATCTGCGAGATGATCGGAAGTTACACCTTGCTTCCTCCATTGATGGTCGTTTCGATTTTGACCTTCGTGTTGAGTCATAAGCTGAGTTTGTACCGCGCTCAGAAAGAGACGAGGTTTCAATCTCCGGCGCATTTCTGGGATATGAACCGGGATTTTTTGGAAGAGATTCAGGTGAGAAGTTGCAGGAATCGGCTTCGCACGATTGCGGTCGCGCAGGAACATCGATTGCTTTCGGAACTCGAAGAAGAGGCACTCAAAATTCAAGCGAGCGATTACGTGATCGTGGACCGGGACAATCGCTATCTGGGAATTCTTTCTCTTCGCAAAGCAAGGCATACGCTCGAATCGCGAAATGTCGCCGGGAATTTGATTACGGTCGGAGACGTTACGGATACTTCGGCTCCGAGCGGAACGCTCGACGATTCTTTGGCGAGTTTATTGAAGAATCTGATCGATCAGGATTTGGATAAAATCGCGATCGTTGATGAGAATCGCTTTATCGGCTATCTGCGATTTGCCGATTTAATGAAAATCTATTTCGAAAACACATTTCCCAAAAGCGCGAAATCGGCTCCTTCGGTTCCAAAGGATGAAACATAACTCGTCGTCTGTAACGTACGCTCCAATTTTTTTCTCGACTTTTTAAGTATCGACCTATAAGATAATCAGAACTTTTTAAAAATAACTGATATTTAATAATAATATCAGCCAAACATAGAAGTCAAAATGTATCTTTGGTTCCTTTGAGAGGGATAAAAGAGGGCAGGCGAAATTGAAAATTCTCAAGTTAAAAAGAACATTCGGGATAGGTTTACTTTTAGGAATCGGCTTTGCAAAAGAAATCAAAGCCGGAAGTTACGGAGACATTTACGGCGCGCATCCTGGCGCAGCGGGGATGGGAAGTGCGGTCACGGCGATCGTCAATAACTCGTCGGCCGTGTTTTACAATCCTGCCGGACTCGGGAGGCTTTCCGAGGGGGATTTGATTCTTGCCTCGATCGAAAAAGAAGCCAGAACCAACGGTGCGGAAAATCCGGAAAACAAAGACGCTCCTCCCGCGACTCCTCCTAACGCAGATCCTGCGGCAGTCGATCCGGCAAACCAGCCCATCGTTGCAACTGGACCTTGGTACAAACGCCTTTGGGCCGATACGAAGGAAGGTTTTACAAAGGACGTTCTAAAGTATAAACCGCTCAACCGTCCGGAAAGGAACGTTCACGAAGTCAGTTTCCAATATCACTACGCGAATCCGACTTCTCACACGAACGCCCCGCGGAATCAAAATATTACAAAAATCAGAGATAGTTTCGTCGGTCTTGGATTGACTCTCAACTTGAACGATATGTTCGATCTCGGAAGAGGTCTTCGTTTCGGGATCAACGCTCTTGTTCCTGGGAGCGGAAATCTGATGACTCTCAACGATCAGAATCCAACCGTTCCACGTTATCTGCAACAGGGGATCAGCAATGAAAGACCGACCATTATGGGAGGTCTCGGTCTCGAGATCTGGAAGGATCGCCTTTTTGCGGGAATCGGTTTTACCGCAACTGCCGGAGGAACCGGAAGTATTTTGATGAAGGACGTTCCGATTTCCCCCGATCCCGTTTCGGCAAACTCACAGGTGATTCTTACCGTAAAACCTCTCGTCAATCCGACATACGGTCTGCAGTTTACCTACGGTAAATTCAGTTTAGGGGCTTCTTACAAACGGGAAACCGTCGCGCAAATCGATCCGGTTCCTGCAAGAGCGCAAACTACTTTGCTTGGAATTCAATTGGACTTCGATCTCGCGATCTTGGACGGATTCAACCCGAGAGTTTTTTCCTATGGGATTGCATTCCGACCTAACGATCGTTTGGTTCTTAGCTTTGATGCGAATCGCGAAATTTGGAGTCAGTTCAAAATGTCCCGCATCAAGGAAAAATATTCGGAAGCGTTTTACCTGCATGATACGACGAACTTTCGGATCGGAGCGGAATACTCTTTGTTTAAATTCTTAAAAACAAGGGTAGGTTTCGCGACCAAGCCGACCCCTCTTCCTGCGATGCCTGGAACCAACAACTGGATGGATTCGGATCGGAATATTTTCAGCTTAGGATTTTCCTATATATTTAGTCCGACAACGTTCCGGTTTATGAATCGTCTTCGTAAGCCGATCATCTTCGACGTCGTGTTCGAAAATCACCAGTTGAAAGCGATGGAAGTCAACAAATACGTTCCAACGGAAAGAAATCCGAATTATTCCTATGGCGGATATATCTGGACGATTGGGGTTTCCATGACTCTTTTCTTCTAAAAGAGAAGAAGTAAATCGATCGGAACATTTTATCCATAACGTACGTTAGGCTATCCTGGCCGATTGTATTTTTATAGTTCGCCTTTTTTGTTGACAATAGCGTTCGCTACAGAACCACTTTTAGCTAGGGTTTATGTTTCCGTTCTGTGGGATTCCTTAAGGAATCCTACGACTTTGCAGCATAAATTCTATAGTGAAGATGAAAGGAAGCGAACTCTAATGGAAAAGAATCTCATCGAGCTGATTACTCCCGTTTTTTTTGTGCTACTGGTTGTGGAGCTAATCGCAGGATACGCAGTTAAGAAACCGGTTTATCGTTTTAAGGATTCCGTCAGCAATTTAACCGCCGGAATTTATATGCAGGTCTTTACGGTTTTCATAACCGTGGGTCTAGTCGCGATTTATGCTTGGGTATATAAGAATTTTGGAATATTTCGAATTTCCGATACGTCCGTTTGGGGTTGGATCGCTTGTTACGTCCTGGCGGATTTTTGTTATTACTGGTATCATCGTCTCGGCCACGAGGTCAACGTACTCTGGGCCTCGCACGTCGCTCATCACCAAAGCGAAGACTACAATTACACAGCCGCGTTAAGACAGGGAATCTTTCAGAATATTTTCTCCCTTCCGTTCTATCTTCCGCTGGCGATCATAGGATTTTCTCCTTTGATGTTCGTGCTTTGCATCCAAATCAATTTCGCTTATCAATTTTGGATTCATACTCGTTTGATCGGCAAGCTCGGAATTATCGAATATATCTTGAACACACCCTCTCAACACAGAGTTCACCACGCGCGAAATCCTAAATACATCGACAAGAATTACGCAGGCACGTTCGCAATCTGGGATAGAATGCTCGGAACGTATATCGAAGAGGAAGACGAGCCGATTTACGGAATCGTAAAACCGCTTCAGACTTGGAGTCCGGTTCACGCGCAGATTCATCACTTCGAGGATCTTGCGAGAATGGCCTGGAAAACGAAGAATTGGAAGGATAAATTCCTGGTTTGGTTCAAACCTCCGGGCTGGCAGCCCTCCGATTTGGGTGAATTTCTCACACCTCCCGAAATCGATAAAAAGACATACAAAAAATTTAATACGGAAATTCCTGCGACCTTGATGACGTATTCCGCGGTTCAATTCGCGTTCGGAATCGGCGCGTCGATGATTTATATCGAATTTAAGAAAGAACTTCCTTTAACGGAAATGTTGATTCTCGGATTTTATATTCTTTGGACGTTCTGGAATATCAGCGCGATCTTTGAAACCAAGACGAGCGGTTTGATTTCCGAAATCATAAGGATGAGTTCCATAGCGGCCATTTCATTCCTTTTTCCGATGGATTTTACCGGCGTTGAAAAACTGAAATTGTTTTTGAGCAACGAATGGCTTCTCGCTTTGCCTAGAATTCTCCAGATAGGATCGATCGTATCGCTTGCGATCTTCGGAGGTTTTTTGATCAGCCAGAAACGATTCTTTTCGATTCGAGGTCAAAAGCCCCAAACACAAAGTACTTTCTGAAACCCGCTTTCTACCCTTAGGGAAAACGGTTGACCCTTTCCGGGAACCGGTGTTTCTTTTCGTGAAGAAGAAATCCGGTTTCCTGGAGAAAACCCGTATGCGAAGACATCCCTTTCGATCGTTGCGGATCGAAAAAAAGTTATTTCCGATTTTAATTCTTACCTTAATCGTTCTGACGACGCCACCCGCGCGCGGTCAGGATGAAGCCGAAGACGGCGATCCCGCAGCGGGGGAAAGACTTGCGGCGACAACCGTCGATAAACCCGATCCTTCCAAAATTCAATCCGTCGTTCTGTATTCCAGCTTTGCGTATGTTACGAGAAATCTTCGCGCCAAAATCAAAGCCGGAAGTTCCGAAATTTATCTCGGAGAAATTCCCGAGATGGTTTCCGAAAGAACGATCTCGGTTCGTTTTCCGGATTCTTCCAAGAAGATTAAGATCCGCGGAATTCGCGGAAAGATTCGAGTGGAACGAAGAGCGAGAACGAAGGAAATCGCATCTTTGTTAAAACGACAAGAAATCCTGAACGATCAGATCGAACTTTTGAGTTCGGAAATTCAGGAATTGATCGAGGAAGAAAAGACGATCGTAAAAATTTCTCCGGTCGTAAAAAAGGATCCCGCGCCTCAGGAAGAAATCGCAGATCCTGAATTCTTATCCGGCTTTCAAAAACAATATCAAGAACATCTAAACCAGTTGTCCGCAGTCCGCCAAAAAAAATTGGAAACCTTGGATCAAGTCCGCGAAGAAGGGTTGGTCGTGGACGCACGTTTGGACCATCTTGGAAGATTGGAAGCGAAACAAAAAAAAGAAATCTATCTCGAGACCGAAACTTCCGAAGATGCCGAAGCCTTGATCGAATATAAATATTTGATACCCGGCGCGAGTTGGTTTCCGCGTTATTCGTTGCAGCTTACGGACGAATCGAGAAGCGGCGATCTAAGTTGGTTCGCTCTGGTTCGCAACGATACGGGCGAAGATTGGGATAAGGTGAAACTTTTCTTTACCGCTTCCAATCCGGACTTGGATATCGATCTTCCGGTTGTTCGCGAATGGAGAATTCAAACGCAAGCTTCCATCGATGAAACGAAGCAGCAGGCTTATAACGAGATTGAGGAAACGGCCGCCTATGATCGTGCGGATGCCGCACCGAGTGCAGGAGCCGTAGCCCGCGAAAAGAAGGAAGAAGCCAAGAAAAAAAGCAAACGCGCTCCTTCCAAAGCCGACGGCTATGTGCAAAGCAACGAGCGGGCAAAAAACGCACCGGCTCCGATGGAACAATCGCGTCAGATCATTCAACAGAATTATTCCAACCGCGCGAATTCTCTCCGCACCGAAGACAATCTCAATCAGTTGAAAACCGATTTAGCGAATCAGCAATACAACTTCAACAACGGTCAATACGATCAGGCGAATTATTACGGACAAGAAGCCCTCAAGAAGTTTTCGAAACTTTCGGACTTCTCCCGGAAGGAATTAAATTCGATCGAAACGTACACGGAAGACCTGCTGCGCAAAGGAAGTTTGATTCTTTCTTCGCAAAAAGTTCCCGGCGGTTTGATCCCTCCTTCTCCTTTGGAAGGTTTTGATTATCAATACGCATCCGGAATTTCGGAAACGATTCCATCCGATCGTTCCCTCAATAAGGTTTTTCTAAAGAAGAAGTCTCTTTCTTTGACGCCCGGTTATTCCTCTTCTCCGTTGGCCGGATCGGGAGCCTATCTTACCGTCGAGGCTTCGAACTCGGAAGGAGAACCTTTGCTTGCGGGACCGATGGAAGTTTTTTCGGGAAATACTCTTTTAGGAAACACGATCGTGAGCGTGAGTAAACCGGGCGAAGCGATCCGTATGGAACTCGGTCAAGATCGCGATATTCTCGTCAATAGAAGGGAAACTTCTTTCGAACAAAAAGAAGGCGTGATCTCATCGCGGACGAAAATCAAATACAAGGTCAGTATAGAAATTAAGAACCGTAAAAAAAGAAACGCCGCCCTTACGTTGATCGATCGTGTTCCATATACGGTGGATGACAGCGTCGAAATCAAATTCGACTTCGGCAAAGACGTTCCCGTTAAGAACGAGGAAGGAATTCTTACCTACAAAATGGAACTTCCCGCCGGCGGAAAGAAAACGATCGAGTTCGAATATTCGGTCAGTCACCCCGCCGAAAATCGTCTGATCCGCACCCCGGGTTCGGGAGGATATTAAAATGAAACATTCTAATTTTAGAATATTCTCGATGTTGAAACTAAAATCCGAAACTCAAAGCGTTTCGACAAAAACACGGAAGAATTCTTCCGCAAAGAAGCGAGTTCTTCGTTTTTCCGCAAAACTTCGAAATGAAAAGTTTCGTTTGTCCATCGGGTTCTTTTTTTTGGCGGGAGTTTTCGCGATTTCCGAAACGAGCGCAAGGGAAGTCGAACTCAAGGTTCAAGACGTGACCTTATACGAATCTTCCGCCGGAGTTTTGAGAAGCGGAAGAATCAATTTGGAACCGGGTGTGAACGAACTCATCATCCGAAATCTTCCGGTTCAGCTTCAGGACGAATCTCTGGTCGCTTCCGTGGACGCAGCCGGAGCTTCGGTGGTCGGTTCCAGCACTTGGATCGAAACCGGAGCGATCATTCACAACGAAGAAGCTTTGGAACTTCAAAAGAAAATCCGAGCCTTGGAAAAGGAGATCGAAGGATACGAAGGCAAAGATTCCAATCTTAAAAATTTAAGAAGAATTCTAACTGACACGAGATTGAAACTGACGGAGATGATCTCGAAAAATCTGTTCTACAAAAAGAACGAGGCCGATTCCAAACGATGGTTTCAAAGTCTTGCCGGAAATCGACAAGCGATACAGGCAGCGCTCGGTTCCAATCAGGAAGTCAGCCGTTCGATCAAGGATCTTCGGAAAAAACTTTCGGAATTACGGGACAAGTTGGGAGTGATTCTTTCCTTATCCGAAAAATCTTCGCGGATTACGAAGGTTCTCGTAAGTTTTAACGGAACGGAAAAGAAAGAAGTCAAGTTGAACCTGACGTATCAAACCGGAGGAGTTTCTTGGAAACCGTTCTATTCGGTCCGCATGGAAGGAAGAGAAAAGATCGAACTGGAATATCTCGCCGAGATCAATCAGGAAAGCGGAGAGGACTGGAATAATATTAATCTTTTATTATCTACTTCCAGTCCGGACGTGAGCGGTAGAAGACCCCGTCTTTCCAGTCAGAAGTTATACGATCAAAAGAAACAAACGAACAAGGATAATTTGATTACTTTCCAAAGTCAGAGTACCGGCGGCGAGGCCAATGTGGCCCCTGAAGCGGAAGCTCCCGAGGCGAGCACGGAACCGACGACCGGAAAAAGCGAGGAATCGGGAAGCGGTTTCTTATTCCGTTATGCGAAACCGGTTACGCTCCTTTCCCGAAAAGAATCCAAAAAATTGTCCTTGGCTTCGTTTACGACCGATGCGACGTTCGGTGCCTTGTATGTCCCCGCGTTAAAACGTTATCCGCTCATTCGGGGAAGTTTTAAAAATCTTTCGGAGTTTCCGATTCTTCCCGGAGAAGCGGCCGTATTCCGTCAGGCGGGAATGGTGGGGACTTCGAATTTCGGTTATATCAGTCCCGGTGAAAAGGCCGAAATTTCTTTCGGTTCGGAAAACGAAGTCCGCGCGATCTATCGAAAAGAATCCAATCAGACCAAGGAAGGAATTCTTTCGGGAACGAAGGTGATCGAAAAGTTGATCCGAGTCGAACTCGAAAACTTCGCGAAAGAATCCAGAACGATTTCGTTTCAGGAATCGATTCCGGTTTCCGGCGTGGAAAGCGTAAAGATCTCCATCGATTCGAATACGACACCCGGTTATACCGAAGTCAGAAAGGATTCCGGAATCTTAGAATGGAAACTCGATTTGAGACCGAATCAGAAACAGGAAATCCGTTTGAAGTATAAGGTCAGCTTCCCTTCGGAATACGATCTGAACCTGTGACGACTAACGTGTTTAGCGGAGTTCCTCTTCTTTGGAGATTCCAAGAGGAGAGGGAACTCCAGTCATATCCCATAGTTCCAAAACTCCTGTTAAGAAAGTCTGCTTTGGAATTTCGATCGTGATGATTCCTTTTCCTTGAGGGAGATCGAAACACGCGCTTTTGCTTAAAAGTAAACTCTCCGGGGCCACGATTCGTTTCGGACCTAGGTTCCGATTGGAAGAATCGGTTTTTTGTTTTAGGTTGAATACCACGCAGTTCGAAGGATTGGCTTGCGTTTTAAAACCGAAGTCGATCGTATACGTCGTTTTTGAATCCGATTCCTGATTTCTATGAATTTTTTCGAACCATACGATCCGGTCCTCGTTCGATTCCGGAACCGGATCGGTTTGATGTCCTGCCGGCGCGGAAACGTTTTGATTTCTTAAAGAATCCAAAGCGGAATAAAAAGAAGAATCGTCTTCGATTCCGAAATATTTACCGTCGCCTTCTTCGGTTAGAATTTTCATCTGATGTTCTTCGTTCGGTTTTAATCCAAGACCGAGAATATGAAATTTAAACGGAATTCCTTTTTGTTTTAAAGCTTGAAGTTCTTTTTTCGGATCGCCGTAACAACTTTCGACTCCGTCCGTTACCAAGATGATTTCCGTGTCTTTTTTTCTCTGAGAGATCAGGCTTCCAGCGATTCGAATCGATTCCGCAAGAGGAGTCGCGCCCGAAGGCGTTAAACCGAAGAGGCGATTCTTAAAAGCGTCGTGGCTTCCCGCCTCTAAAGGATGATACAACCTCGAAGAGGAACAGCCCGGAACTCGATTCCCATACGCCATAAAACCGACCTCGGTTTCGCTCGGAAGCACCGACACATAGCGACTAACGTGTTTTTTGGCGAGATGGATTTTTTGATAGATTCCGAGATATTCGTTCATCGATCCGGATGCGTCGATGATGAATAATTTCGAACGCTCTTGGTTTTCCGAAGAGATCTCCGTTCCCGTACATAAGAATACAAAAAATAAAATAAGTACTGATTTGAAAAAAGTTCGCATACTAAGAATTGTATCGGCGAATCCGAAAAAATCTATCTATGGCGCGTTCGGTTTTCGACAAAAAACTTTGCGTTTTCGTAACGTAGAAGCGCTTAAGAATCACCGATTCCAAAAGATCAACTTGGAAAAAAATTCTGTCCCATTCTTCGTAATACCGATTTTGCTGACCGATCCGTAGTGCAACTCGAAGGAAAAACTTTGTTCCAAGGGGATGTTCAACAATCTGCATAAAACGGCTCGGATCACCCCCGCGTGGGTCACGATGGCGATCGGAGAATTTTCGGAAGTGTTTAAGATTTCGTCCAAGTAGTCGGAAACCCTTTCGTTCAAATCGAGATAGCTTTCGCCGCCGGGAGGACGCGCTTTTACGAAGTCTTTCGTCCAGACTTCCGATTCGGAGCGAGGAATCGCCGACCAGAGTTTTCCTTCCCAGATTCCGAAATCCAGTTCCATTAAAGAATTAGAATATTCTAAACGAACGGGTCGGTTTTCGGTTAAGAATTCGGCGAGTTTTTTACAACGGGAACTGGGACTGGAATAGAACGTTTGCGGAAGCGCCGGGAGCTTTTCAAGAACGTTTGAAAATTCGGATAGAAAATCGGATTGAAGAGGGACATCCGTTCTTCCGTAACAAGTTCCGGACGGAACATCCGGAGTCGTATGTCGGATTAAATAAAGTTCCAAACGATCGTAATTCCCAGATAAAAAAGAAGTTCGGTTCCTTGCTGCGTAAAACCGAGACAATCTCCCGTAAATCCTTCGATCCATTTTTTAAAGTAACTTCTAAAATAGAGAACGAACAAAAACGAAAGGAAAAAACCGAGCAGAACGTTTATGATCTTTTCCTGATATTGATACGCGAAATAGATCGCGGGGGAACATCCGAAAAAAACCGAAAGAATAAAATCCGAAAGGGGAAGCCGTTTGACCATCGGTTTGGATTTCGACAGATCGTTATCTCTCGCGTAAGGGATCAACATCATCATGACCAATGCGAACCATCGGCTCGCTGCGTGTGCGAACCAGGAAACGGATAAAAAAATCCAAGGCGACATTTGAAACAACTTCACCAGAAGGAGATATTTCAAACCCAATGAAAGAATCAATCCCAAAGAACCGAAGGTTCCGATTCGGCTGTCCTTCATGATTTCTAAAATTTTTTCCTTACTCCATCCTCCTCCGAATGCGTCGCAGACATCGGCGAGTCCGTCTTCGTGAAACCCGCCCGTAATCAAAACGCTCGCGATCATTCCGAGGATCACCGAGATTTCAACGGGTAAGATCCAGGAAAGAAAGAAGGTGGTAAAGGAGGCTCCGCCGGAAACGATCCAGCCGATGAGCGGAAAGTAACGAGAGGAACGGGAAACGGTCGCTTCGGAATAAACGTAAAACGGAGGAACGGGAAGTCTTGTATTGAACATCCAAGAAGCGCAGAAACGATTCCACTCTTCTCGGATCATAGATATCAACGTTTTTGATCCACTTTTGCGGATTCAAACGAGGCCATGTCTTTGAGAAAGGTCACGGCGGATACGACGATCGGATAAGCAATCGCACAACCCGTTCCTTCTCCGAGTCTGAGTCCCAGATCGAGAATCGGTTTTGCGTTCCATTCTTCCAATAGATATGTGTGACCGGGTTCGACGGACTTGTGACAGAAAACCGCGTTCTTTACGATCACCGGTTCCATTCTTTGCGCGATTAAGAACGCCGATGTCGCGATGAAACCGTCGATCAAAAGAATTCTTCCTTTTTTGGCCGAATCGATCATAGCCCCGACCATCATCGCGATTTCAAAACCGCCGAACGTCTGTAATACGTCGAACGGCGTTTCAAGGGAAGCTTGGTATTTGCGGAGACATTCTTCCAAGATCACGATCTTTTTTTGAAAACCTTGGTCGTTGAGTCCCGTACCTCTTCCCGTAACTTCCTTTAAGTCCTTGTTAAGAACGCTCGCGGTGATCAGGCTCGCAGAGGACGTATTTCCGATCCCCATTTCACCGAACCCGATAATATTACAATTCTTTGATACGGATTCAGTGGAAACCCAAGCCCCTCTTTCGATGGCTTGTGCGCATTCTTCCTTCGTCATTGCGGGTTCCATCAGAATGTTTTTTGTTCCGAAGCCGACCTTGGCTCCGATAAAATCCGGATTTATGGAAACCGAATCGTGAGGGAACGCGAAATCCACTCCGGCGTCCACGACTTTCAAACGAATGGAATTCTGTTTACAGAACGAGTTGATCGCCGCTCCTCCATTCAAAAAATTGAATACCATTTGATAGGTGACTTCTTTCGGATACGCGCTGACGCCGGAATTTGCGAGACCGTGATCGCCCGCAAAAACGAGAATATGAGGATCTTTGAGTTCGGGAGAATCGGTATTTTGAATCAAACCGATTTGAAGTGCAAGAGATTCCAAAGCCCCCAGAGAACCGGGAGGTTTGGTTTTTAGATCGATCTTACTTTGTAATTTCGTAAGCAGTTCATTCAAGTTCAAACAGAAAGTTCCTTCTCTGTCTCGACGCCGGGGTTTGTAAAATTCGCTTTCACTTTCAGTTCAACGCGATCCAGAACCCCGAAAAGTACGGGAGTGTAGATCATGTTTCCGAGCAGAGTCCCACCAAAATAAGGGATAGCCGCGATATAGCAAGTCAATAAACCGACGGACGTTTTAGGATAGAGAGAAGAAAATGCCCAAACTGAAAAATTCGAAAGAATGAAAAATTGAACACTCGCTAAAAGAGAGACCGCCGCTACGGAAACGAGCTTGTCGTTGTTCTTCAAAAAGATTCTTCCCAAGAACACGTTCACGAGAAGCGAACAGTATACAACAGGAAGTCCTTCGTAAAACCAATCGAAGCCGTGAATCTTAGATAGAATAAAATCGGTAACAAGCATCATGAACATCGGATAGGCGAACGCCTTCCAACCTTGCACTCTTGCCCCCGAGTAAACGGTCATAGCTCCCACCGAAGTGAAGTTAGACGGGTGCGGTAAAAAACGGGAGATTCCGGAAAGAATCACGCCGAGTATGGAAATCGTATCCTCTGAAGCGAATTTTGATTTCAGATTTCGTAAAATTTTATCGAGCAGTTGCATTCAATTCTCCTAATATTATGGACTGACTTGTTTGGCGATTACGCCGTCGATGTCCGGATTTTCGTTGGAACCCGGAATCGGAAGGGAAGTAAGAATCGCTTTTGCGGATGTAAGTTTTACGTAAAGAAATCCGTTTGTTTGAAGCTCGGTTTTTAAAGCCCCGCTGCAACCCGTTCCGGAATTTCCGAAATTCGCATCCCCGAGATCAAAGGAATCCCCTCCGCCCGATGCGAATAAAGTGGTCGAATTCATCGGATTCGTGATTTGATTGTAATCTACGTATTTCAGTCCGGCGAATCGAAGCCAATTGGTAGGGTTATTCGAGAAAGTCCCGCCGCCGGTATAGGTCGGATTCCAACCGCACCAATTGGTTTGATCGTTGCCGACTTCGACGATTACCGGTTCTAAAAAGACGGTATTTACGTTTCCGCTTACTTGAAACGGATTTTCGAAGACGATAAAATCCGCACCGATCGTATTTGTGACTTTTTTACCGTTCCATCCAAGAATCAAGGAAGCTCCGGCCCCATTCGTATCCAATGTAAAAACGTCGAGAGAGCCGTTAAAACTTCCCATCCCCAAAACGCCGTCAACGGCGCAGAGCGAATCCTGAAAACCTGTGTTCGTATTTGCGGGGGCACTTACGATTTCTTTCGCGTTGTAAACTCCGGTTTGATCGATAGCGATTCTATCCTTACAAGGTCTGGAAGTGGAACCGGATTGTTGAATCTGAGCTAAAGCAAGAAGCCCGACGACCGATTCCGTATTATCGGAAGCATTCTCTTTACATGCAATGAAGGCCATAAGGAGAATTGAATATACTAGAATGAGAATCGTTTTTTTCATGAATGAGTCCAATTTAAACAAAGCTGTAAATGAGACGGACGCCGGAAGACGTCCGTCTCATTAAGAATTCTTAATTCGTTTTAATTTCCAAACGACTCCAGGGAGATGGGTCGAATCCGCTGTTTAAACCGCAACCTGCGTTGATGCTTGCAGTGTTGGAATAGGTATCAAGATTATCCGCCTTTGCTTGCTCGAGAGTGTTTTGGTTGTTTACACCGGAAAGATCCGGACAAATATAGAAGTAACCGCTATTGTATGTCCAACGATACCACGCGAATTTTCCTTTGGAAAAAGTGGAATCTTGAGTGAACTGAACATAAACGACTTTTCTAGAGAGGTCGATTTCCATAATATCTCCGATCAATTGGCTTGCTCCGAAACCGGCATCTTTATCGTTTCGAGAAATTCTAGAATTAGTAATCGTATACGTTCCTTGAGAAATTGTTCCTTTTTCCGTGAACGCTGCTCCTGCGTAATCGGGAGTTCCGTTATAAAAGGTCCAAGAACCAGCAATCTCGAAGTTATTCGCGATGATCGCAGCAAGAAGAAGATTATTATCGTTGTTATCCTCTTCCTTCTTCGTTTCAAAACAATTCACCAATCCGAGAATCAGAAAAGTTACCGCAAAGAGTTTCCAATGGAATGAAAGTTTCTTCATGTTGTTACCTGCAAAAGTTTTCCTTTGTCAGGGTAGAAAAGATTCTAAATTGAGAATGTATAAAATTCGATTTAGAATCCGCTCTAAGCGAATGGATTGAAAAATTTGAATTTTCCACTCGGGTCCCCCGACGTTCGTCTTTCGGGACCCCATCGCGGACGCATGAAAAATGCAAAGGCGAGTTTCGAACTGTCCCTACCTCGAGGACGTTGTTCGCGGGGAAGATCTGGCTGTCCGATTCTAAAACTAAAATCGAATTCACAGTTGCGGGTCAGCGTGGGAATTTCACCCAACTTCCTCCCTGAAAGCTTATGGACAGGGGAAAATCGGAAGCTTGTACGGGCAAGATTTTTTTCCCAGAAGGGAGAATGAGACGGATTTCCAAAAGTACGATCAAAATGATTCTTAAAATGCAAGATTTTGACCGAAAATAAAAGAAAAGGAATCTAACTTTCCAAATTCAATTCGGACAACCCAATGAAACTAAGCAGATCGGAGTTTATCAAACTTGGAATTTTGACCGCAGCAGGCATTTCCGGCCTTCCTGGGATGAATTTACGGGCGCAAGGGACGTCTTCCCCTCAGAAGACCGTGATCGTGCTTGGCGGCGGAATTTCAGGGCTTTACGCTTCCTACCTTTTGGGCAAAACCGGAATCAAGGTAAAACTCATCGAAGCGACGGATCGATTGGGGGGAAGAATCCGGACTGTCGCCGATGGAAGCGGCAACGTTTTGGATTTGGGCGCCGAGTGGATTCAAAACGAACATAGAACCGCAAGAAGTTTAATCCGCGAATTGGGTTTAAAGACGACCGACTTCGAAGTTCAATCGGATTTGTTTTTCGGATCGTATCAGAAGTTCGGCACTTGGGACATTTCTCCGAAGTCGCAAGAGATTTTGAACAAACTCGTTCAGATGAATTCTAAAATCAATTCCACGCAGCAACAGGAATTGGATCGAATCAGTTTTTATAATTTTCTAACCTATCAGGGAATGACTCCGGAAGATTTGAACGTATTGAACTTTAAATATTCCTTATATTATGGAGATTCTCTTCGTTCCTTATCCGCGCAGAAGGTTTTGTCCGATCTCGTCAACTTTCCGAAGTACAATACGCGCGTCGAAGGCGGGATGGAAGCGTTGGCAAAAGCGCTCGTTTTCTCATTGGAGAATACCGAAACCATCTTTGCCGATCCGGTCGTTTCCGTAACACAAGGAGAAGGGAAGGTCTCCGTAACGACCGCATCCGGAAAGAAGCTTGAAGGCAGCGCTTGTATTTCCACGCTTCCCGCAAATCAATTAACGTCGATTCAATGGGACCCCGAATTGGATAAGGAAAAGAAATTGTCCGCGTTGCGAATCCGTTATTCCAGAATCTATAAGACTTTTCTAATGCTTCGTGAAGCTCCTTGGAATCGGGAGAATTTTTCAGCGTATTCGGATTCGGTCGCCGGTTTTATCTACGACGCGGGAACCAAGGCCGGTTCCGAAGACAAGGTTCTCGGCATGATCGCGACGGGGGATCGATACGACGTATTTGCTTCTTCCACGGACGCAATGAAAGTGGAATACATCCGTCTCGCGCTCGAACGTTTGGGACAAAAAAAAGATCTGCAGGTTTTAAGAATTCAAAGCAGCGAAGTATCGCATTCTAAATTCGTTCCTCCGGGAATCGCGACCTTTCCACCTGGAAGTTACGGTTCGATCATCTCTTTGTTAAAACCCATGGATCGAATTTTCTTTGCGGGAGAACACACAGCGGAAATCAACGGAACGGTGGAAGGCGCTCTCACCTCCGCGATCCGCGCTGTGAATCAGGTTTAAAGTCGAATCGTATTTCAAACCGATGCGAAAGCGTCGGTTTGAGCGGATTGATTCTTTTCCGAAGTTTCTTTCCGATACAACTCGGGTAAGAATCTTTCGAACTGACCGACTTCTTCCACGTTGTGTTTGATCCAAGCGAAACCTCTTTCTTTGTTAAACACGAACTTTAGGAACAAGGGACGAATCCAGTTCCACGTCCATCCTTTCCAACCGATTATAAGGCAGTTCGTATAAAACGTATCGTTGCCGATCGCGGAGAATTCGTATTCCATTCTCGCGACCTTGAATTTGCCTTCCAATCTTGGATTATGAATGTAACCGGTTTCGTCCAACTTTTCGATTTCGGTCACGATGTTTACGATGTGATTTTTGTTTCTACCCAGATATTCCACCAACCGAATGGAAGCGCCCGGGCCGATCGAACCGTCGGGCAAACGGCTTTCATAACTCGCGTGAACGTGATCTTCGGGATGCCAAACACGGTACCGATTGAATACGCCGCCGTCGTACTCCATCGTACCTTCCAAATGGGAAAACCACCAGACCAACATTTTCGGTGTAACGCCTTTTAAGGGAGAATGGCGGATCCAGAATTTCACTCTACCATCGGGTAAAATCTCCATCCCCGATTCGGCCGTATTTACGTTCTTTTTGAGCCATGAAACCGGAAGAGAAGGGGGAAGTTTTGTATCTACGTTTTTCATAAATTCTCCATGTATAGTAAATACTATACTAAAACAATAGACGGTAAAGTAATTACTATACAACAATTTTTTGGGAACCTTTCGAAAAAAAACGCCTCGAAAAGGGACGATAATCGTTCGAAATCGGTTTTCTTTTTAGGTTAAAATTTCAAGATCGATCGAAGAGGAACGTTTGAAGCTCAATCGTAAAAAACTGATTTCGGAATACGAACGATACGCGAATCCGGTTTCGGAAAAAGAAACCGATATCGTAAAGGCCGGTGAAAATGTTTTCGGAGAATTCGGTTTCGAAGGAGCGACCACCGCGCAGATCGCGAAAAAAGCGAACGTCACGGAACGGACGCTGTTCAAATACTTTCCGACAAAACAGGATCTTTATGTAAGAATCTTATCCGCGATCGTTTATGAAACCGCTTTCGGTTCCCAAATGCCGGAGCTCCGCAAGTTTCTCGAAACAAGAAACGTGTCCTTTGAACAGTGGTATCTCTCTATGATGAAAAATCGGATTCAAGCGGCTAAAGAGAATCATTCAAAAATTCGAATCTTATTGTCCGCGATTTTACACGATTCGAGTTTTGCGGATTTTTTCGGAGAAGTCTGGAAAGAGAACCTTTTCAAACCCGCACTGGAAGCGGTTCGTTATTTTCAGGAGAAGGGGGAGATTCGAAAGGATCTCGATCCGGAAACGTTCGTAAAAACTTCGTACAGCATCAATATATCGTATCTCGTATATCGGTTCGTTTTAACCAAAGACGATCGATTTGACGACGAAGCGGAGATCGGAAAAATTCTTAAGATGCTTCAAGAAGGAATTCGAAGTTAAGATTTTGTTGTAGTTCCTACGGTTTTACCGTGAAAGTTCGCGCCCCCACTAATTGGGCGTGGTAGTGACGAGCGATCCATAGAGAGCGAGACGCTGAGTTAAACTTTGTGGGAAGTTTTTGCCGAATCCGCTTATAACAGAAAAACCCGAAAAAGTCAATCCGATCTTAAACATAAAATTTTGCCGGAACTCCGACAAAACAAAAAAGGGGCCGAAGCCCCTATGTTGCGATCCATAGAGAGCAACATACAATTGTTACAGAAAGCGTAGGAGTCTTAATTTTTCACCTACTACCATCACTCACAAAATACTCTCAGTGAATCGTCCCTATTCGAGTCAGAAATTTTAATCTTCGATCACACTCATCGCATATTCGGAGATTGCGTCCCTTCTTTGTTCCGCGAAGTCCTTGTGGAACCAGAGATTCTGAACTTTGGAAGCTTCTTTCTTATTTCCGATCGTGATCTTTGTCATACATTCTTCGACCGCAAACTTCATCGCTTCTTTACCGGTTTCACCGAGTCCCTTGTTCCGTTTTTTACGGGTGATCTCGCCTCCGCTTTTTTCGACGCGTTTGATTAAGTCTTCATAATCCTTATCGTCGATGCAGAATACGGTTTCCTTCTTCTTATCTCCGAACTTCACGTCCACTTCGTAAAGCGGGGCGCTGGAGATATGAATAAAACCCAGTTCGAAAAGTTCGGGCCAATATTCGTAAAAGAAAGAAAGCATCAGGGATCGAATCGCATATCCGTCAAAGTCCGCATCCGTGATGATGCTGACTTTTTCGTAATTCAATTCGTCCAAAGATTTTACCTTTTGATCCAAAGGAAGTCCCACGATCGCTACGATGTTTTTTAATTCTTCGTTTGCGATCGCTTTGGCGATGCTTAAACCTTTGCAGTTCAACGGCTTTCCTCTTAACGGAAATAGACCGTGAAGTTTCGGATTTCTCGCGGGACGAAGACCCGCGATTGCGGAATCTCCTTCCGCCACGAAGAGAACTCGGCCCGGATCTCCGGCTTTTCCGGTAGGAGGCATGAGTTTCGGAATGTTCATCCGGCTCGCTTTTTTCAAACCCTTCTGCGCGTCTTCAAACGCTTTGAGTTGGGTTCTTTTTTCCATCTGAAGTTTGATCTCTTCTATCAGTCCGGTTTTTTTAATGAACTTCTCGAGATGTTTATCGACCGCGTTTCGAATTTCTTCGTTTAAGTCGTTGATCAGATACGATTTATCCTGGGATTTAAAACGAGGATTCAAAAGTCTCGCGTTCACATACATGTGAAAACAGTTTCTCACGTCGTTACGAGTAGAACTTGTTTTGAGTTTTTTCTCCAGTGCAACGATCTGACTTTTTTTACGAACCTCGTCGCAGATTCTGTTTTCCAGATATTCGATCGCGGATCCGCCTTGCGGCGCGAAGATGGAATTGACCCAAGCCAGGTTCTTATTCTGACCGATTACAAGATAGGTTTCCAGATGAAGTTGAGAAGGCGAATTCGGAGCGACGTAGTCCATCTTGTAGTAAACGAGATCGGAATGGGAAAAGATTTCGTCCAAACCTTTCTTGAACTTGTACTTTTCCTTTTTCCCTTTGAAAACGAACTGAACCTCCAGTCCCGGGTTCGTCATCGCAATATCCTGGAGATATTGTTTCATCAGATCCACGTTGAAGGAAATGTCCAGTTTGTTGAAATACTGAGGATTGAGTTCGAACTCTACGGTTGTTCCGTGGTCCTCTTTGGGGGCCTTTTCGATCAATTCCTGCATATTCGTTTTCTTCAACAAAGGTCCGAGCTTATCGATCTGATCCTTGGTAAGAAGATTGCAATCGGTGAACTTTCCGTGTTCGTCGAAGTAAAGAAATACACGATCCGTATCTTCCTTGGAAAGCTTATAGGAACGGATTTGTTTTTTTACTTCATCGTGAACGGTAAAAAGTTTTTTAAAAGAACTTCCGTTGTTAACGGTTTTTACTTTGAAGTAGCTGGAAACCATTCTCACGAGGGAAATCCCCACACCGTTTTGACCGGCGACGTGATCCTGTTTTACGTGATCGTCGAAATTCTCCCCATACATCAAATGGAGATAAACCCCTTCCGCGTTGGCGGCGGGAATTCCGCGTCCGTTATCGGTGATCGTCACGCATTTGCGATCGGAAGAAAGTTGAATGATCAGTTTGGACATCTTATCCTTTTCAGGAATCGTTTTGTCCTTTTGATTCTTGCGGTATTCGTCCACCGCGTTCATACAAGCTTCGTCCAAACATTTCAGTTTTGCCGGAACGTCTTCGAGTTCTTCGTGAACGATCTCGTATTTTCCCTCGTTGTTCTTACGGAAAAAATGTTGTTCGAATGTGGAAGCGGAGTTTTGTCCCAGCCACATACCGGTTCTCATCCGAACGTGTTCCACGTTGGATAACTTTTTAAAATTTCTTTCTTGGGATGTTTTTTCTTTTACTTTGTTCTTATCGGCGCTCATACTTTATCCCATTTATTTTGGAGTTCGTCCAGCTCGGTGATCATATAGTCGGTCAGTTTTTTGTCTTCTTTGACCAAACCTTGGTAACGAGCCAGAGTCGTTTTCGCTTCCACGATCGCTTCTTCGCATTTACGCACTTCTTCGATCGTCATTCTATAGACGGGAATCGTGGACAACCATTCGAAATATTTGAACTTGGAAGCCTTGAGTTTGTCCTCGAAATCCTTTTTCGATTTGATTCCGATGACTTTCTCGTTCCATTTCTCTTTAATAAAACGGATCAATTCGGAGTTTCTTTCGATTTTCTCCTCTTCCAAACCGGCGAGTCGTTTGAATCTTCGGATCAAATGCGTTTTACGGAAGTCGCAGAAGCGTTTGATGATTTCTTCGGGCTTTAAATTCTTCAGTTTACCGTCGTATGTGATGACGTTTGTCGCCAGAGTTTGCACGTCCTCTTTGTTGAAGAGGGCCATGATTTCCTTTTGACTCGGTTTTTCTCCCTTCTTATACTGAAGTTCGATCTTAAACGTTTGGCTGGAATAATCCACATAATCCTTCAGCCACGAATCCTTCTTTTCGAGAATATCGTCCAAGAGGGAAATCACCTTCTCGCGGTTCCAGTTCATAGGCGAATCGGTAAGATACAAAGTATCTCCGTCCCATTTAAACGCGAACGTTGTGGACATCGTGATATTTCCGGCTTCGGTTTCCGCCATCTTCACTTCCCCGTTGAAGTCCTTGTACCAAGGCTTTAACGGAAGAGGTTTTTTGGTTTTGAGATAATTGACCTGAGATCGAACGATGTCGGCGAGTCTATGGCCCGGAATAAAACAACGAAATCCGGTCGCGATTCCTTGAATGTTGTTCAAAAGAACGATCGGAACTTTTCCGACAAAATGAATCGGTTCGTCCTCGGTTTCGTCGTAGTTCTTAACGTAATCGATATCCGGCAAACTTTCAAAGAATCCCAAATCTTTTACAAAGTCGGATAGTTTTACTTCGGTATAACGCGGAGAAGCGATCGCGCTCGGATCCAAAACGTCTCCGAAGGTTCCTTCACCGGAAACGAGAGGAATATTGTTGGCAAAGGTAAAGTCCTGAGCCATCTGAGAAAGCGCATCCTGAATCGATTTATCGCCGTGCGGGTGATATCCCATCGCAAGACCGGCGACTTTTACGGTTTTTGTATAACGGTTTCTTGCGTCCGAGTTCCACATAGCCCAGAGAATTCTTCTCTGGACGGGTTTCAGACCGTCGATTTCGTGCGGAATCGCCCGAGAATCACATACATAGCGAGAATATTTTCTCTGATCGTCATTGACTTGATCTTCAAAAGGACGTTTTGGAAACGATTCTTTTGATTTTGGTGGATTGGAATTCTTCATACGGTTTTGGCCAACGAAATTCTAGAAGACTATCCTGTCAAATGAAAAAAGTTGACCGGATTGAATATAGTGTTTTTGAGGCGAATTCTTGAACAATTCGCTTTCGGGCACTTTGCATAAACCACCCCCCGTTTTTGTAAAGAAAGTTTAATTTTTGGGTTTTTCCTTGCAGGTTTTTTCGAAAATCAAGATGAACAATTCAATGAAAACCGATTTCAAACCTATGCAGACGCTTTCGATTCTACGGAATTCGCTTTCCAAGAAAGTTTGGATTCTAAGCTCTTTTTTCTTTTTATTTCAATGCGGAAGTATTCAAGAGGTTTTGCATTTCGGTTCCAAACCGATTTCCGAAAACTACGCATCACAAATCTTCTTCGCTTCTTCCACGCTCCACTCTCCGTATTACGAACCGTCCAGCCTTCAAGTTCGGTACGTGATCCTCCGCAACCGATCGGGAAAGGATGAAATGATTCAGGGAATTCTAAAATACTTGGAGCTCGGCGAAAAGGCGGAACGTTCCGAGAGAATTCTTCTCGAAGTTTCGGAGTGGAGAGGCCCGATTCTTAGAAATCCGAACGACAATCGGAGAATCGAATTCGTTGCGAAGTCGATAAGCAAACGATCCGAAATATCGAACACGAAAGCGTTGCCCGAAATTCTTCCTCAACCGAAAAGCGAAGTCTTTGAAGATTTCAAAAAAGAATTTCTGATCAACGACGAGGGCGGCTTGCGCGAAGTCGAAGAAATCCGCAGAGTTCCGGGAATCGGAATTCTAAAATGGAGACACAGTCTCCGTGGAATTTTGACGAAGGTGATGCAAACCGAATTCGTTTCCGCAAGCGGAGTTGTTTCCTTATCCAGAGACTACGATTACGAATCCTTGGAATATCCTCCCGCGATCGGACTTAGCGGTTCGATTCCGATTCTTCCTCTTCGAAAAACCGATTCTTATGTCGAATACTATTGTTTGGATCTTCCTTCCGAGATCGACTTAACCTCGCTTAGAAAGAATGAAGTCAAAAAATCCGTTTCATTTTACGATCTGATCGCAAATAAACCATTTACCACAACGGCTAATTTCAAAAATTATCCTATCATAAGAATTTCGAACGAGAAGAATCAATCCCCATGAATCAAAATAGAGAAGTTCGCACACGATTTGCTCCGTCTCCCAGCGGATTTTTACACGTAGGCGGAGCGAGAACCGCTCTTTTCAATTATCTGTACGCAAAAGCTCAAGGCGGCAAGTTCATCTTAAGAATCGAAGACACGGATCAAAACAGATCCACGGAAGATTCTTTCAAAATCATATTAGAATCTTTGAAATGGTTGGGAGTTCATTGGGACGAGGGTCCGGAGGCCGGGGGAGAATACGGGCCTTACATTCAAAGCCAGCGTTTAAACATCTATAAAGAATACACCGAAAAACTCCTGAAGGAAAAAAAAGCGTACCGTTGTTTTTGTACTCAGGAAGAATTAGAGGCCAAGAAAAAACAAGCCGAGGCGATGGGAGTTCCGTACGTCTACGACGGACTTCACGCGAACATGTCCGACGAAGAAGTGGAAGAAAAACTCAAACAGGGAATTCCCTATTCGGTTCGTTTTAAAACTCCCGCAAAAACTTTGATCATCAACGACATCATTCAGGGAAAAGTGAAATTCGAAACGAAACTGATCGGGGATTTCATCATCGTGAAGTCCGACGGATTTCCCTCCTACAATTACGCGGTCGTTGTCGACGACGCGTTGATGAAGATCACGCACGTCATTCGAGGCGTCGGACATCTCTCCAATACTCCGAGACAGATTTTGTTGTACGAAGCTCTCGGCTACGAGGTTCCCGAGTTTGCGCACGCTTCCGAGATCGTCGGTATGGACGGAAAAAAACTTTCCAAGCGTGCGGGTGCGACCTCCATTCTTGCGTTCCGGGATTTGGGTTATCTTCCGGAAACGTTCCGAAATTATATGGCGCTCCTCGGATGGACTTCCGCGGACGGAAGAGAATTTCTGCCCGGCGACGAACTGGAAAGAATCTTCGACGTACATCGTTGTTCCAAATCTCCGTCCACCTTCGACGTATTCAAAAAGCCGAAAGCCGAAGACGAGGTCGTAACGAACTTCTCCGACCTCGCGCAAATCGCCGAAGCGATGAATCCGAAATCGAAACTCAATTGGTTATCCAACCGAACGATTAGAGAATTAGACTTACCGAAAGTAGTAGAAAACCTTCTCCCTTTTCTGAAAGACAGAAAAGATATTCCGGAAGAAGTGAAAAATGTAAGTAACCCCGTGCTTACTTCAATCGTCGAATCTGTAAGAGTATATCTGGACAACCTGACCCAGGCTCCGGATTACATCGCGGAATTCTTCGTAACCGATTTAAAGATCCAGTCGCCGGAAGCGGCCGGATTTATGAAGGACGGCGACGGCCCGAAAGTGGTCCGGGAATTCTACGGAATGCTGAAGAATGGAGATCCGAAGACCGATGAGGACTATAAGAACCTAATGTCCAAGGTCGGGGAAACAACCGGACAGAAAGGAAAAACTCTCTATATGCCGATCCGGGCTACAACCACCGGAAAGTCAGCTGGACTGGAGTTACCGATATTATTTCCTCTTTTAGGGAAAGAAAAGCTCCTACAGAGAATTGAAAAAACAGCCGGGGAAGCAGGAATTTCGTTGTCGTCCTGAAAAAAACCGGTATATTTTGCTCAAATCGCCTGCTTTAGGCTGTTATTTTTGAAAGTGGGCGCTGGAACGGAGATGAGAGATTCTGACGAATCATTACTGGTAAAACACAATGGCGGGTCGTACGTTATGTTTCTTCCCACCGATTTAACCAGCATCAAAGAACTTAGGTTCGCTTTGAGAAACTCCCTGTCGGAAAACCGTTTCTCAACCAAAGATATTACCAATATCGAATTGGCCGCCGACGAGGCTCTAACCAACTCCATTTCCGCTAACGTAAAAGTCAGCTCCGACGAAACGATCATTTGTCGTTGGGTGATCAAAGATAGTAAGTTTACGATGTGGATCATGGACTACGGTTCCGGACTCAAATCCGAAAAGTTAGAATCCATCATGACCGATTCCCGAGTTTCCAACCTCAAAGACTATCTCAACTGCATCAAACAACATCAAGAAAAGAAGTGCGAGATTCTCCCTTGGAAAGGATCTCAAATCCCTCACAGAAACATCGGAAGGGGACTTCAGATCATCCAATCCTTGATGGACACTTTCAAAATCATGTATCACTGCGGAGAAGGCAAAATTTCTTCGAACCCCGATGAAAAGAACATTCAAGGTTCGATCATCGAACTAGGGTTCGACGCTTCCAAACATACCGCTTGACCATGACTTTAAACGAGTTCGCCAGACAGGTGCTTCTCGGCCCCAGCCTCGAAGATAAACTTTTTTCGCCTTCCGTTCCTCCGATGGATATTCGTTCTTTAGAATATACTGATTTACCGTCGCTGCCGATCCGCGAACAAAAGATCGCGATCTCCGATCATAAAAGCAAGATTCCGAGGCTCGAGCAGTTGTTTAACGAAGAGAATCGAATCGTTACCCTGCATCATTTTGCCAATCATGAGCTTATGGCGATCGAACTCTTCGCATACGCCCTTCTAAAATTTCAAGACGCCGCATCTTCGGTTCGTTTCGGATTGTATCGGACCCTTTTGGAAGAACAGACTCATTTGAAGCTCTATCTTTCCGAAATGAAAAAAGGCGGAATGGAACTCGGGGACCGGCCCTTGAATTATATCTTTTGGAAACAGATTCCGAGAATGCAGACTCTCGAAAAATTTTACGCGATTATGGCGATTTCCTTCGAAGGAGCCAATCTCGACTTTTCGAAAATTTATACGATGGCATTCGAACGATTCGGAGATTTCGAAAAAGCGGACATTATGCGGAAAGTCTACGAAGACGAAATCAAACACGTGCGGCGCGGGTATCATTACATCAAAAAAAGAATGTCAGATTCCGAAAACGAATGGGATCACTATCTTTCCTTGATCGAGTTTCCGTTTACGCCGAGAAGGGCGAAGGGGTATCATTACTTTCCCGAAACCAGGATAGAGGCCGGTTTTTCGCAGGAATTTGTAACGAAATTGGAACGTTACGAAGACGAGTATACCGGAAGAGTCAATTCACGGATCTTAAAGGAAGTTTTGGACCTAAGTTAGATTCCTCGGAAAATCATAGACAGGCCGTTTTCCCTCCCGGATTCTGTAATCGAACATGAACCCATTCTCATTTCGTTTTCGGAAAATTCTTTTCAGTTTGATCGTGCTCGCATTGGCCGTGGGCTGTTCTTCAAAGACCCCTTCCGATTCTCAAATCGTAGATCTATTATTGCCGACCGGTGATCGAAAGAATCCGGATGTCGTTTTAAAAAAAGTAGGGAACCTGGATGAAGATCCAGAATTGGAATCCTTTGCCTTGGTCCGCAACGGAACCGAAGAGGTTCTCGGAGTTTTTAAAAAGAAAGGAGGGGAATGGTCTTTGCTCGGCAAATTCTCCTTTTCTCTTTTGAATATCGGACCGCTTCACTACGACGCTTCCAAATCGTCTTGGCTCCCCGGAGAAGGCGACGTTCAGACGAGAGAAGCGAGTTATGTAGTTAAGAGAATTCTAATGGACGAACTTCCCGGAGACGGATTCAATTCCCTCTTTTTGGAAGTGTTGAGCGAAGAACCTCCTCTCGGACTCTTTTCCGTTCCGTATGCGATCCGCAAGGGACAAAAGATCTTGGACGGGTTGGTTTCATTAAAAGATCATGAATTTCTAATTAAATCTAAACGGACCGATTTCGATTACAACAAGGGTGAAAAGAACATCACTATTTTTCCGTCGAACCGAAGTTATGCGCAGAACTTCATCTTCAACGGCTGGGAAATGGTTCCCGATATTCCGAGAGTTGCGGTTCCTTCTCTTCTTTCTTTGGAGGCTCCGAACGAGTGGAAAAAGGGAGTTCCGGGCGAAGCGATTCTTTGGTTTAAAAATCGCGGCTCTTACGCTGGAGTCACGTATCTTTCCCTTTCGTTTCCGGACGGAGGAAAGGTTAGCATCGATACGACTAAAGAAGGACAAAGAATTTATTCTCCCGGTTCGAGCGTCTTTTCTTCGACCGGAAAATACATCAACTCCTCCGTTCCTCTCGTTGAAATCACGAAAGAAGGTTGGGGAAGAAATCATAAGTACGGAATTCGATTTACTTTAACGCCGGATAAGGACGGAACTCCGAGCGTTTTGTTTCGATCCTCGACTCGAATGGGAAGAGAAGTCGTCAATCTCCCGAATCAATTCGGATCGATTCAAAAACAAACCGATCAGCAAGGATTCGTTTCCTACAAATTGGAGCTGGTTTCGAAAAAAGAATGAGTGATCTCGCGGGAAAAAAACTGAAAGCGGCCCGAGCCGAAGTCGTTCGCGCACAAGTGGAGCGATTCCGCGTGTTTTACGCGAGTTACTTTCATTTGGAAGAAACCATTCCTATGGTGGAATATTTTTTCGAGAAGATCTACAATCTCGAAGGAAGGGAAGTGTGGCTTCAGCTCGCGATGGATACGTACCAAAAAGTAAAAGGTATGATGAAGGAAACTTCCCGCGAGAATATCGAATATTTGATAGAGCTCAACAATCTTACCGAAGAGATGGACACGATTCTCGCAAAACACCTCGTAGACGGAGGTTGGGACGGAAAAAAACTCAGCAGGGAAGAATACGATCTTCACTACAGTCAAATGGGCCATTATCATGAAAGAATGAGGCAGCTCGAAATCGTATTAAGAAATTTGAAAGTATTTTACGAACTCGCGCATAAACCCATCAGCGCTTATCTGATCAAGCCGGCCCGTTTTATGGCCTCATTGCTCGGAGTTTCCGCTTTGTTTCAAAGCGTGGAAGAAGCCTATAACGCGACTCTTCCGGTTTCTGCGAACATCTTCAATTCGTTTTACGAAGAAGTGGAAAAACGGGAAACGGAATACATTCATAATTTGCTTGGGGAAAATCGTAAGGAAGCATGAGCCGACTTCGCAGACAGCTTCTGGAAAGAGGTCGCCGCAAGGAAGAATCTCACGAAAACCGAGAGCGTTGGCTTTTGACCTACGCCGACATGATCACTCTCCTGCTCGGTTTATTCATCATTATGTATTCGATTTCTCAAGTGGACCAAATCAAATTGAAGCAGGTCGCGGACGTGATTCGAGGCGGTTTCGGTTTGGGAGAATCCTTCTTTCAAGGAAGCAATGTCACGATCGAGGAAGATCCTCTTCTTCAACCCAGAACTTCTTTGTATCGTTTTTGGGAAAGAATCAGCTACGCTTTGAAGCGGCTGAAAGAAAAAGCCAAACTCAATATCGGAATCCAGGAAACGGAAGAGATTAAAATCATTCTGTTCGGTTCTTCTTTGGGGGAAGGTCAGTTTCAGCCGGACGAGGAAATGATCTTTGCCTTTCAGAAAATTTCGGAGTTGTCGACCGCAATGGATGTGGACATCACTCTGAAGGTTCAGATTCCTTACGGGAACGAAGCGGCGCAGAAAGGTTTCCGAAACGCATGGGAATACAATGCCTATCGCGCCGAATTGATTGCGGATTCCTTATCTAAGAATTATAAAATCCCAAAGGAAAAAATTTCCATCGAAGCGTCGAGCGGATTCAAACCGGTGGAATCTTCCGCGGCAACACCGGAAGGAAAAGCGTCGGGAGAAAGAGTCGAAATCTATATTCGTAAAAAAACGGAACATTGATCGGATCGATATGAAACTGAAAAAAACCTACATAACATTCTTACTTTTGGGAATATTCTTTTTTTTGAATTTACTATTTTGTAAAAAAGCGAATAGTCCCGAGGGAATCGTGGACGAAAAGTGGAGGGAGGAATCTTCCGAACTTGTTTCCGCTTACTGTCAAAAAATCGCGACCTGTGCCGAAGAAACTTCTTCCGAACTCAAAGACTCGGCGAAAACATTGATTCAGGAAAGATTAAATCCGGCGAACTGCGCGGAAAAATTCCGCAAATCGAACGCGTATCTGCTCGTTCACGAAAGTCCGGAAACGATTAAACAGGCGGTCCGCGGTTGTTTTCAAATGGCGGCGTCCGCATCTTGTGAAAAAATCCGAAAAGGCGTTTTAAAATTTTCCGAAGATTGCACTCGATTGCAGACTATACAATCCGAACGTGAGTAACTATGTTACGCGGTCTTAAACGACTCAATCGCTACGATAAGAAGATTCTGAAAATTCTTAAATTGGGAGGGGAGCTCGCGTCCCTAAGCCAGATCGGATTTTCCAGAAAGACCGCGGATGGTTTTCGATTTCCGATACAGGCTTTGCGGATCGGAACGGAGAAGGGTTTGAAAGAACATCCGGTCGGAATCGTGGCGGGAGTTCACGGTTTGGAAACGATCGGAATTTTGATCCTCCTCGACTTTTTGGAATACATTCTTCATCCGGATTCCACGGGTTACCTTCCGGAATTGAAAAAAGGAAAGTTAGGAATCGTAATTCTTCCGATCGTCAATCCCGGCGGCGTCGCTTTAAAACAGAGATCCAATCCGGCGGGAGTGGATTTGATGCGTAACTCGGGGATCGACGCTGTAAAACCGTTGCCCTTTTTCGGCGGTCAAAAAATTTCCAAACGTCTTCCTTACTTTCGCGGGAACGGATTGGAACCCGAATCGAGAGCGTTGTTTCGACTCGTTCAGGAATCTTTCTTCGAAGTCGAAGACGCGATTATTCCCGTATTGGACTTACATTCCGGTTTCGGGACCATCGACAACGTTTGGTGGCCTTACGCTTATACGAAAGAGGCTTGTCCCGATACGGCTTTATATCGAAAGATCGGGGATCATCTCAAAAATCATTGTGGACATCTTCATTTTCAATACGGACCGCAGAGCGAGACGTATACGACTCATGGAGATCTGTGGGATAAGTTTTACGATCACTATAGAAATTATCATACCGAGAATTCATCCAACTGGAAATCGAAACTTCTCCCTTTGACTTTGGAAGTGGGGACTTGGTCGGACATAAAGGAAGATCCGTCGAAGCTCTTTCGCAAACGCGGAATCTTCAATCCGGCTTCGTTTAACAAAATCGAGACGGTCGGAAGATACAGAGGATTTTTGCGGGATTTTGTTCGTCTTGCTTTAACCAGGCCGAAGGACTGGGAACGGGATCTCCGAGGAATGTAGGAGTTCCGACAGTTGTGAGAGATCGAAAGATCGTTGCAGGTTCTTTAATTTTGTGATAAAGGGAAATTTCCCGATTTCTTCCCACCACCTCACCCCCCACCCAAAGAAAGGGAGGGGCCGGGCGTTTTACGAAAAATTGTCGGAAGAAAACGAAACGATCTTTTGAATTCCGGATTCGAACGTCTCCGTTTCGGTCAAAAGACTGAGGACGATTCTTCCGCTATTCTTCTCTTCCGGAAAACCGAACATTTCTCCCGGATGAACATAAACTTTCCCTTCTTTTAATAAACGAAGTGAAACTTTTTCTTCGGGGAAGAATGCTTCGCTCTCTAAAACGCAATACCAGCCTGAACTCGGGAAATCGCATCGAACCTTGGAAGAAAGTTTAGGATCGATCAATGTCTGTCTTAAAAAGACGAGATTTCTTTGAATTCGTTTTAGAATTTGCGATTGAATCAAATTCTTCCATTGTAGCAAATCGGAAAGGACGTTTTGAACCGGAGTATTTACGGACAAATACGTGTCCGAGATCAGTTCCAAATATTCTTTTGCTTTTCGTTTCCAATCCGGAGGACCGCTTAGAAGAATCCAGGAAAGTTTCATTCCCGGTAAACCGAGAATTTTGGATAAACCGTTTACGCTGATCACGGGAATTTCCGAATCTAAAATCGTTTTATGCGATTCTTCCCCGTAAACGTAATCCGAAAAAACTTCGTCGATCACGATCGGTAAATTATAATGATTGAATGTGCGTTTCAAGGAAGTGAAATCGGATTCTCCAAAAATTGCCCCTGTGGGATTGTTCGGGCTAACGACGAGCAAAAGTTTCGCCCTTGCCAGGTCTTGCGGTTTTAGATCGGCGTCCTTGATTTTCCAGGCGTTTTCCTTTTTCGTAAAATAAGGAATCGTCTGAAGACCTTCCATCACGGAAAGAAATTCGAAGAGGGGATATCCGGGAGCGGGAATCAGGATCGAATCTCCGGGATCACAGAACAACTTAAACAAATAGGAATATGCCTCGGAAGAGGAGGAAGTTAGAAATAAATCTTCGGGATCGATTTCCAATCCTTTGGACCGATAGTAGCCGGCGATTTTTTTTCTCGCTTCGAGATTCCCCTGCGGATCAGGGTGATAGGTGATTAAATCCGCCGTATGAAAGCTATGTCGAATCGCTTCGGTAGGATATTGGAAACCGGCTTGGGTAGGATTCGACGCGGTTAAATCGAAATAGGAAATTCGATTTTCCTTATATTGCGAAAGAACTTCCGCAAATTCGTTTTCTCCTTCCTGAAATGAGAAACGCGAACTGAAAGAGAACGATTCTTTCATGGGGAACCGCTTTTGAACTTTTGAATCAGAAATAGAATCAAGGAAATCAGAACGCTGATCAAGATCGACGTGGTTAAAGGAAAGTAGAATTTAAAATTCTCCCGTTCGATCCGGATATCCCCCGGCAATTTTCCAAAAAACTCAAAAAAAGAAATCTTACTTCCGTACAGAAATAATAAACCCAGGAATAAAAACAAAGCGCCCAGAACGAGAAACGGTTTCGCGAAACTTTCCATATACGCTATCGATTCTAATTTTAAAGTTCGGGAAGTCAAGGAGCATTCGTTTCCTAAAAAACGTATGCATTTTTTATGATGTGATTCTTATTTACGGATCGGGACCGCGTCGATCGTTTCGATTTGAATTCGAATGTCTTTTTCCGGAAGCAGAAACGGAATGTACGTTTTTACGAACACTTCCCCGGAGCGGACGATTGCGACTTTTTCTTTGGACACCTCCATAAAGATCTTAAAATACATTTCCTTGACTCCGAATTTCAGTTTCGAAGTGGTTCCTTCCACGTAAAACGGATGCAGAGAATTCTTTTCGTAATAAATTCTTCCCTTAAAATGCCGGGTCGAAAGTTGAAGCGGGCTGATCTCCACGACGTAACTCTGACGGTTCTGAAAAAAAACGGGTCCGCTTATGTTGAAAAGATAATGTTCGTCGGATTGATCGTCAAAGATCGGATAGGTCGGTGAGGATTTTTCCGGTTCATAATCTTTCGGCGGTAAGGTCACTCCGTTCTTAACATAATTTAATACGACTACCACGGGTCGATCGTAGTAGTATTCCACTCTTCTCGTTAAAACCTTGGAAACGGAGATTTCTTTTCCGGTCGAAGAATCGATTTCCGTGATCGTAAGATTTCTTTTATAATCGATTCCTTTAAACGAGGAGATCGACATTCTGGAATTCTCCCTGATTTTTGCGAGGATCGGTTGCAGATCCTCTTTGGCAAAGACGGTCGGAGTTCCGAACCCGATCAGTAAAACGGTAAAAAACAAAATTTCGACTTTCGTCCGTTGAAAGCGGCGTAAAAATTTCATAACTCTTTTCGGATAACGGAGCAAGATATTAAGCCTTCCGTATTCGAATGCAAGAAATTATTTTACTAAGCCGGATTCTTTCTTAAAATCGATCGCGTTTAATTTTCGAGAATGAATTTCGCCGCTTGTTTGCTGAAAGCCATGATCGTATAACTCGGATCCACCGAAACTCCCGTGGGAAACACGCTCGAATCGGAAACGTAAAGATTCTTCAATCCGTGAACCTTATGTTTCCAGTCCACGACGGAACGCGATGGATCCTGACCCATCCTGCATCCGCCGGCAGGATGAGGAGCGGCCATCATCATCGAAGCGGGACTTAATTCGAGTTGATCGATTTTATCGATTTCTTTTTCGGAAAGAAGTTTTGTTCGTTTCAGATCCGGTAATAGAATCCACTTCGCTCCCGCTCGAAAATTCAACAGCACTTGTTTGCGAATACAATCCTTAAGGAATTCTTTCGTAAGTTTTCCGAAGTTATATGTGACCGTTCGCTTTCCGGAAGAACTAACGGATATGTTTCCAAGTTCCGAAGGAACGTCGTCGATCCAGCCGATCGTTCCTCCCAGTTGCGGAAGTCGTTTCATAATTTCTCTGTGTTCCGTTCCGAATCCGGGAATCAAAGCGGCGAGGCTTCCGGGTTGAAGCTGATTCGCCATAATCAAAAATCCGCCTTCGATATAACTTCCGTCTTTTTGAAAAAGGGCTAAGCGAAATTCTTCCACTCCGAATGCGGAAGGAATGTTTCTCCATTGAACGATGGGTTCGTCATAAAACGCGTGAACGAAGGGAGAAGGGTTGATCGCAAGATGTTCTCCGAGTGCGGGAAGTTTTTTCTTCCATCCGTTTCTAAGTAAGAATGTGGAACTTCCGAACCCTCCGGCCGCGATCGCGAAAATCGGAGCCTCGAATTTTAAAGTGATTCCCGATTCTTTTCCGGATGGGCGATCGATCATTACCGCTTCCAAATATTCAACCGTGTCGCCTTTGAGTTCCAAGCGAGTCGCTTTACAATCCGCGTAGATGTCCGCTCCCAAAGCCATCGCTCTCGGAATATGCGTCACCAACTGACTTTGTTTCGCTCCGTACATACATCCCTGCATACAATGCCCGGACTTTTGACAGTTCTTTCTTGCTTGAGGAACCGGATTGCCTTCCCAACCGAGGGACTTGCAGGCCTTTCTCACAAGCTGATTCATCTTATTATGATATTCTTCTTTGGCGGGATGAACGTTTAAGGTTTCATCCAGTTCTTTCCAATATGGATTCAGATCCTCCGGTGAATGAGCGTGAATTCCGTATTGGTCCTTCCAAAGATTGAGTCGATCATCGGGCGTTCTATAACTATCGGCCCAATAATGAACGGAGGCGCCGCCGACGTTCTTTCCATAAACGAGATTGATGGTTCCCGTCGCATCCGTTGCCATGTTTCTTTCGGCGGAAACTTTTCCGGCCATATTGAGTTCATGATTGTCGAATGTGCCTGTGTGATAGTAACCGCCTTCTTCGATGAGAACGACCTTCTTTCCGTTTTTGGCAAGTTCGTATGCAAGCGTCGCTCCGCCGCATCCCGTTCCGACTATGACAACGTCCGCTTTAACGGTTCTCGAATCTCCGAGATTTTTCCATTCGTAAACTCGGCCGCTCATAGCTCCCCCAGCATTTTTTTATAATAGATTCTGGATTCGCTTAATCTTTCGGGAGGATTTCCGAAGGGTCCGTCATACGAAATCGCTTTAAAGGAAGATTCGTGTCCGTAATAAACCAAGAAGATCGGAAGTTTAAGGTTTGCTAATGCAGCTCGAATCGTATCCGAGTCCGTCGCTTCCTGAGAATGAAGAAAATTCTTTCTGTCTTCTTCGTTCATCCTTGAAAAGCGGCTCCAATATCCGCTGACTAACGGAAGATATTCCAAAATTAGAATGAGGGATTTGAAATCGTCCGAGATCGTCGGGTCGACAAAAAAGAATTCTTCGTCGAGTCTGCGGATCACTTCGGTCTTTTCCAAATCGGGGAAACCGGGTTCGATCGGTAGTAGAGTTTGTGCGTAAGAGAGAATGAATTCAGCTTCGGCGGAAGAGAAGAATAACGTCTTAGGAAGGGATTCGTTTTTGGATCGGCTCAGAAAGATGCTTCCGATTCCGATGCTCAACAGTCCGCCTAATCCGAAACCGAATAGCTTACGTCTCGATATTTTTTCCGTCCATACGCTCATAACTTCGGTGAGTATCCTCGTGTTGGAATGGGTGTCAATTCTGAAAAGGGGGTTGACGAAACAATCGTTCGATAAACTTTGTAAGCATGGCTGATAAAAACGATAAAGTCAAACAGAACGTACCCGGTAAATATTATATCGATAATAGCTGCGTTCCTTGTAACGACTGTTTGGAAGAAGCTCCTACGCTTCTCAAATACACCGAAGACGAATCCAAGGTTTATTTTCATAAGCAACCCACGACTCCGGAAGAGGAAATCGCGGCAAAGAAGGCGATGGAAATCTGTCCCGTGGAAGCGCTCGGAAACGACGGAGAATAAAATCGAAAACTTGTCGGATTCATGTCCGACAAGGAAATCCGCTTTCTTCCTTATTCCTTGATCTGTTCCAGACTTCCGCAAATAATTCTTTCTTCTTATTCTAAGGTCTAATTCTTTTAAAAGAACTGCTTACAATGGCAGGCCCGCGTTCTGTTTTGCCGTAATAAACTTCGTATAACGATTTCTTTTTTTGAAATCGAGCGTTCGATTGCCGATAAAAAAGGTAAAATTCCCCCTTCTCCGATTCGTAATGGATTGTCTTTTATGAAATGGAACTTATTTTAAGGAAAACCTACGGTAGTTACATTGAACGACTTTGATATTCAATCGGCCGATATGTATAAATTTATCGTCGAGAAAAGTCCCGAGCTGATCTGTATCCACGAGCCAGACGGGATTTATCGGTACGTAAGTCCTTCCGTAACATCGATGTTAGGTTATCAACCCGCGGAACTTATCGGAAAAAATCCTTACGATTATTTCAATCCTTTGGATCGTGAAAGAATTTTAAAAAATTCTCATGAACCAATTCGACAGGGTAATTCGATCGGATTGATCGAGTATCAATTCCTCAAAAAAGATGGGAAGTATGTTTGGCTTCAGACGATTGCGAAGCCGATTTACGACGATCAAGGAGAAGTGACCGCCCTTCTTACGACTTCCAGGGAATATCAGGGATTGAATACGATTCCGGATGAGACGGAAAAAAAACAGGCTCTCGACGACATCCGTCTTTCGGAGGAAAAATTCTTCAATGCGTTTTATTACTCGGGCGTCGGTATGGCTCTCGTTTCCCTGGAAGGAAAATGGCTCGAAGTGAATCCGAGTCTTTTGGAGATCATCGGTTATTCTCGCGAAGAGATTTTAAAACTCACGTTCCAAGACATCACACATCCCGACGATCTGATGGCCGATCTAACGCTGCTTCAGGAAACCTTGGACGGAAAGCGGGACACGTATCGGATGGAAAAGCGATACTTTCATAAGAATGGAAGCACGATCTGGGTACTGTTGATCGTTTCCCTTGTGAGAGACGTTCATAAAAAACCTTTGTTCTTTATTTCTCAGATTCAAGACATCACGGATCGTAAAAACATGATCTCGGCTTTGGTCGAAAAAAACGAAGCGCTTCAAGCTTTGAGCAATCACCTAACGGAGAGAAATTCTCAGTTGGAGGAATTCAATCAAATCGTGTCGCACAATCTTAGGGCTCCGATCGGAAACATATTCACGTTATCCACAATGCTCCGCGAAAAAGACGGTACGGACAAGGACGAACTTCTTGAATCCTTGGAAACAAGCGCCAAGGATTTGATGGTAACGTTGAATGATATCGTAGAAGTGATCAAGATCCGAAGAAATCGAAATATCGACAAACAACAGGTCCTGTTCAAGGACGCTTTTGGTAAGGTACAGAGCCTTTTATCTGCACAGATCAAGGAAGCGGGCGCCCAGATCGTTACTGACTTTTCCGGAGCTCCCGAAATTCTTTATCCTCGGGTATATTTGGAAAGTATTCTCTTGAATTTGTTAAGTAATTCTTTGAAATACGCGGACCCAAGTCGAAAACCGGAAATTTCGTTCGTCTCATTTGTGGAGGAGAAAAAAGTCTTTTTAGTCGCTAGAGATAACGGATTGGGAATCGATCTTAAAAAGTATGGTCACCAAATCTTTAAAATGAACAAAACCTTTCATCGGGAAAAAGAGGGGCAGGGCATCGGGTTATTTATGACTAAGAATCAAATAGAATCCCTCGGAGGTGAAATAACGGTTGAAAGTTCTCCTGGTAGAGGTACTACTTTCATCATCAATTTCAATAAGTATAATGATTTTGAACAACGGTAATATGAACTTCTGGTTGATCGATGATGATTCCATCTATATCATGATCGCAAAGCGATTTCTGGAAAAAGACGGCAGAGCCACCAAGCTGCGTGATTTCCAGGACGGAGAAGTAGCACTTCAAGAACTTCAAACTCTGAGTTCCGATCGGGAAGAACTCCCCGATGCGATTCTGTTGGATATCAACATGCCGTTTATGGACGGTTGGCAGTTCTTAGACGAATTCAAAAAAATCCAAGGCGACCTCGCAAAAAAAATCACAATCTTTATGGTCAGTTCTTCCGTGGATGAAAGAGATATCGTGAAAGCGAATTCCTTTCCGGAAGTCAAAGGTTATCTTTCCAAACCCCTCACTCAAGATCATATTCAAAAACTCTATAGCGATTTGGCGTAAACCCTCACCCAATCCGACGTTTTTTTCAATGCGGTTTCGGTTTCAATCGTTGGTCGATACCCTAACAACGATTTTGCTTTTTCGATCGAGACCGGATTCTTTCTTAAAATAAAATTCACTCCTTCTTTGGTTGCGGGAGGTTCTTTGCCGATTAACTTGTACGCGGCGCTCATTAACAGGATCAAACCTTTCAAAAACCAAGCGGGCGCGGAAAACGGTTTGGAGAGTCCCGCGGATTCCGCAAGTCGATCAAAGTATTCGCGCCATGTCATCGTAGTTCCATCGGTGATGTTGAAGGCTTCACCCCAAGCTTGTTTTTCCAAAGCGAGAAGAGTTCCTTCCACAAGATTGTCAACGTAAGTCAGATTGATTCTTCCCTTGCCTCCGTTCGGAAGAGAGAAGAGTTTTTTCTTCATCAGTTGAATCGGACGTACGACCCAAGGACCGGAACCGGGGCCGTAAACGTCTCCGGGGCGAATGAAAAGAATTCCGAACTTAGGCGGATCGTTGAGTTTCAGCAAAGCAGATTCTCCTTCGATCTTGGTGATACAATACGGATTTCCTTCTCCTCGAAACGGACCTTTTTCTGTGACAAAGGGCGGATAAGTAAAACCGTAAACCATTACGGAAGAATAATGGACGATCCCCTTGGCTCCGGCTTCTCTCGCGATTTTTGCAAGCTCGACGGAAGAATGTACATTCACTTTTCTGAATTCTTCAAGAGATCCGCCTTCGCGCACGATGGCCGCTGTATGAAGAACATAGTCCGATCCCTTTACGGCTTCCGCAAGCGCCTTCGAATCGGAAGTGCTTCCTACGATTACCGTGAAACCTTGTTTACGGAGTTCGTCCGCGCGGCCCGGATCGAGTTCGATGCCTCGGACTCGGATTCCTTTTTCCTGTGCGATTTCGGCGAGACGTTTCCCGATAAAACCGCCGATCCCCGTGATGCAAACGGTCTTTCCTTTGAGGTTCTTCATTCCCCTTGGCCTAAGGAGAAGGCTCGTTTACCGTCGAAGTAATAAAGGTTTTCCGTTTTTACGGTATCGAAACCCGCCGCGTCTAGTTTCAAAAGAAGTTCGGCGATTTGTTTGTGAGAGATCGGATGATACGATGGATCTTCCGGTTTTATCAGCGCTTCCTTGCTTACGAATCTGCATCTCCAATGATCGATCAAGAACGTTTCCGGCTGACCGTCCGGATAAACCTTCACTCCCCGATTGGTGATGATCTTCAACGTCAGATCGTCGGATTGGGCCTTGAGTTTTTTGCCGAGTTCTTCGGGATCGTTTCCGATCCAATCCAGGAAAATATCGACTCCGACGAGATCCTTCTTTTGAACGGTTCTCTTATATTCAGGAATCGTAATTTTCTTCGCTTTTCCGAAGGAGACCGGTTTGAATTTTTCGGGAAGATGTCCCAGGTTTCCGATCACGGCTTCGGCGAATTCTTTGGTTCCGACTTTGATTCGGCTGACTCCGGGTTTGAAAATATCGCCCGTGTGAATTCCTTCTTCGATCGTTAAAAGCCATGCGTTGTTGATCTTGGCGGCGATGTCCGGTTGTCCGATATGGACGAGCATCATCACGGCGGCATTCAAAAGTCCGGACGGATTTGCGAGATTCTTCCCTGCGATGTCGGGTGCGGAACCGTGGATCGCTTCGAACATCGAAACGATTTCTCCGATATTGGAAGATCCGGCCATTCCGACCGAACCGGCGATTTGCGCTACGATATCGGAGATGATATCTCCGTAGAGGTTTAACGTTACGACCACGTCGAAGTTCTGCGGTCTGTCCGCGAGGTTGGCCGCGCCGATGTCGATGATCTGAGAATTCGCTTCGAGTTCCGGATATTCTTTCGCGACTTCCTTAAAGATATCGTGGAACAAACCGTCCGTCTGTTTCATGATATTGTCTTTTACCATCGCGGTCACTTTTTTGCGTCCATACGCGCGCGCGTATTCGAACGCATAACGGATGATTTTTTCGGAACCGGGGCGCGAGATCAATTTAAGACATTGAACCGTATCGTTGGTTTGTCTGTGTTCGATTCCCGTATAAAGATCTTCTTCGTTTTCACGGATGATGACGATGTCGAGAGAGGGATGTTTCGTTTCGACGTACGGATATAGGGAGAAGCAAGGCCTAACGTTGGCGAACAAGCCCAATGTTGTTCGAACGGTCACGTTTAAACTTTTGTAACCTCCTCCTTGAGGAGTGGTGATCGGCGCTTTTAAGAATACTTTCGTTTGTCTGAGAACGTCCCAAGCCTCGGGTTTGATTCCGGAAGAATGTCCGTCCTTATATACTTTTTCTCCGATCTCGATTTCGATCGGATCGATTTTGGCCCCGGCCGCGTTGAGAATTTTTAGAGTGGCGTCCATGATTTCAGGACCGATTCCGTCTCCGTATGCGATTGCGATTTTGGTTTTTTCGGACATTCTCGTCTCCTAATACTTCAAATAGATCGAGAACGGAATCAACGGTCAATTCCCTTCCATTATGGGAAGAATGGAACTTGCGGAAAACGCCGACGTTTTGACAAGTGAAATTGAAGTTGGATAGTTTGTCGGGACATTTGTTTGATGGTTTCGTTCCAGTGTAGGAACTACTACCAATCATCGTGTATCTCGGAATGTTCCGAGAAAAGGTAGGAACTCCTTCCGATCGGGCTTTGTATGTTGAAAAATGTAGGAACTACTACGTTTTGAAAAAGGGAAAACGGAGAATGGATTCTAAGGGAGGACTATGAAAACTGGATGGAGGTTGGATCGAAAGGATGAAAAACGCTTAAAACCGAAACCACTCAATCAACGTAAGCGATTCGAACGATCACTCGATTTCAAAATCCGATTCCGAATCCACTAAGAACTCTTCCCTGGAGTAGATCAACTCCATCACGTCGTCCATCCAATCCGGAGTTCCGTGGTTCGGATCGCCGAACGGATCGTTGGCTCTGTACTGTTTCATGATTTCGCTGTGTTTTTGGAGCTGTTCCCGAGTGCTTGCGTTCATATTAGAATTGTCGGTTTAAAGAACCTTTTAATAACAGATTTCGGTAAGAATTAATAATTTCTTTCCAAAAAGTACAACCAAAAAATCGCTTATTTTTGAACGGGAATCGGTCGAGTCCGAAAATTTAATCGGAAATCTTGAAAAAAGAAAGGAAATCGGAGCCTAACAGACGTCAGGCTCCCGGAGAAGGTTTTAGAACAATTCGTTCCCTTTGAAGAAGAAAGAAACTTCTAAAGCCGCGTTATCGTCTGAATCGGAACCGTGGACCGCGTTCGCTTCTTTGCTTTCCGCATAAAGAGCGCGAATCGTTCCCGCAGCCGCCTCTTTCGGATCGGTCGCTCCGATCACTTCTCTCCAATGGAGAACCGCGTTGTCTCTTTCAAGAGCCGCAGCTACGATCGGTCCGGAAGACATGTAGTTGCAAAGGTCGTTGTAAAACGGACGAGCGGCGTGTACTTTATAGAATTGTTTTGCATCTTCGAGAGAGAGTTTCAGGTATTTTAAACCGAGGATCTTGAATCCTTCTTTTTCGATTCTCGCGAGAATGTTTCCGACGTGTTTGTTTTTTACTCCGTCGGGTTTGATCATGATGAACGTTCTGGACATTTTTTTTCCTTATTGAGAGAGTTTTTTAAGTAATGCTTTGCTGACAAGTTCCGGAACTTGGTTGCTCACGTCCCTTCCGTGTCTCGCCACTTCCTTTACTATCGTGGAAGAGATAAAGGAATACTCGTTCGAGGACATGAAGAAGATCGTTTCCACTTCGGGAGCCAATTTTTTATTCATAAGAGAAATTGCATATTCGTAGTCGAAGTCGGTGACCGCTCTGAGGCCGCGAATGATGCTCTTCGCTCCGACCTTCGCACAATAATCCACGGTCAATCCCTGAAAGGTATCGATTTCAAGACCTTCCATTCCTTTCGTAACCTCGCGGATAAATCCGAGTCTTTCTTCGATCGAGAACAGCGTGGACTTGTTCGAGTTTACGGCGATCGCGATGATCACCTTGTCGAATAGTCCCAAGGATCTCTGAAGAATATCCAAATGTCCGTTCGTCAACGGATCAAAGGAACCCGGATAAATCGCTAAGTGTTTCATTTTTTACGAAGCCTAGCCGTTTCTTGAGCGGGCAATCCGTAAATATTGATGAATCCTTCCGCGTCTTTCTGATTGTACAATTCCTCTTTTTCAAAGGTAGCCATTTCCGGATTATAAAGGGAAACGGAGGATTTTCTTCCCACGACGGAACAGGTTCCTTTATAAAGTTTTACTTTTACGGTTCCGGTCACGTATCTTTGTGTTTCGGTGATGAATGCGCGAACCGCTTTCATTCTGGATGAAAACCAATGACCGTTGTAGATCAGTTCCGCAAACTCGATGGACAATTTGTCTTTATGATGCTGCGTGTCGCGGTCGATCGTGATCGATTCTAAATCGCGGTGTGCGACAAACAACACGGTTCCGCCCGGAGTTTCGTAAACGCCTCTGGATTTGATTCCTACGAGGCGGTTTTCCACGATGTCCACTCTTCCCACGCCGTGTTTGCCGGCGATCGTGTTGAGCGTATCCATCACTTCGAGAGGATTCATCTTTTTCCCGTTGACTGCGACGCAGTTTCCTTCCTGAAAATCGAGTTCGAGATATTCGGGAGCGTCCGGCGCTTTTTCGGGAGAAGTCGTTAGGAGAAACATGTTCTCGTTCGGCTCTCTATAAGGATCTTCTAATATTCCACCTTCGTAAGAGATGTGCATAAGATTGCGGTCCATGGAATACGGTTTTTCCGCGGTGACCGGAACGGGAATTCCCTTCGACTTTGCGTATTCGATCAGATCGGATCGACCGCCGAAATTCCAGATTCTCCAGGGAGCGATGATCGTTTTTTCGGGAGCGAGAGATTTAACTCCGAGTTCGAAACGAACTTGATCGTTTCCTTTCCCGGTCGCGCCGTGAGCGAACGCGTCCGCTCCTTCTTTTTCGGCGACTTCCACCATCGCTTTTGCGATAAGGGGTCTTGCTAAGGACGTTCCGAGAAGATAACGCATTTCATACAGCGCGTTCCCCTGAATTGCGGGGAAGATAAAGTCGCGTGCAAATTCCAAGCGAAGGTCTTGGATATAAACTTTGGAAGCTCCGGTTTTGATTCCTTTCTCTTCCAGGCCGGAAAGTTCTTCCTTTTGGCCTACGTCTGCGGTAAAAGCGATCACTTCGCAACCGTATGTTTCTTTCAGCCAGGTGAGAATTACGGACGTATCCAATCCACCGGAATACGCGAGGACGATTTTCTTAACAGGTTTGCTTTGCGCCATTCTGAGAACACTGAAAATCGGTCCAGGTCTGTGGACAACCGGATTTTCCTGATTCCGAAACGGGATTTAAGGATCTAAGAAAGTTTAAGGATAAAAAGGGGAAGAATCTACATTCGAAAACGATTCTTCAACTGCCGGAAGAACCGGCAATTGAATGATTCGAAAAGTCAATAACACCCTCTTCCAAGAGACGTAATCTCAACGGTCCAATCGGCGTTCGCATTTTGTTTTTGAATCGTAAAATCCGAATCGTTACAGGTACTTGCGGAACCGTCGGCGGCTTTTCGTTTCATATCTCCTTGGTATCGATACCAAAATCTTTCACCGGAATTTCCGAATTCTCCGTCGTCGATTTTGAGATCGGAAAAAGTATATTCTCCCGAATATTTATCGTTCAGAGCTTTGAGAATGATTTCTTTCACTTTCGGTTTTGCAGGCGCGGCTTGATCTCCGCCGGCCATCTTCTCGACGTTGCCTACACCCACTTCCGAAAAATTCCACTGGTTGGTTTTCGTAAGAATGTAGTTTGCGCCGGCCTCGAATTTTGTTTTGGAATTTCCTTTTTTGGAAACTACGATAAAAGGAATTTTATATTTCGTTTCGACGACCTTTCCTTTTGCGTCGGTCTTTTCTAAGATCACCGGTTCTCCGCCGCTTTCAATGGACTCGATCGTTTCCCCTTTGTATTTTTTTGCCCAATGAGAACGAAGATCCGCTTTTGCTTTTTCCTCACTCGGCGGCGCCGGAGTTTCCGAATAAACCGAAGTTGTGAATAAAGCGAAGGTCAAACAAAACACTAAAAATTTTTTCATAGTTTCTCCAAAGAATGATCTGTTTCGGAAAGTTTTTCCGCAATGAGAAAGAATAGACGAATTATTTTAGATTTCAATCCGGGAATCGAAAGAAAAAAAATATTTATTAAAGAAAGAAGGAATCTTTTGCGGGAGCGATTCCGAAGATCGGTATTCCCGAAACGAATCGAAAACGGACTTTAAGTCCGATGAAAGCCGTTTTCGTTCAAACGTCATTTCCGGAAAAACGCAGGATCGACTCGGAAAATTAAAAACGATCGGGCGTATAAAAAGCAAAACTGTCTCATTCGACAAGGACGGTTTTTTCTTCCGATCTTAGATTCAGGATTCGTTTCGGTTTAAAATCCACCCAGGAATTTTGATAATAGATCAGGAAGAATGTATATTCTCCCGAACGCGGAAGAAGAATCAAATCGTTCATTAGAATTCTTTCATGCGTCCGGGTTCGGATGACTTCTGACCCATTCCTGAATTTTACGAAGAATCAAAACCATCGCATACGTGTCGAGTTTGCAGTATTCGATGAGATTTTTTTCGATCTCCGATTTTTCGGACGCAGGCATCGGTTCGGTTTTGGCGCGAAGGAATTCTGAATTAGCCATCTGCCCCGATTGGATCCCAAGATTCTTATAAGACTGACCGGTGATAACGGGAAGAATGGTTTTCAAGGAAGTGCTTCCTCTTTGATCGGGATGGTAATAATCGTATTCCCAGAACGGCTTTGCGAGATCCGTGAAGTCGTCCAGGATGGATTTCACCCAGGGTTTGTATTCCGGAAAGGCCGCGGCGGATTCCTCCAAACATCTCTTTTCGAACTTATCGTTAAAGCAGACGATGGTTCCTCCCGGGAGAATCCATTCTTTCAGTTTTTCTAATATTCCTTTTCGAGGATCGACGATTCCGTCCTCGATGTAATGATAACTTTCCGGTTCCTTGGAAAGATCGTCCTTGATTACGTGAAGGGAGAATAGAAACGGAACGTGCTGGAACGGATAGGAATTTTGATATACGGGAATCGGAGGATTGATCGATTCGAAATCCAGAAAATAAATCGGATAACGGATCTTTCCGAAAAACTCGGAAAAGACTTTTTGATTCAGATACGGAACTCCGCTTTGCATCGTTTGAATCTGCGTTTTTTGACGCGAAGTCAAATGTTCCGTTTCTTGGATGTCCTTTAAATGAAGAATTCCCTGATCGTAGAGTTTACCGGATTCTTCTTTTCCTTCCCGAAGCGTAAAAATATCGCCGGGAACTTTCGGCGCGAGACAAACCTCGGGATAAGAACAGTTTCTCGGGTGGGAACAAAGATTGCTCATCGACCGGGACGGAAGATTCTTATTGGAAAGAAGTTCGTGCAAAGTATAGGCAGTTTCCCTCGTTTCTTTGGCCTTAAGCGCGACTTCGGCCGTAACGTCCTTACGCACAAAGAAAGAATCGATCCGAATTTCACCCTGATAGAGAAACTTGGAATTTACGAAGATCAAAGTGCATTTGGAGATCGGGAAACCCGATTCTTCAGCTACGAATTTTTGATATGCGATTTCTGTAATATGTTGTTTTTTGAATGAACTCGAAGCTTTGAGGACCGCGAGTTCGAACGATCCGGGTAACTCCTCGTTGGGAAGAATGTATTCCGCTTTCATGGAAAATTTTTCCGTTTCCAAACACGCGGATCGGACCCCAATTCCCGATTTTAAGTTTCTTCTGGTTTCCGCTTGCGAGTAACGGACGTTTTTCGATTTAGGATAAAAGGAATGGGAAAGATCGCGCAAAAGCGATTTCTGTTTCGGAGAAATGTATTGATGTTCGAAAGGATCGAAATCTGCGCGTCGCTGATACGTGTTCAGCCATAGATGATATTCGCAAAAAAGTCCGGTGGTAAAATCGGCCTTTGTGAGCTTCGGAATTTCTTTTTCGGGGCGTTTAAGAGATAAGAGGACGGAGACCCATTTCGGAATTAATTTCCGAAATGGGATCTTTTTTAGAATCGATGTTCTTCGGTTTTTCAGGCCAAAAGAACCTTGATATCCTTAGGGCTGGAAACCGCGTAAATTTTGTTTTCGGAAGTTCCCATGTTCGCTTGAGTCAGTTTTTGGCTCACAACGCTCGGCCCAAAGTCGATACCTGTAACGTTAGACGTGCTTGCAAAAGCTTTTACCGCCTTGTCCCAATACAGTGTTTTGATCAACATTTCCTGGAAGAGCGGAAGACCGATTCCCGCATCGGACTGCATGTTTCTTCCGTCAAAGATGGAATAAACGGGAACCTTTAGATCGGAACCTTTGAAATCGAAACCGATTCTTTCCATATCGAGAGGAACGGTTTTATTCGTTTCTTCCATGTGGGGAGAATGGAAAGGAGCGGTGGTTCTCAGATATACGAACTTCACTTTTTTCTCGTCCATTTCCGCTTTGAACTTCTTACGGAGTTCGAGAAGGGATTCGGGACTTCCGGATACGATGTTGGAATCCGGAGTGTTGAAAAGACTTACGTAGATCGCTTTGTTTCCGCTCAAACCGAGAGCGTCGTTGGTTTGTTTCACTCTGTCTTCGAGTTCTTTCTGAGAGTAACCGATTACGGCAACCATCGGAGCGGGTTGTTTGTCGCCGATTTCTTCGTTCGCTTTGAGCAACGCTTCGGAAGGATTGTAAGGTCCGACGAGTTCCTGCGCTCTATATCCGATATACAAAACGAACTTTAAGAATTTCACATAGGCAGCGTTAAAATCGGCGCCTTCTTTCCCGAGAGCGATTAACGCGGAGGAGATGACTCCTTGGCTATGTCCGGTAACTCCGATGGAGTTTGCGATCAGCTCGGGAACGGGAAAGCCTTTGTTCGTAAACGCGATGTAGTTTGCGATTTGAGTGAGAAAAATTCCCACGATGGAAACGGGCGCGCTGCAGAGATAATTTTCATCCGGCGCTGTATCCGGGCTTTTTACCCAGCTTTCGAAATCGTAACCACCGTAGAGGATCTTTTTATCGAGTTTAGGAACTTCCTCAGCGATGGCTTTGAAAGAAATATCGAAGAATTCTTTAAGAGAAGGTTCGGATTCATAAAGTTTGGAGAGTTCTTTCAAGAAAGGAGATCCTTGTCCTCCGAATTGAAGGAAAAGTTTTCCTCCGGATGTCTTGACTTGGTTCAGAAAATTTGCGATTGCCATGAACTTTTGTTTTCCTTAGGTGTTTAAGGATGGATCGCGTTTCATAGTCGGTTCCGCAATTCTTTTTTGCAGGTCGCAGTCTTCGAATTGACATAAAAAAAATGATATTGGCAGAATTAAACGGAAGTCTAGTTTTGCGAATCGGTAGCCCGATGTGGATTGAATTGTACGGATATGCGAGCGCATTTTGTTCCGCGTTGATCGGAATCATGCTGGGACTGAATCGTAAAAAGTCCCCTACGTTTAAGATCGGAGCGTTTTTATTTCTGTCGATTTCGATTTGGCTCGGACAGCTTCATCTGTTCACATCGGGCAAGTTATTCGAGTTTCCGGCGTTGATTTTCTGGCATATTCCCTTTGCGATCGCAACGGGTCCTCTTTTTTATCTCTTCATCCAATCCATCTTCAAGATGGAATACTTATGGAATCGCGTTCAGTGGTTTCACGTTTTGTTCGTGTTGTTCCTAATTGCGTTATTTCTCCCGATCGGACTTTTACCGACTCAGGATAAACTCGAAATTTTCCGCAAAAATGAATCGGTCGTTTCCCCGCTCTTCAGAAACTATATTCTGTTTTTCTTAAATATGAGCTATCTCGTGCCGGGCGTTTATATCGCGTTTTCGTTTCGATTTTTGTTTAACTCGAGAATTCTTTTCAACGCGGGTCAGGAACGATCGTTGTCCGTTTTTTATCTGATCCTAGGCTGGTTCGGGGTTTCTAAGCTGATCACGTTCAGCGGATTTATCAAGGGAGAATTCTCCTTTTTAAAAACGTTAGGCGCCTTTGGATTCTCGACGGGCGTTTTTTTGATCTTTATTCTTCTGTCGCGTTATCCGGACTTTTTGGAAATTCTCCGCAGAGGGGTTCGTGAAATTAGAAGGAAACAAAGCAGGATCAACTCCGATCTGAAGGATTCAGCTTTGGAAAAGATCAAAGTCCTTTTTGAAGAGGAAAAAATTTATCTGAACGACGAGCTTTCCCTCAAGTCGCTCGGAAATCAGCTTTCTCTTCGGCCGGATCAACTTTCGCAGGTGGTCAACGATTCGTACGGGATGAACTTCAATCGATTTTTGAACTATCATCGGATTCGGGAGGCGATTCGGATTTTGGAAAAAGATCCCGAAGCGAAGATCATTCACGTCGCGATGCGTTGCGGGTTTAACAGCAAGAGTTCGTTTAACGAATCCTTTCGCAGGGAAACCGGAACGACTCCCACGGAATATCTCCGAAAAAAGGGTATGGAATCATGAATCCCGTCGACCCTTGCGCCGTTTCGATGTATTTTCTTTTGCATGACCCATGCAAACTTTAAGAATTACAAGAACCCATCCGTTCAGGACGGAACCTTGCAGCTTGATTCTTCCGATAAAAGAAAATTAAATCCGTGGACAGGCTGTAAAAACCTCGCACAGGTATTTCGAAATTCCGTCGGGAAGTATCAAAACGAAAAATCCTTCCTCACAAAAAATACGAAAGGAATTTTCGACGGTCCTACCTACGCGGAACTGTATGACGACGCGCTTTCCCTCGGTTCCTATCTGATCGAAAACTGCGCTTTAAAACCGCAGGAGAATGTCGCGATCATAGCGGACAATCGTCTGGAATGGATTCAGACCGATCTCGCCGTTCTGTTTTCAGGAGCCGCGGACGTTCCGCGCGGAAGCGACGCAACGGTTCAGGATATGGAATACATTCTTTCTCATTCCGATTGCAGAATCGTATTTATAGAAAACGCAAACGTATTCAAAAAACTGAATTCGATCCGCGATAAACTGCCTCGCCTGGAATACGTGATTCTGATGGACGGAACTCCGGAACTTTTTAAGGAAGGAAAGGTCCTTTCGTTTCAAAAGATTTTGGAGGAAGGAAGAAGTCTGTCCAAGGAAAAAATTTCCGCGCGCATCGATCGAATCGAACCGGACGATCTTTTAACGCTGATTTATACGTCGGGAACGACCGGAAATCCGAAGGGGGTGATGCTGACGCACGCGAACATTCTTTCGCAAATCCGGAACATACCGCTCGGATTGGAGAAAGAGGATAAGATTCTTTCCATTCTCCCCGTTTGGCATATCTTCGAAAGAATTTTCGAAATCGTTTCGATAACCTTCGGATGCAAAACCTATTACACGAACATCCGTTCCCTCAAAGAGGACCTGCAAATCGTTAAACCGAGTTTTATGGCGTCTGCTCCGAGACTTTGGGAAAGCATCTTTCAGGGAATTCAAACGAAACTGCAAGGGATGAAGGGAATTTCCAAAATTCTTTTTGCGGCCGCGTTGAAAACGAATCGAATTCGATACAGAAATTTGGCGGTTCTAAAAAACAGACAACTGAAGCTGAATCCGGAATTCTTTGCGGTAAGCATATTCAAAAAATTGATTTCGCTTATCATTTTAGCTTGGATCGCGATTCCCGCAAAACTTCTCGACATCGTCGTTTTGAAAAAAGTGAGAATGGCGACGGGTGGAAATCTCAAAGCCAGCGTTTCCGGTGGAGGGGCCCTTCCTCTTCACGTGGACGAACTCTTCAACGCGATCGGAATTCCCGTACTCGAAGGATACGGACTTACCGAAACCAGTCCGATTCTTTCCATGAGAACTCCGGACGAACTGATCGTGGGAACCGTCGGAAAGATTTTTCCGGAAACTCAAATTCGGATCGTGGACATCGCAACCGGCAAGAATATTTATCCGGGTTCCAATCCGTTCGGTAAAAAGGGAGAACTGATCGTCAAAGGACCGCAGGTGATGAAAGGGTATTATAAAAATTCCGAGGCCACCGAAAAGGTTCTTCAAGAAGGTTGGTTCAAGACGGGAGATCTTGCTTTGCTCACGGCCAATTCTTACTTAAAGATCGTGGGAAGAATCAAGGAAACGATCGTACTTTCCAACGGCGAAAACTTGGAACCGGTTCCGATCGAAGCGAAACTTCAGGAATCTCCTTTGATCGAATCTTGTATGGTCGTCGGTCAGGATAAAAAATTTCCGGGCGTACTCGTCGTTCCGAGTTTGGAAAACCTAAAGGAATACGGATCGGATCTGAAAACGATTTCGTCGAACGCGGAAGTGAAAGCCCTGATTCGTTCCGAAATTTCCAAAATGATAAGCGACCAAAACGGTTTTAAGTCCTTTGAACGGATCGGCGGTTTTAGTCTGCTCGACCGTTCCTGGGAAAAAGGAGAAGAACTGACCGCAAAACTTTCTCTCAAACGATTTTTGATCGCGGAAAAATATTCCAAACAGATCGAGCAGATTTACGAAAATGGAAAGTAAAGGCAGATAAACAGAGGCCGTTCCATCGGCCCGTCGCTCATTTAACATCCACCATTGGAACAATTCTACGTTAGGTTCGGTCGAAACAAACCTACGCAGATTGTTCCGTTTTTGAGAATCCAGGTAAACCTCGCAGTCGAGAAAAGGGGTTGACCCTATCCGGGAAAATTTTTCTATTTTTCCTGAATCCTAAATTCCATAGCATCGGACTTCCTGCGTATTAAAACTACGAACGCTACCGATAGCAGTTTAAACAAAGATGATCAAAGTCAAAAACCTATCCAAATTCTATGGCAAAAAACTCGCTATAGACCGTCTGAATTTTGAGTTGGGAGAGGGAGAGATCGTCGGACTTCTCGGTTTGAACGGAGCCGGAAAAACCACGACGATCCGAATTCTTACCGGCTACTTAATCGCGTCCGACGGGATCTGCGAGATCGACGGAACGAACACTTTCGAAAATCCTCTCGAAGTAAAAAAGAAGATCGGATATCTTCCGGAAACTCCTCCGTTGTATCCCGAACTCTCCGTCGAAGATTATCTCAAGTTTGCAGCTCGGATCAAACAAGTGTCATCCGAAACGATCGATTCCGAAGTTGCAAGAGTTTGCGAAAGAACGTTTCTAACCGACGTCCGAGGAAGCAACATCGAAACTCTTTCGTTGGGATTTAGAAAACGCGTCGGGATCGCGCAGGCGCTTTTGGGAAATCCGAGAATCATCATTCTCGACGAACCCGTTTCGGGACTCGATCCGAAACAGATCGTGGAAATCAGAAATCTCATTCATTCGTTGAGAGAAGGACATACGATTCTTCTTTCGAGTCATATTCTTCCCGAGGTTTATAAGACCTGTACGCGCTTTTTGTTTTTGCATAAGGGAAGAATGGTATATCAACGCGATAGAAAACAACTCGAAGAAGAGATGGAAAAACTTTCCGGTTTGGAAGTCACTCTTTCCGGCGCCGACGCGGATTCGGGTAAAAAATATCTTTCCTCTTTGCCCGGAGTGAACGCGGAAAAACTTCAATCGATCGGAGAAGATTCGAGAGGGAATACGTTTCTCGTTTCCACTTCTCTCGAGCGCGAATTCAAGGAAAAACTTTTCGCTTCCGCTTCTTCCGTTCCGCGTTTGGAATACATCCGCAAACAGGAAGTCACCTTAGAACAGATCTTTATGAATCAGGTTTAAGAAACGATGTTTCAGAATATTAAATGGATTTTTTTCAAGGAAGTAAAGGTGTTCTTCGGAACCTTTATGGCTCCTTTGGTTTTCGGCGGAACCGCCTTTTTGAATTCTTTGTTCGTGCTGATCCTGAATTTTAACTCAGGCACGAATTACGTGGACACGACCGTGATCACGTTTCTTTCGTTTATGTCCACGATCATCATCGCGATGTTGATCCTTGCGATGGGAAGCATCACGGAAGAAAAGAACCGGGGAACTCTCGAATTTCTTTTTACGGCTCCGATCACCGATCTTGAAATCGTAGCAGGTAAATTCGCGTTCGGAACGTTCATCTGCTTTTTGATTTCGGTCTTCGTAAACGGTTTGTTCCCGATCTTTCTGTATTCTTTTTGGAAGGCTCCTCTTTACATCGTCGTTTCGGGAACGATCGGAGTTTTTCTCTTGGGAATCTTTTCCTTTTCGGTCGGACTTTTCGGAAGCAGTCTGGGGAAGAATCAGATGATTTCCCTTTTGATCTCGATCGTCATCATTTTAACCCTCTGGGTTTCGGGATATTTTTCGTATCTATTCGATTCGGTTACGAGAAAGGTTCTGTATCACCTGCATATCTTTTCGCACTTCATCGCATTTTGTAAGGGAGTTCTGCCTTTGAACGGAATCGTATTTTTTGTAAGCGGCGCGTTATTCTTTCTGTATCTCACCGTAAAAGTTTTGGAATCGAGGAGATGGAGAGGATGAAAAAGGAATCCGTTTTGCTTAGAATTTTTCCTTGGGTTTCGCTTGCGTCCCTGCTTTTGTATTTTCCCGTTCGCGACAGCATTCAGTTGCCGGCAAACCGTTGGCTATGGCTCGGTTTCGTGTTGGCGATTCTGATCCTGGAGCCGGGCTATCGGTGGTTTCAAAAAAAGAATATTCAAGAAGAATGGAATTCTTATATAGCCGCGGGTTTGGGTTTGCTCTCGTTCGGAATCTATCATCTGCGCGTCTTCTTGGAGGAACTCGCACTTAAATCGAACACGACCGGATCGGGCAACGAAAGAATCCGCGAGATCCTTCTGGTGCTTTTGATCTTATCCATTATCGGATTCTTGATTCTTACCTTGCTCAAGGAATTAGGAAAGGATTCCGCGGGAGCGCAGAGCGTTTTAAAAACCTCCAAACAAGCGCTCGTTCGCTATTTTATCATGAACCTCGCGATCGTTTTCGTGGCTTTGGTGGTGGTAAATTACATTTCCGTAATGCGAAATCACAACTTCGACCTGAGTTCCAAAGGACAATATTCTTTCAGTCCGACTGCGACAAAGATTCTGAAAAACGTTTCGAAAGAAGTCGAGGTGATCGCGTTTTATCCGCGTCCTCTGGAGAATTCTTCCTCAAGCGACAAAGCGAACTCGTTTTCGCTGAGAAGAATCCGTCCCGATCTCGAAATTTATCTGGATCAGCTCAAATCTCTGAGTCCGCAGTTTAAGGTCCGTTTTATCAACGCAGACGTGGAATTGGACGATCTTGCCGAGTTCGGTCAGGTTTCCAACGGATTGATTCTCGTAAGAACGAAAAAGCCGCTGTCCGAAGACGGAAAACAATACGCGGAACAAAGACTTGCGGTTCGCGAAAAAACCGATTTGGAAGACCTCGAACGCAAAATCGTGCAAGCCGTCGTAAACATCACGACCGAAGAAAAGAATATTTATTTCACTCAATCCAACGGGGAACGATTCTCGCCGATCTTTCAAAATCTTCCGAACGAAAAAGTGGGAATTCTTTCCAACTCCTTGAGTTTCTTAAACTTCAAAGTCAAAGGGCTCGGAATCGCGGAAGGTTGGCCCGGAAGAATTCCGGAAAACGCGGACGTTCTGATGATTACCGGACCGACGGTCGCTTTTTCCAAAGAAGCGCAAACCGCCGTTCTCGATTTTATCGAAAAGAAAAAAGGCAAGGTCTTTATCACAATCGATCCGAAAGGAACGGAAAACTTCCGTTGGCTTTTGGAGCGATCGGGTTATGAATTCGAAAAAGGACCTCTTTCTCAAATCCAAGGACAAGCGGGAATGGTTCTCGCGAAATCCTTCCGTAAACATCCGATCGAAGAAACTCTCACGAGAAAGGAAATGGGAGCGATGTTTCCCTTTGCCGGATTTTTCGTTCCGCAGGCAACGCTTGGACCGGCCGGGAGAACGCTCGAATCGTTTCCTTTGATGGAATCCGGAGGGGATTCTATATTAGATAAAAATAATAATGGTAAACAGGATTCGGGCGAGGAAAAAAGAAACGTAATCCTCGGGATGATTTTGAAGACGATTCCGAAGTTCCAAAACGAATCTACCGAAACGAAACAAAATCCTGCGACCGGTCTTCCCGAACTTACGGGTTCGGAACCGAAAAAAGACGCAGTCAATGATCCGAATGTTTCCTCGCTTCCGGGATTAAAAACGGAGAATGGCTCCGCTTCGCAAAATACGGGTTCCTCTGCGGCGAACGCAAATTCGAAAGAGGAAGGAAGGGTCGTGATCTTTTCGGGAACTTCCTGGATCACCGATCAATTTATTTCTTACGGAACCAACTACGAACTTGCGACTTCCGCGATCACTTGGATGTATCAGGATCTTTCTCTTTCTTCGATTCAGCCGAAAAAAGAAGAAGTGAACACGGTATCGCTGACGGACATTCAAAAACGTGCGGTTTGGATTTTGGGAATGTTTATCTTTCCCGGTTTGATCGCGCTCGTTTCGTCCGCGGTTCTGATTCAAAAACGAAGAAGAGAAGGAGCGGAATCTTGAAACGTTGGATTCTTCTCTTTCTTGCGTTAGTCGTTCTTGTCGTTAGTTTTTTCTTTTTGGATGAAAGAAAAGAGGATCAAACGGAAATTTCCGTTTGGGACATCGACGTAGACGAAATCGAATACCAACCTCCGAAAGGTTCATGGGGAGCCGAAGACGCCTCGTTGTTTTATCCGTCGCCCGTGATTCTCAAGAGGCAAAAGGGAATCAGCGAAGGACGCGAATTTTTTTCCGTTCAATCCAAGGATCTCGAAACGGGGGAAACGATCGTATTCGAAGGCGGATATAATACCGAAAATATTTTTCGAGAACTTTCCGTTTTAAAATCCAAAGGCGTCGAACCGATCGTCGAAGGAAAGATTCCCGCCTCATTGGCGTTAAACGAAAATTCTCCGCAAATCGTTTTGAAATCCTCCGGTAAAACCCGCAAAACCGTTCGTATCGGTAAAAAGAAAACCGGAGATTCGACGAGAATCGTTCAGGATGGAAACGAGATTCTCGTGATTCAAGGAAACACAGCCGATCGATTCACGAGAGGAATCGCGGAGTTTAGACAAAAACAACTCGTCAACCTCAGAGACGAATCCGTGGTCGAAACAATTTGGGAAGAAGAAGGAAAAACGCTTCGTCTCGACAATCACCCCTTCAAGGAACAGACGATCAAAAAGAATTTCTGGAGAAGACTTTCCGGAAAGCTGATTGCTTTGGAGCAACACCTGGGCGACTCTTGGAACAACCAAGTCGTGGGTCAGCTCGCCGAATTATATCCGGACGATTCGAACGGAGCGGGATATGCAGTCGCTAAAAGTCTGGCTAGCGTTCCTGCGGACGCTTCCTTAAAGATCAAACTTTCCAACGGAGATTGGATTACGTTGCGTTATTATCCGAAGACGAATATCAATTCCGTCGATTATCGGCCAACGGTTCGTATCATAAACGGGAAATTTTCCGAACCTCCTTTTTATATCCGCGAAGATAGTTTCTTGCGGTTAAAAGAAATTGCGGCGAACTTGGACAAAGCGGAGCAGAGAAAGGAACCGTTGAATCTCAATACGATTCCTAAGAATCCGAACGCTTCGCATCCCCACAAATGATCGTAGATAAAGAACAAGACTTCTCCGAAGTTCGCACCGGCCTTCTTCAAAAAGTTTTTCAATCGCCCGAAAACGCTTACGAACTCTATCAAAAGACGGACGGTTTCGGTTATTCCGAAATTTTAAGAACGCACTTTCTGCTTTGGATTTTGGCTCCTGCGGCAAAGCTGATTTCCAACATCGTATTTTCCCTTTTATCTTTTGTCCGTTACGACGAGGGAGAATGGAGTCTTTTTTCGGGAGTCGTATTCTCTTTCATAATATATCCAGCCGTTTTGTTTTTGGTCACGCAATTCGACGTGTTCCGCATTTTTATGAAGAAGGCCGATCGAACGAAAGGGGAAACTCTTCCGCCTGCGAACATTCTTCTCGTTTCCTTTCTGCCGTTCAGCGCTTCCTCCGTGTTTTGGATTTTGCCTTCTCCGCTGCAGGCGGTCTTTCTTGCGATTTCGTTTTTTCTTTCCTGTGCGTTGTCCGTCCGCAGTTTGAAAAAGATTCTCGGGTGGAATGATAAGGAAATTCTAATGTTCTTTTTGTCCGGTCTCGCATATCTGCTGACCGGTGTTTTGTTTCTGACCGTCATCTACAACTTAATTAGGACCGTTCTCAATTGAAGATTTTTCTGATCGGAATCGGCGGGATCGCCATGGGCAATCTCGCTTATATGCTCAAAAAAAGCGGACACGACGTATCCGGTTCGGATGCGGGCGTTTATCCGCCTATGTCCGATAAATTAAAAGAATGGAATATTCCATACTTTGAAGGTTTTAAAGCGGAGAATATCCAAGGTCAGGATCTGATCATCGTCGGGAACGCCATTTCCCGCGGAAATCCCGAGGTCGAGGAAATGCTGAACTCTGGGATGAATTATCTTTCGATGCCGGCGGCGATCAGCGAATTCTTTCTCAAAGGCAAGAAGGTCATCGTAGTGGCGGGAACACACGGAAAAACGACGACTACGTTTTTGATTCATCATATTCTGAAAGAGAACGGAGTCGAACCCGGGCTTTTTGTCGGAGGAATTCGGAAGGACGGTTTTCCGGGATTCGAGCTCGGAAACGGGCCGTACTTCGTTATCGAAGGCGACGAATACGACACAGCTTTTTTCGACAAGTCCTCCAAGTTTCTTCATTATCGTCCCACCTATGCGGTGTTAAACGCTCTGGATTTCGATCACGCGGATATTTTTCCCGATATAACCGCGATCGAAACCATGTTCAAACGTCTCATCAATCTCGTACCCGGAAACGGGAAGATCTTTTATTGGAGCGGTTCGGGTTCTCTCAAAAAACTCGTTCAACACGTTAAGTTTACGAAGACGGAAGGATTCGAATGGAATCGGAAGGATTCTTCCCTTACTTGGAAAAAGCACGAGCTCTTCTGGGATGGAACGAAACTGGACCCGGCTCTGTTCGGAGATCACAATTACAGAAACATCGAAGTTGCGATCCGCGTTTGTTCCGAAATTTTAAAGTCTCACAACCCGACCGGGTATAAGGCAGGAATCGCGAAGGCGATCGATTCGTTTCCGGGCGTCAAACGCAGACAGGATATTCTCTTTCAATCGCCGAAGGCGGTCGTTATGGAGGATTTCGCGCATCACCCGGTGGCCGTTCACGAAACGATCCACGCGGTCAAAAAAAGATTTCACGATTATAAGATCGTCGCCTTGTTCGAACCGAGAAGCGCGACCTCTCATAGAAACGTATTTCAAAAGGAATATTCGTATTCTTTCTTAGGTGCGGATTTAACCATTCTTACCGAGATCCACAATTTGAAGAAGGTTTCAAAGGACATTCGTTTGGATGTAAAGAAGCTCGTTCAAAAACTTTTGAAAAATTCCAAAACCGTTCCGGTTTACGCAAAAGATCCTCAAGAGCTGCTTGCAAAACTTGAGAAAATGATTCCCCAATTTACGGGAGAGAAAATTCTGATCTTAGCTATGTCCAACGGCTCGTTCGGCGGAATATATCCCGGACTGGTTGAATTAGCGCGGAAGCACGTATGAACTTATCTCAAGAACTCGATTCAATTTATCAGGAAGCGATCCAGAAAATCGGCTCTTCCGTTTCCGAAGAGGATCTGGATAAGAATAAGAACGACTTTATCGGTAAAAAGGGAAAGCTCACCGCAGTTTTGAAGAACGTGGCCTCTCTTTCCATCGAGGAAAAAAAGACCGTCGGTCAAAAGGCCAACGAACTTTCCAAAAAACTCGAAGCGTTCGTCGCCGAGACAAAGTCTTCATTGAAGAAAAAACTCTTTGAAACGCAGGCCGCTTCCGAGTTTTTCGATTCCCTTCGTCCTCTTCCGAAAGCTTCCAACGGAAGTCTTCATCCGATCACTCAGATTCAATACGAGATCGAAGACATCTTCGCATCGATGGGATTCAGCGTGATGGACGGGCCCGAAATCGAAACGGACACGAACAACTTCGGCGCGTTGAATTTTACGGACGATCACCCTGCGAGAGAAATGCAGGATACGTTTTATCTGGAAAACGGAAATCTTCTCAGAACTCATACTTCCGCGATTCAAGTAAGAACATTAAGAAAATTGAAACCACCGTTTCGAATCATCGCTCCGGGAAGAGTGTTCCGTTACGAAGAAGTCGACGCATCCCACGAACATACGTTTTACCAGATCGAAGGTATGGTCGTCGGAAAGGATATTTCCGCAGCGAATCTGATTGATACGATGCAGGTTCTTCTTTCCAGAATTTTCGAAAAGGAAATCAAGACGAGGTTGAGACCCGGATATTTCCCGTTTGTGGAGCCAGGCTTCGAATTGGATATCAATTGCCTCGTTTGTGACGGAAAGGGTTGTCCCGTTTGTAAACATTCGGGTTGGCTGGAACTCTTACCTTGCGGTTTGATTCATCCGAACGTTTTATCCCACGCGGGATTGGATCCGAAAGAATGGACCGGTTTTGCGTTCGGTCTCGGTTTGGATCGACTCGTGATGATGCGTTACGGAATTCATGATATCCGTTATTTCCAATCGGGTAACCTTCGTTTCTTAAAACAATTCTAATATGATTTCCACTCCGATTCAGACTCGATGGATGGATATGGATCCGTTCGCGCACGTGAGCAATTCGGTTTTTGTGGCGTATCTTGAAATCGGAAGAGTGGATTATTGTCAGCGTCGTTTTAACGTGAAGGGCGTTTTCGAGGTTCCTTTTATTCTCGCGAGAATCGAGATCGATCTTAAGAAATCCATCGAAATGCATCACAAGGTGGAAGTGCAGACGAGCGTGACTCGGATCGGAAACAGTTCTTGGGACTTTCAATCCAAGATCGTGGAATCGAATACGAAGGAAGTATTTGCAGTTGCCAGAACGGTTCAAGTTACGTTCGATCACGTGAAAAAATCCAGCATTCCGATTCCGCCAAAGGTGCGAGCCGTTTTAGAAGAAGACTTAAAAGAATTCCAAAGGCAAAACAAAGAAGGCTGAATTTCAGCTCGATTTATCTCAAAACTTGTGATCGGTTTTGTTGTAGTTGCGGAACCGAATCCATGAGCGCAAACTACGATCCCCAATATATCAAAGAACTATTTAACGGAATGAGTAAAACCTATGAAAGGGTGAACTTCATCACTTCTTTCGGCTTTTCCATTCGATGGCGCAGACAATTCTTAAATTCGATTCCTCGAACGAACGAAAAAATCGAGATCATCGATTTGATGACTGGAATGGGCGAAACATGGGGAGGACTCAGAAAGAATTTTCCGAATTCGCGGATATCTGCACTGGATTTTTCGGACGGTATGCTTGAATACGCGAACGCGAAGAATCGGCGATCTTTCCGAAACGAAATCCAAGTCATTCACGAGAACGTTTTAGAAAACCGTCTTGAGGCGAATCATTACGATATTGTCATATCCGCCTTCGGTTTGAAGACGTTCGATCGCGGGCAGATGGAAATTTTGGCGCAAGAAACCAAACGCATTTTGAAACCGGGCGGAAGATATTCCTATATCGAAGTTTCGAGTCCTAAAAACTTCTTATTATATTTTTTGTATAAGATTCATCTGAAATACGTAGTTCCGTTTTTCGGAAAATTGATATTGGGGAATCCGACCCAATACAAGATGTTATGGAAGTATACGGAATCGTTTCAGAATTCGGATTCGATCGCGAGAATTTTCGAATCCGCTGGATTGGATGTGGAACGCAAAACCTACTTCGGGGGATGCGCCACAGGGATAACGGGAAGAAAAGCAGTAGCTTAAGAAAGAAGGACGAAAATAGGATCTCACGAAAAGATTCGTTTTTCTCTATTTTATCGACCTTCGGCCCAGGATTCTTTTCTTGGATCGGCTCCACCGTAAAGTTTTCCCGTAACCGGATCCTTTAGGGAAATACAAGGCGCGCCGAAATCATACTCCCAAACATCTCTTCCGATTACATCATATCCGAGTTCTTTTAAAACCTTGCCGTGTCGTTCATAAATATCCTTTTCCAATTCGATGCGGCCCGGATAATAATTGTGGGGCGCAAAAGAATCCGGCCAGTTGAGAGAACGGAATCGGGGTGCGTTCACCGCTTCTTGAGCGTTCATTCCGAATACGATCATATTCAAAAAAACTTGTATGGTCGCTTGGGTTTGCATATCGCCTCCCGGCGTTCCGAGACTCATCAGGAATTTTCCGTTTTTAAAAACCATTGACGCGTTAGGCGTAATCGTTGGCCGTTTACCGGGAAGCAGAGCGGACGGATGATCCGGATCAAGACGGAATTGGGTCATACGAATCCCGAGCGTAATGTCCCCATCGATCATCGGAGATTGCGGAAAATCGCTCGGAGTCAAAGAGAGAGAATTTCCCTGAGCGTCGATGATGCTGAGATAGGTTGTGTCCCTTCCGATTTTCCCGCTTCGTTCCCAAAAAGAAAGTTCCTGATTGGAGGCAAGAAGCGAGTCGGAATCCGAAACAGAACCGAATCCACGCGAGCTGTTTTCGAGGAATCTCGCTGCTGATTGTGATTCATTCCTTTCGGGATTCAGACGTTTCCAATCGGAAGAATGACCTAAATTCTTCTTTTGATATGCGAACGGATTTCCGTGTGGAGGTGTTTTACCGAAGGCGGTCGGTTGTAAAAGTTTTCTTCGTTCGCTTGCATATTCCTTGTTGAGAAGACCCTCGCTTGGAACGTTTACAAATGCCGGATCTCCGAAAAATTTTTCCCGATCCGCCATAGCAAGTTCGATCGCTTGGACCACCGTATGAACGTACTGCGGAGAATTGTGTCCCATCGATTTCAGATCGATTCCTTCTAAAATTTGAAGAACGATCGGAACGACCGCGCCTTGATTCCAAGTTTGATTGGAAAAGATCATATAAGGACCGTAAGATCCCCGCAGCGGTTTTTCCCAATCTCCCGAATAGGTTGAGAGATCTTTTTGCGTAATCGTGCCGTCGTTTTCTTCGTGCGCCTTTACGATTTTTTGCGCGATAGGTCCTTCGTAAAAATACGTTCGCACGGCTTCTAAGGCGCGGCTTCGATCCGCACCGGAACGTCTCGCCTCGGCTTCCTTATCCGCGAGTTCGCGTAAGGTTTTTCCAAGAACGGGCCGTTTGAAAATTTCCTTATGATACAGCGGTTTCCACCATCGATTTTCCAAATAGATTTCCGCGTTGTAAGGTAGGAGAACGGAGAATCCGATTCGTTTGAAAATATTCATGTTCAGGTTTCGCATCAAGATTTTGTGAACCGGAAAACCTTGTTCGGCTATTTCGATCGCAGGAGCGCTGACTTGTTCGAAACTCATCGTTCCGTATCTTTTTAGAAAGGCTATGATTACGTCCGGAGAGGCAGGAACGAGTTGGGAAGAATATTTCAAACTAGGAATCGTTTTGTGACCTCTCGAACGAAAGTATTCTATCGTTGCTTTGGAAGGAGCCTTACCGGCCCCGATATAACTTTCGACCTGTCCGCTTTTTGCGTCGTAATATAACAAAGGAGCGACGCCCGGAAAAGAAGCCTCTTCTCCCTGTGTTACGTTTAACACAAGTAAGGCGGCGATTCCCGCATCCGCTGCGTTGCCGCCTCGTCCTAAAATCTGAAGCGCAGCTTTTGTTGCCAGTGGATGTCCGGAAGCGACCATCAGCTTCGAACCTTCCGCGAGAGGCCGGTTTTCGTGATACGGATCATAAAATTCTAATATTTCTTTGGGTCTGGAGAATACGAAATAGAAAGCGTAGAGCAACGCGGCTCCGAAACCGACGCTAAGGGCGAAGTATTTTAGAATTCGATTCATCCGTTTTCCCCTCTGAATTTTCGTTGCATAGTTCGTTCTTTCGATACATGCAAGTATTTTTCGGTCAAAATATAATTCTTCCGACAAATGAATCCAGTGAAAAAATTACTTTCAGTCGAAAGGCGAATAAACACCCAAGGCGTGAGGGTGTTGAGTTTGCGGATTGAAAAAAGGATTGTTTCGAGTTGAGTTCAATAATAGGGAAACTTTTCAGTCGTTTTAGGTTGTACTTTATAAACACGATGCAGCGTTCATTGATTCAAAGTTTGAAGTTTTTACTTTTTGGCGATTCGCGAGATCGTTATGCTTCTACATTGAGAATAAATCTATTCGTTCTATTTTGTTTTGGTTTCTTCTCCATTTTTCCTCAATCGCCGACGACTTGTTTAGCCGGGAATTGTAAGAATGGAAACGGCGTTTTGATCGATTCTTTCGGGAATGAATACAAAGGAACTTTTATAAACGGAATCTTAGAAGGATACGCGGAAGTTAAATTCAAAAATCGGGAAACGGTTTCAGGAGTTCGTAAAGATTCTTCCATAAGAGGCAAGGCTCAACGAACCGACCCGAATACCGGAAAAGTCGTTTACGGAACTTGGGTTGAGAACGGGGACTGCGATGATAAGGGATGTAAAACCTGGGCAAATTTTGTCCCGGATTCGAACGTAGAATGTGTTTTTCGGGGAATGTTTCGAGAAAACCAAAAAGTAGGGAAGGGCAGCTATGTTTGCATAAATGGAGAAAGCTTTGATGGAATCTTCGCGAATGATTTTGCGAACGGGTTCGGAAAATTGAAATATTCCGACGGAACCGTTTTTGAGGGAGAATTTAAAAACGGGCATCCGATTTCAAAAAAGAAATTAAATGAAAAACGGAAGTTAAGGCGACTGTAGATGGACTTTCCGATTCGGAGTGACCTGTATGCATTGCAATTCGGTGCATCTTGTTTGAGCTGAATCTTCCGTAAAACAAACGAGCCCCACCCTGAACTTGGGTGGGGGGTGCGGCGGTGGGAAGGAAATCCGGAAATCTCCCAATATCACAAAATCAAACTTCACGCAAGTTCAATTTTTGATCCAGAAATGTTGGAACTCCCACAAAAAAAGAAAAACGGAACCCTTCGTATTAAACCGGAGAAAAAATTCTCCGATTCAAAACTCTTCGTCGGAAGTGTAGGCTAAGATTAAAGAAGAAATGAGAGTGAGTAAAAATTGCGAGAACACCCAAAGCCAAACGATGAGGCTTGGAAGCGCGTTGATAAAGTTCAAAATGGAAATTGCGGGACCGACATAGGCCGCGAGAGAAAAACAAATTGCGACGATCAATCCACCGACGATGCCGGTAGGAAGAGAATCTTTCGCGAGACGAATCAGAATTCCCAAAAAGAAAACCTGAATCAGATCCGCGACGATCGGCCCCACCCATAAGATCATACCAACGGATTGGAAGAAACCCTTATAGGCAGGGTCGTAGTAAAAACGAGAAAAGAGCAAACTGCGAAGCGGTACGGAAATTACTTCCCAAAAACCGAAGGCGATAAACAGCCTTAAAAGAAATTGATTCCAATCTTTCGCAGTTCTTAAACTCATTCTTATTTTCCTACGATAAACACCACGTTAGTCGTTGCGGACCCGCCGATATTCAGCATCAATCCGTTCTTAGCGCCTTCTACTTGATAGTTGCCTGCAGTGCCGGTAACTTGTTTGTAGAGGTCGAGCATCATACGAACTCCGGAAGCTCCAACCGGGTGGCCGACTCCGATAAGTCCGCCGGACGGGTTGATCGGTTTTTTACCGTTGATGTCGATCACGCCGTCTTCGATCGCTTCGTGTTCTTTTCCGGGTTGAGTGATTCCGAAAGCGGAAATCGCCGCATACTCGGAAGAAGTGAAACAGTCGTGAGTTTCAAAAACGTCGATGTCTTTCACTCCGAGTTCCGCTCTGTCATAAGCGTCTTTTACGGTTTGTCTGGTCCAAGGGAGGATGTATTTGTCTCCTTTAGATTCCGCAACCTTTGCGTCAAAAGTGATCGGAGCAACTCTGTGTCCCCAACCTTTCAGTCTTGGGATCGTGTTGATCTTCTTTCCTCTTTTTTTCGCGTATTCTTCAGTATAAGATTTGTTCGCGAGAACTACCATCGCAGCGCCGTCGGTTACTTGAGAACAATCGGTGATGCAGAGTCTTCCTCCGACAGCCATATTGTATTCTCCGCCTCTTGCGTTTGCGTGTTCTTTGTTCATGAACCAAGAACGAGTTTGCGCTTTCGGGTTTCTCTTTGCGTTGTCGTAGTTGATTCTGGAAATCTCTGCAAGAGCTCCCATGAATCTCTGTTCCGGAAGTTTGTATCTTTCAAGAATTACGTCCGCGAGTTTTCCGAAAAGTTTCGGGAAAGGAAATTGAACTCCCTTCGCTTCTTTTTCGTAGTAAGCGGCTGTTCCTAAAAAGTCCCCGCCTACGGAAGAACTTACGGTTTTCATGATCTCGATTCCGAGAACAATCGCAACATCGTAGTCTTTCGCACGGATTTTTGTAGCGGCAGCGTCGAGCGCTATAGAGCCGGAAGCGCAAGCGGCTTCAAAACGACCGCCTGGAATTCCGTAGAATGCGGGATCGACTTCGGTTAAGAATGCGCCCAAGTGACCTTGAGTTGCATACTGTTCCGCGTCGAAGTTTCCTACGAAAATTCCGATTCGATTTTGTTTATTCAGTTTTTTAATTTCATCGGGAGTAATTCCGACAGCCGCGAGTCCGTCTTGAACGGCTTCGCGCATTAAGGACATGAAGGTCTTTCCTTCTTTGGTCCAGTTTCTTTGAAAATCGGTTTGTTCCCCGCCGAGGACGTAAATTTTATCGCTCATGGTGATACCTTCTCCCCTAAATTATCCTTTGAAAAGTGAACGAGCGTCAAGCTTTTCCTTCAGCTCGTAGAACGGCTTCCCTGGTTTCGCTTTTGCTAATACTTCAGGAACCGGAAGTTTTGCTTTTTCGATCAGTTGAATCGCATCCTTAGGTCCGCCTAAGAAATCGACGAATGCGGAAGCGGGAGCCCAGTTAAATCCTGTTCCCATTGCGAGATCCGCCATTTCTTTTGTGTCCACCACTTCGCCAACGATCGAGAGAGAGTAACTAACGTATCTTGCGATGAAATATCTCGCGAGGTCCGCTTCGAAACCTTTTGCTTCTTTTACGATGTTCATTGCGCCAGTGTAGTCCGCTTCGGAAATTCTTCGGTTCGCCTGACGAATAAAATCGATGTCGAACTTAGGAACCGGCTCGTAAAGATCGGCGCCTATATTATAGACTAATTTTTCCTTCTTACCGTCCGGAGTTTTGGACATCTTATAAAGTCCGCCGCCCGCCTTTCTTCCCAAATCACCTTTATCGATGAGCTTTTGGAAATAACCCGGCATTTTAAAAGTGGAATGAGCCGCGTCTTTTGTCATTTCATAGAGGTTGTCCACGATCGCTTTGTGAACGTCGAGTCCTACGAAATCCGCAGTGTCCAGAGGAGCCATCGCTCTTCCGGTGTAGCCGCTCATGATTGCGTCCATCAGAGCGATCCCGCCCTTATCGGAATACTTTTCCGCAATTTGAGCGACTTCGTTGATGAGCTGAAATCCGATTCTGTTTCCGGCAAACGCAGGAGTATCGTTCGTATAAACGACCGCGCGTCCTAAAACTTTATCCAGATATTCTCCGAGTTGTTTGAGAACTTTCTTATCCGATCCTTTGTGAGAAACGAGTTCGCAAAGAATCATTTTGTAAGGAGGGTTAAAGAAGTGAGTTCCGAAATAATGCTTTTGTCCGTCTTCGTCGAAGGCTTTGGAAAGTCTTTCGATGGAAAGACCGGAAGAAACCGTGGAAACGATTGTGCCAGGTCTTCTCGAGCTCGCGATTCTTTTGTTGATCGGTTCTTTTACTTCGTAGCTTTCCGCAACGAGTTCAAAGACCCAATCCGATTCCGCCACGGCTTTTTCCAAATCCGCGTCGTAAGAACCGGGAATCAGTCTTGGACGAATCGTATCCGTCTTAACCGAGCCGATCGCTTTCTCAATACCTTCTTTCGCTTTGCTTATGTCCCGTGCAAGCATGTGGACTTTTGCCTTCCCGAATGAGGCAACGATTGCTGCTGAACCGGCGCCCATAGTACCGTTCGCGCCTAATACTGTAACTGTTTTTATCTCTCTCATGAAACTATACCAATTCTTGGATTTTCAATGGAATAGAACCTGTTTAAAACAGCTATGCGGGGAGGAAAGGTTTTTTTCACGCGAATCGAACATAGAATTGTTCTAAAACAGAACGAATGTTCTGCTTAAATGATTATAAAACGTAAAAAAGAGCTTATCAGAACAAGTTAAAAAAGGTCTAAACGATTTCGAAGGCATTTCTCGGGGCGTGTCTCCGCGGAGTTTTTAGAAAAATAAAAAATATTCCGAGTCCGCGCGGAGTCGCGCTCTCTGCTCCAATCAAGCGATCGAATCTAAACTCGTCCAAGAATAGGAAAGAAATTGCAATCGCTTGATTCCGCCTCGATCGCTCACGCGGGGTTATTTTGAAAACGAAAGCAAGGCTTTGTAAATTTCGAAATTCTCCGTATCGAAACAAACGAAGAATACTTTTTCGATCGGGTCGTTTTCTTTTAAAGATTCAAGAACGCTTTCGATCGCGATTTTTGCCGCTCGATCTTTAGGAAAACCGTAGATGCCCGTGCTGATATTCGGGAAGGCGATCGTGGTCAAAGAATATTCTTTCGCCAATATAAGACTGCTTTTATACGCGTTGGAAAGAAGTAGATCTTCTTGATTTTTTCCCCCTTTCCAAACCGGACCGACTGTATGGATTACGAATCGAGCGGGCATTCTTCCCGCAGTCGTGATAACCGCTTCTCCGGTTTTACAACCGCCTTGTTTGTCTCGGATTTTATAACATTCTTCGAGGATGGCCGGCCCGCCGGCCCTGTGGATCGCGCCGTCTACTCCGCCACCGCCTAACAAAGAATTGTTGGCGGCGTTTACGATCGCATCCACTTTCAGCGTAGTGAGATCGCCTTGGATCGGTTCGATTCTTTCCAAGGCTTTTTCACGATGCATTCGTATATTCTAAATTACTGAAGAATGATCTGATCCACTTTGTTTTTTCTGTATTTCACGAACGCGTTTCCGTTTTGCGTGTAACCGAGATAAGGGCCGCTTTTCTGGAATTGTTTTCCGAAAACCCTTTCCGCCGAACCTCGATCCGCTCCGATCGGAACTCCCTTGTCGATACCGGGACTGTTGTCTCCGTACGCGTTCACTTGAAGAATCGATCCGATGCTCAAAAGAAAAGAAGTTTCTTTCTTGCTGTAGATATAAAATTCGCTGCCGGAAGATTTATCGACTTGGATCTTGTCCGGTTTTCCCCAGAGTTTTAATAAGTCTTCGAGTTTGTCTCCCGGACCAACGCCTCCGACTTTAAACACGTTTTGTTTCGGAGTTTGAGAAGGATCGGGAAGGGTGATTCCGTGAAGATCCGCGGTGTATTTAGCCCAACCGGAAGAAGAATCGTAATTCTCCAGATAATACATTGCGAGTTGTTTCGTTTTCGGAGTTTTTTCCTTGTAGGATTCAAGAAGAACGTAATTCAAAATCGGAGTGAAGTTTTCGTAAACGTAATCCGGATCGAGTTGGGTTTTTTGACGGATCGAATTTCCGATTCCCTGTAGATACGCTTGAATGTCCGGATTGGATTTCGCCTTTTCTCCGAAGGATTGAACGCGTTTGTCCACCATCGTAGCGACGGATTTGAATACTTCCAAAGCCTTATCCTGATCGTCCGTCCAGTAAAGAACCACGCCGAAGTTATTCGCAAGAGGAATGGAATTCTCCGCTCGAACCGTATTACCGGCGAGCGATTTAGCCACGTTCATATCGTTTTCTTCGGTGGAATAGGAAAGAAGAACTGCGTAGTTCGAAATAAAATACGGATCTTCGGTTTTAACGATCACCTTTTGATAGGCTTCTTTTGCTTTGTTGTAAGCGGCTTGATTTCCGGGAATTGCCCGCATAACGGCTCTTTTGCGAAGTCCTCCCGGGAAGATCATCGAATCGCGGAAGGAAGGCATATCGATGACCGGTTTGATTTTCAGATCGTCGTTGCTCGCAGTCGCCATCCAAATCTTATGAAGACAAACCGCGTAAGATTTTTCCAAATGCGTGTTTCCAGGAAATTTGGAAAGAGCCTTTTCCAGATTGGACTTGGCCTGATCCAGATTTTTTCCGAACTGAATATCGTCGTACGTTTTTTCCAAAGTCGCAAGAAGAGAATAGAGTTCCTGTTTATCCCCGCTGAATCTTGAAAGACGATCGTTCGGAGACGGATGACTCGTAAAATACAAGGAGGTCATGGATTCGGGACTTACTTTATCCAATTTTTTGCTCACGATGTATTCTTTGTATTGATTGTCGATGTCGCTCATCAATTCCAAAGTGCGGATCATATATTCTCCGCCGTATCCGGCTTTGTTAAGAAGTTGAAATCCCGTTTGATCCGCGTCGACTTCCTGTTCTTGGGAGAACTTCACGTTGTCCAGTACGGCTTCGCCCGTCGGATTCTCCTTTAACTGATAGAATTTCTTAACAGCGTTGAAGGTATGTTTGTTGTAATAGTGCGAAAGCTCGTGCGACAAAACGCCCGCGATGTAACGTTCGCGGTAAAAGCCCATCTTATCTTTTGCGTCCGGTTCTGAGTTCGTAATCACCTGATCCAAAATATCCAAAGTTCCGGAGTTGATGCAGAACTGACCGCCCGCCATAGCGAACGCGTTAAACGAATTGTCTTGGATTAGATTGTAAACGATCGGGAACGTCGGATTTCCGGAAGAATCCGCAAGTTTGCGGAACGCCGTATCGATCGGCTTCTTCCAATTGTTGTGGTCTTTGAGAACTTTGCGGGATTTAAGAATCGCTCCGTACTGATAGGAGCTTTGGCGGACGATCTGCGCATAGAGTTCCGCATCGAAATTGATCGTGTTGCTTTTTTGAGCTCCAAGGGTTAAACAAATCGATAAAGTTCCGACGGTAAGGAGCAAGGATTTGAAAGATTTTTTCATGTTCTCGAGACCTATAAGAAAAAATTTTTTTATACGGGATCACTAAGATCGTCAAAAAATTTCACTTGTCAAGCTGGATTCAAATCTCTTTTCATTCTGCGAAAAATGCGCGTACAAAGCTGTCGCTTCTACTTTCACGTATCCGAAACTGAAAAAAACTCGGACGTCAGAACGAAATTTCTCAGTTCTTCATCCGAAAAAAGATGCAGATCGAATATCGTCTGATACGGATTCCCTTTGATTCCCAACAGATCGCAAAACGCGTGTTCCGTTTTCAATCCTTTCCTTTTTAAAGCGCTTATGTTGTCTCGAAAGCGCGTTCCAGCAATGGAAAGAATTTTGTGTTCCACTTGAAGATGAACGAGCCCCATCTGATCGATTACCGGAATTCTTTGTCCGAAAATTTCGTATGCAAATTCTCTTGTATAAAAACGGACAACGATCGAATCCGCGTCTTGAAATTTTTTTCGTTCCAGTTTAAAGTCCGAAAAAACGGAAAAGGAAGAAGTGCAGACTTCGGAGAATTCTTCGATTTGGGAAAAGGAACAGAGGATATCCGCGTCGCTTTGCTCGTGATCTATCTCTAAGGGAATGGTTCCTGCAAGGACCGGATTGAATTTCGAAATTCTTCCTAAAATCGAATGTTCCTCTAAATCCTTCCAAAGACGCCGTTGTTTCGTATTTCCGTGTTTCAGGTAATCGGCAGAAAGAAAAGAAGTTTCAAAATTCATAATATAGCTGCGAAACGAGCGGGAGTTCCCGAGGATCTCATGTTTTTATTGACGCATAAAAATTAATCCTCATCGGGGAGAAGCGGAGAAATAAAGTAAGCGATGAATTCAAGTTTTCCCGTCGTTCCCGACTTTTGATAAATGGAGAAGGTTTGGTTTTCGATGGTTTTGAGACTTTTGCCCCGAATGGCCGCGATTTGATGGTTGGACATTCCGCGGAGCAGAAGAAGCGCGATTTCCTTTTCCTTATCGGTAAGATCCCATTCTTCCAATTGTCTTTGCAGGGATTCCCAAAAGGACTGATCGGTATGAACCAAGAGCTGATTCTTATTTTTTAAACCTTCGATCGCGACTTTCGCGGATTCGATGTCCGCTTGCGTATGCCGGATTTCCTGAAATAAAAAGAAAATTCCAACGATCGATAAAAGTCCGAAGGCGGCTTCGATCGACGTAAAATAGGCCTGGGATCTTTCGATCCAGTTTATATCGAACGCAAACGTAAGAATCTCTTCCAAGATCCAAAGTAATATTAGAAAAACATAAAGTGAAAAAAAGTAGAACCGCTTTTCTTGGGGAAACCAGAGTTTCATGCTAACCTTTCGGAAAAATTTCCATCGACCGTTTTAAAACTCAAGTTTTCTTTTTAGGAATTCCCGGTTTCAGTATTCGTTCGGATTAAATTCGATTCCTTTCGTTTTACGAGTCAATCGGAATAATGACGTTCCCGAATTCATAGGTGAAAACCACTAAACGGAAAATCGTTTCTGAGTAGTTCCCGCAATTGCCGTTCACACCTATTGTTCACGCCTCAAGAAACGTTAGAATGTTCCGGTATTCGAGGAAAAATTCCATGAAACTTTTGAATTTCATTCTCAACGAGTTTGGAAATAACTTTCTTAAAACGGGCTTCCTTCGGGCGAGGGTTTCGTTCTTGGCGGCAGGTTTTTTCGTTTGGTCCGGTTGTATTCTTCCGCAGGAACGATTCATTCCCGATTCGGATCTGAACCCCACCGATTACGTTTACAAAGGCGATTTGCAGGGTTTGGAAAATTCTCTGCGGGCCGGCAAGGGAATCAATCAACGGGATCCGTTTTTCCGTAATTATACTCCTTTGATGGTCGCAGCGAGAGAAGGGGAATATCTGATCGCGGAATATCTCGTTCGAAACGGCGCGGACGTGAATGCGAGAACGCGCGACGGTCATACCGCCCTCATGATGGCCGCATTCAATCGATATCCGGAAATCGTAAAACTTTTGATCCGCTCCGGAGCGGATATTCATGCGACGACGGTTCAGGGACATACGGCTTGGAGCGAAGCTACATTAGAAGATTCTAAAAGAGTTCAGGAAATTCTTCTGCAGGCCGGGGCCGGTAAAAAACAATGAAACCGCTTCGATTTTTTCTGCCGGGTATTTTCATTTTATTTTTTGAAAGCTGCACGATCGATACGACCCGATGCGAAGAAGGTTGTGATCGTCAACTTTCCGCTTGTCTCTTAGTCGCGTTTCAAGGCGGTCAAAACAATCAAACGTTACCCATCTCCTTACTTTGTTACGAGCTTTGCCATATGTGCAAAGATAAATGCGGAACCCGAAGTTCTTCCAACGGTAGTTCGAGAACCCGCGGACCCAGCACGGGCGGCCGAACCGGAGGTGGGAGCGGAAAAAGCGGCGGCGGAGGGGGAGGCGGTCATAGCGGAGGCGGCGGTAGCAGCGGGGGAGGAGGAGGTCACGGCGGTGGCGGACATGGAGGCGGAGGAATTCTCACGTTGTAAAAAGTTATTTCTTATTCGATCCGGTTGTTTAGAATCAATCGTATCGAATTCCGATTTTATCATTTACCTCGTTTGAATTCTGATCGTATCGGTTTGATAAATTCGTCTTATGATATTCGAGGAAACGTTTTTCGAAATCCTTGTCGTTCGCCGGAGATGAGTAGGATGAGCCTTTTGAGATTTACCGATCGTATTTATAAAGAGAAGGATTATCTGACTCGCAATAAAGCGTTTCATCTTTTTATCTTCAACGTAGCTTCGGTTCTTTTGGGTTTATTCGTAAACTCGTACATTTGGTTGACGAAAGGTTATTTTCTGCGTCCCGGTTTTTCGATCATGATGATCGCCTCTCTACTTTCCCTGATCCTTTTGGTTCGGAAAAAATTCGAGATCGCGTTGAAAATCGTTTTGGTCGCAAGCGTCGTATCCGTCAGCGTGGGTTGGTTTTTCGGATTTTCAAAGGGAGCCGTCGCCTTGGACGAAGCGAATCGAAATATCGTACTCTCGATATTCATTATGATTTTCTTATATTTTACGAACGTAAAACAAACCATTCTCATCGCTCTTTACTGTTTGTTTTTGATTTTTGTGGAAGAATTTTATCAGGAACAGGATAACAACGTAATTCACATCGCCGATCGTATCGCATTGTTTATCATGTATTCCATCGTAGCGATCATCGCCGTAAGAACGCTTCACGGTTCGGTGAAAGAGAAAAACGAATTGATTCAGGAAATTCACCATCGTGTGCGGAATAATCTCCAGGTTCTTTCCGGTTTGGTGGAAATGCACAGCGGTTCGGACAAGGGAAATCTTCAGAGTATTCTTTCGGATTTTCAGGATCGTATCCTTGCGATTTCGGAAGTGCACAACTATCTGTATAAGTCCGAAAATTATTTCGACATCGATTTTGCGGAGGTGATCGACGGGATCATCAAAAACCTCTCCGATAAACTCGGTAAACGAACGGTTAAAATTGAAAATTCGACGGAGCAAACTTATCTAAGAATCGAGAGCGCTCTTCCGTGCGCGATGATCTTCAGTGAACTACTTTCCAATTCCCTAAAACACGCGTTTCCGGGGGATAAAGGAACGGTAAATGTTCGCTTTCAAAAGGAAGGAAACAAGTATCGTCTTCGGATTGTGGACGACGGTTCGGGAATTTCCGATTCTAAGGTTTGGCAAAAACCGAAAACTTCGGGTTTTACACTGATTCAGATTTTAACGAAACAGATCAAAGGAAGTTTTGAGATTTTTTCGAGCTCCGGTTCCACCGCGATTCTTGAATTCAACGCCTAATTTCGGTAAGGCGGCAAAACTTGTTCGATTGAAAAAGACCGATGCCCGGCTCGTGGCGATCGTACGAGTATGCTCCGTTTTAGATCGATCCGTTTTGAGGAAACGAGTTCCTTAAACAAGATGATCGACTACGATCATGATGTTCACGATGAACAAGTGAAGAATGGAAAAGAAGAAGAACTTTCTCGCGGACTGACGTTCCGGTTTTTGAATCAATTGATACGAAAGAATTCCCATCCAAATACAAACCGCAACCGCCGTGAACAAGTATAAGTATCCCATCGAAGGTTCGAGAAAATAAAAACTGATGCACGAAGCGGAATACAAAATCGTATAAAAGAAAATCGATTTCGTTGTTTTATCGATTCCTTTGACGACGGGCAACATCGGAAAATCCGCGTCCGAATAATCGTCTTTGAGAAAAATCGCCAAGGCCCAGAAATGCGCCGGGGTCCATAGGAAAATCATCGTGAACAAAATCCACGCTTGAATCGGCAGAGAATTACCGATCGCCGCATAACCGATCAAAGGACCGACACAACCCGCAACGCCGCCGATTACTATGTTTTGCGTGGTTCTCGGCTTTAAAAGAATCGTATATAAGAAAACGTAGGAAATCAGCGCCGCAAACGCACAGAACGCCGTAAGAAGATTCACATAGACCGTAAGAAGATAAAAAGAAAGTCCGGTCATCGCAAAGCCGACTAACGTAGCTTGAACGACGCCGATTCTCCCTGCCGGAATGGGACGATTGGACGTGCGTTTCATCTTCGCGTCCCGATCCTTTTCGATCACTTGATTGAAGATAAACGAAGCAGAAGACATCAAAAACGTTCCGAAAAGAGTTACGGCAATCAAAAAGCCGGAAGGGGATTGTTCCCCTGCGAGATATAAACCCGGAATGATCGTAGCCAAAACGAGAGTCGTAACTCTCGGCTTGATCATTTGATTCCAATCGGACAAGAACGTATTCGTCATATCGTATCCTGAAATTATCTTTCAGGCCTCCGTTCGTTTTCCGAAGTCAGAACAACGGCTCGAGAAATCAAAGAAAGATAAGAAGAAGTCAGCAGTAAAACCGCAAAACCGGTATGCAGCGCCGTAACAAGTTTTGGGAGTCCGAAAAATACATTCAAAATTCCTAAAATGATTTGAGCGACCAAAAGATACATGGAAATCTGAAGAAATCGTTTGGAAGTCGTCGGGAATTTTTTCCAAATTGCGAAACCGAGCGCGATTGAAAGAAGCAAGGCGACCGTGTAGGCGCCGAATCGATGGATCACCTGGATTTTTACGATTTCCAAAGGATTGTCGGGAAGCCATTGTCCCCAGCAAGTCGGAAAATCGGGACAAGCGAGTCCCGCATAATGAGAACTAACGCGTCCTCCCAAAACGATCTGAACCGTGATTCCGATCAAAAGAAGAAAGAATAAAACATTATCTTTTCTGAATATGGAATCGGCCTTTACGAACGTTTCCCTTTGATGCAGGGCCTTTTCTCTCGAATCGATCGCGACAGTGAGAATGACTAAAAAGAACGCGATCGCGTTCAACAAGTGAAGGTTAACGGAAGTGGGGTCTAGTTTTAACGTTACGGTCAATCTTCCCAGATTGATCTGCGAAATCAAAAGAAGAACCGCCAATCCCAAGTAGATTCCGAATTCTTTACGGAGAGTTGCATCGGCAAAAGTCCAGATCGTAAGTCCTAAAAGAATCAAACCTAAGAAACCGGAATAATAACGATGAGAAACTTCCATAAAAATCTGGAAGTCGAAGGTCGGGAAAATTTTCCCGAAACAAAAAGGCCAATCCGGACAAGCAAGCCCGGAGCCGGTCGCTCTTACCAAAGGTCCGTAGAGCAAATTCAAAAAAATAAGAATGCTCAAGAACAGAGAGATTTTGTAAAATAAATGAAATTTAGATGAAAGGTTCGAGTTAGCGCTCATTCTTTCCTGAAAACCCTCTCGGGCTTCTAAAATACCATACTCGAAAATCGGTCCTTAAGGGCAATGAAAGTAAAAATTAAATATTACTTCCAAAAAAAGAGATTCATTCGAACCTGTCCTAGAATCTTTCGATTTTCATCTTTAAGAGAATGAGAATCAATTACAGGAGCCTTTTTCATGGCACAACACGATTATAATAAACCTGGATTCTGGACTTTCGTAGTAGTTCTCGTAGGAAACTTAGTATTCTTTACTTATCTTTCTTTCTTTCATCCGGGAGTAAAAGAACATTCTCTGAATCTTCCTGCGAACACTCAGGCGAAATAATATCGGAGAAGAATTTCTCCGGAGTTTACGAACTTGATCTTTAGAATTTCCCTAATCGCAGGGATTGTATTTTTCTCATTCTCCGCTTCTCTGTTCGCTTACGATCCTGCCGCTCGGTTTGATAAAAACGAAAAGCCGAAAGAATTGGAAGGGGTCGGAGTGAAGGAGAGGTTGGGAAATCAACTCGACCTTTCCCTTATGTTTCGAGACGAAACGGGAAAGCCGGTTCCATTCGGTTCTTTTTTCAAAAAGGACAAACCCGTTCTTCTTTCTCTCGTTTATTACAAGTGCCCCACTCTTTGCAACTTCCATCTCAACGGTATTACCGATACGTTAAAAAAGCTGAACTGGCAGGTGGGAAACGAATTCGAATATGTAGCCGTTTCCTTTGATCCGAAAGAAACCGCGGAACTCGCACAAGCGAAGAAGAACGCTTACATCAAAGAATATTCTCGCGGAGATGGAAGAGGTTGGCATTTCCTTACGGGCGATCAAAAGCAGATTACGGCATTATCCGAATCCGTAGGATTTTCCTATAAATGGAATCCGGAAAACGAACAGTGGATTCATTCTTCCGTTGCTTATGTCATCACACCTTCGGGAAAGATTTCCCGTTATCTTCATGGGATCACGTTCGATGAAAGAACGTTGCGACTTTCTCTTCTGGAAGCGTCCGACGGTAAAATAGGGGATTTCACGGACCAGTTCGCCCTTTTTTGCTTTCAATTTGATCCAGGAAAAAATACTTATACTTTGTACGCTTATAATATGATGAAGTTGGGTGGATTCTTCACTCTTCTTATTCTGGCGGCGTTCTTGATCCCATTCTGGATCAGGCATAACAGAAATTCCGAACTCATTAGGAAGGAGTAACTTCAAAAAAATGACCTGGTTGAACCTCATTACGGCAACAAGTTTCATGCCGGTTCAGGCTTCCGAAGTAGCAAAGAATGTAGATAATCTCTATCTCTTTCTACTCGTATCCAGTCTGATCTCCTTTGTCATTCTCATCGGGGGAATGACTTGGTTTATTTTCAAATACAGGAGAAAGACCGACACTGATAAAACTGCCTATATTACCCACAATACTTTGGCAGAATTCCTTTGGTCCTTTATTCCCTTAGTAATCATGATCGTGATCTTCTGGTGGGGTTGGGTGATTTTCGCCGATCTCAGAAGAGTTCACGATAAAGGCGATATCGAAATCCACGTAACCGCTAGACAATGGCAATGGACTTTTAAATATCCGAACGGAGTTACCGTCGTTTCTCCTAACGCGACCGAAAAGTTGAATTCTCTTTTTCAACCGAACGGAATTTACGTTCCGGTTGGAAAAACGGTTCGTCTCGTTATGACTTCTCAGGATGTTCTTCACTCTTTCTACGTTCCCGCTTTCCGGAATAAGATGGATGCGATTCCGGGACGTTATACAACTTTGACGTTCACTCCGACTGAAAAGGGAGATTTCGTAGTTTATTGTACTGAATTTTGCGGAACTTCTCACTCGAATATGCTTTCCGCGATTCGTGTCGTGGATTCCGAAACGTTCGACAAATGGTATGCTGCGGCTGGAAACGTGGATCTTTCCAAAGTTCCTCCTGCGGAACTCGGTAAAAAACTCTACGCTGAAAAAGCTTGTGCGGGTTGTCACTCGATCGACGGTTCCCGTTTAGTAGGACCTACCTACAAAGGACTTTTTGGAAGCGCGAGAGAATTCGAAGCCGGTCCAGGTGCGAACGCGGATGAGAATTACATTCGTAAATCCATTTTGCAACCGACTGCTCAAGTCGTAAAAGGTTATCCGCCTGCGATGCCTTCTTATCAGGGACAGCTTTCCGACGACGAAATCAACGCTCTGATCGAGTATATTAAAACCCTTAAATAGGAGAGGACATGTCTACAGCAACTGCAAGTCATACTGACAACTACCTCAACCACGAAAAGGGAATCTGGTCCTGGCTCACTACGATCGATCACAAGCGGATCGGGATCATGTATTTCTTTGCGATTATGTCATTCTTCCTCTTGGGAGGGATTTTCGCTCTTCTGGTTCGTATCGAGCTTTTTACTCCGGGACAAACTCTCGGTTTCGTAACTCCGGACATTTACAATAGAATGATGACCTACCACGGCGCTATCATGGTGTTCATGGTAATCGTTCCCGGAATTCCTGCGATCTTCGGAAACTTCATCCTCCCGATCCAACTCGGAGCAAAGGACGTTGCCTTCCCAAGACTGAACCTCGCAAGCTGGTATATCTTTATGTTGGGAGCGGGAACCGCTGCGTTCTCCCTTTTTACCCAAAAAGTGGATACCGGTTGGACGTTTTACACTCCGTATTCCATTTCAAACTCCGTTTCTAACGGTGTGATTATGCTGGTGATGGGTGCGTTCATTATGGGATTCTCCTCGATTCTTACGGGGTTGAACTTCATCGTAACTACTCATAAACTGAGAGCTCCTGGAATGACAATGAACCGTATTCCTTTGATGGTTTGGGCGCTTTATGCAACTTCCATCATTCAGGTTCTTGCTACTCCGGTTCTCGCGATCACTCTTCTTCTGCTTGTAGCGGAAAGAACTCTGGGCGTGGGAATTTTCGATCCTACTCTCGGCGGCGATCCGGTTCTCTTTCAGCACTTCTTCTGGTTCTATTCTCACCCTGCGGTTTACATCATGATTCTTCCTGCAATGGGTGTGATCTCCGAACTCGTGTCCACTTTCTCCAGAAAGATCATTTTCGGATACACTGCGATTGCGTATTCTTCTCTTGCGATTGCTGCGGTTTCCTTCTTGGTTTGGGGACACCACATGTTCGTTTCCGGTCAGTCTGAGTTTGCGGGGGTTTTATTCTCCTTCATCACAATGCTCGTGGGAGTTCCTACGGCGATTAAACTCTTCAACTGGATTTCGACGATGTATAAAGGATCCGTCCGTTTGGACGCGCCTATGTTGTTCGCGATTGGATTTATGTTTCTCTTTACCATCGGCGGTTTGACCGGTGTGTTCCTCGCTTCCACGGGGATGGACGTTCACTTTCATGATACCTATTTCGTGGTCGCGCACTTCCATTACGTGATGGTGGGTGGAACTTTGATGGCGGTGATGGGCGGCTTGCTCTACTGGTTTCCGAAAGTTACCGGTAAAATGACTTCCGATCTTTTAGGAAGAATTTCCTGGGTCTTTATCTTCACCGGATTTAACGTAACCTTCTTTCCACAGTTCATTCTCGGTTCCATGGGAATGCCGAGAAGATACTACGACTACTTACCTGAATTTACCAGCCTCAACCAAATTTCCACAGTGGGATCTTGGCTGATCGGAATGGGATTCTTGGTGGGACTTGCGGCCGTGATTCACGGATTGATCGCAGGAAAAGAAGCGGGAGCGAATCCTTGGGGCGGAAAAACCCTCGAGTGGACGATTCCTTCTCCACCTACACATGAAAACTTTGAAAAAACTCCAACAGTAACGGGGGGACCTTATGAGTACCGCTAAGCACGCGGAATTCCATCATGCTCATCACTTTGACAGTGCTGAGCATCAGTATGACGCTTCTAAACAAGGAATCTGGTTATTCCTTGTTACGGAAATTCTAATGTTTGGCGCCCTTTTCGTGGGTTATACCATTTACCATTCTTTGTATCCGGAAGTGTTCCACGCAGGAAGCCATCACTTGTCCGTTCCGATGGGAGCGTTCAACACAGTGGTTCTTCTCTTTAGCTCCTTTACGATGGCGCTCGGGATTCATTACGTCCAAGTGGATAAGAAGAAAGAGGCGATCATCGCACTTGCGATAACCGTTCTTTGCGCTCTTACGTTTATGGTTGTGAAGTATTTCGAATATTCCGCAAAGATCCATCACGGACTTCTTCCCGGAAAATATTTCACGAACACTGAAATGCCGGACATCAAAAACTTGGCAATGTTCTTCGGTTTTTACTTCGTAATGACCGGGATTCACGGATCCCACGTTTTGATCGGAGCCGGATTGATCGTTTGGGTGATGATTAAGGTGATTAAGGGAGAAGTGAATTCTTCTTATTACACACCGGTAGAAGGCGTTGGTCTTTTCTGGCACGTAGTCGACTTGATCTGGATCTATCTCTTCCCGCTTCTTTATTTGGTGGGATAATACGATATAGTTCCGACTCTATCGAACGATCGTCATAGACGATTCGATTTTCAGCAAAACCCTGGGCTTCAAACCCCGGGGTTTTTTATTTTTAAAAGGCTCTTTAAAAAAGATTCAAGTGAAGCTAACGCGCTTGTTGGGAATATATCGTGCTATGAAAATCCGCTGGGTTCTCGACATTCAATATCTTCCTGAAAGTCTCCCGAAATGGGTTTTGCTCTGCTGTAAATATCCGATCGGATTTTTGCTTCTTTCAATGTTCAGCGGCGCGTTTGGATGTTTCGTAATTGAGGGTTATTTTCACGGCATTCAATTCGATTGGATTTCCAAGAATTACAGCTTAAGCCGAGAATTCTTTTATCACGATGTTTCTTTAATTCTGATCTTTGCGCTCTATGCGAGTTGTTTCGTGTTTCTTTATCTTTTCTGGGTTTTAGCGATCGGTAAGCCGAAAGGGACCATCACAAAGGAAGAAGCCTTAAAATTGGCCGGAAAAGATAGAAATTGAATTCGAAAACGTTTCGCGGGTTTTTGTCTCAGGTTCGGTTTGCTCCGGCTTTTCCGAGCGTTTGCAAACTGCGAACCGAACGGTTAAAATCGAAACTTCTCTTCGTTTATCAAATTTTTTCGACGGAAATTGGGCATTTAATCCGATTTTAAAAATAGAATCCAGGATTCCTGAATGCAGAATATCGATTATTCCAGAAGACTCAAACAATCTTCGATCCGAACTCCGGTCCGAGAAAGTTCCGATTTCGACAGAACCATCCAAACGGTTCAACACAGCAAAAAGTCGGGATCGCCGATTCAAATTTTCTCCTCCACACGTTCGGCATTTGTTCTATTATTAGGTTCGATTTCACTTTTTACCGCAGGGCTTGTCGTAGGACTTAAACTCGATCAAAAAGAAGAAACTTTCGCGCAAAACGAACTTCAGACGTTTCGAAACGTATCCTCGCAGGAAAGAAAGAATTCGCACGGGGGTCTTCGTTCTTTGTTTTCTTCCTCGAACGAACCGGAATCCGTTGAATCGCTGAAAAATCCGGAATCTCTTTCCAAGCTCAATCCAAAAGAGAATTCTTCCGGAAACGGGAACGAGGCAAAACTTCTTTTTCCTCCGCAAACCGGTGAAACGAACTATCTCATTGTGATCGCGACGGAGGATTCTTTGCAAGCCGTCGAACTCGGCAAACGGCTTTTGATGGCCCGCAACGAATTCAAAGGAAGAATTTTCCGTTCCTCCAAAGGCGAACTGTATCTCGGTTATTTTTATTCCGAGGAAGAAGCGAAAGAAGCACTGGAAAAGGTTCAACCTCTGAATGATCCGGCATTTCATTCCGCAAAAGTTCGTTCTCTTAAACTTTAGTAGCCTTTTGGGATAATTTTGTTGACTTTCGTCAAATTTATGCTATTTTCTTAAGCAGAGTTTTAACGGAAGTTATCATACTTACTTGGCTGCCAAAAAGAAAAATTCCGAAATCGAACACAAGGTAGGCGACTACGTAGTCTATCCCATCCATGGAGTTGGAGAAATTCTCGAAATCTCCAAAAAGAACATCCTTGGTAAAAAGAAGGATTGCTACGTTCTAGAAATCCAGGGTAGTAAGATGAAGGTTATGATACCTGTTGACAAAGCAGAACAGGTTCGAATCCGCCCTATCATCGATAAAAAAGAGATCAAGAAAGTCATCGCACTCCTGAAAAAGGACGAAGTCGATACCGAAGAAGACTGGAAGATCCGCTACCAAAATAACCTCAACAAGATCAAGTCCGGATCGATTTATGAGGTCGGAGAAGTCTGCAGAAACCTATTTCGTAGAGCGAATGGAAAGGAACTTTCCATTATGGAAAGAAAGCTTTACGAAAGCGCCTATAATCTTGTGAAAATGGAAGTTGCATTGAGCAAAGGTGTTACGCAAGAAGAAGCGGGGAACCTTGTGTCCGACGTTTTAGCGAGCACTCTCTCTCCTAGTGAAAGAAAGGCAGAAGAAGAAGAGTAAAATTCCGCAAAAACTCAAATACAATTAAGGATTTGAGTTATGATTCATCTCTATAAAGTACTCACGTCTCTATTCCTCTCCGGAATTACATTTGCTGTAACACACAAGCAAGCCGGAGATCTCTATTTAGCCGGTTCTATCGCCGGAGTCGTTCTCGTAGTTTCCCTAATTCTTCTTTATGGAGAATCCAGTCTTTTTCCAAAACTGAAAGCAGACGTTCTTTTTTGTGCCGGACTCGGCGCTCTACTCGGACTTGCAATCGCTTGGTTTGTGGGAGAAGTCGTTCACTTTGCCGAATTGAATGTGGCGCTTTACTTCTTGTTCGCGCTGTTCGGAATTCTTGCAGGGATCTCTTTTGCGAAAGAACCCGGTCTCGGAATTTTCGGAGGCGGCGGAGGTCAGGGCAACGGTTTCGGCGTCGGCATTGAAAAGGAAGAAGTAAGAGACAAAATTCTGGATACTTCGGTCGTGATCGACGGAAGAATTTTAGACATCGCCGATACGCACTTCCTGGATGGGCCGTTGATTCTCCCTAACTTCGTATTGAGAGAGATTCAGCTCATCAGCGATTCCTCGGATCCGATCAAGAGAGCGAGAGGAAGAAGAGGTCTGGAGATGTTGAACAAACTTCAACGCAAAGGCTCCATCGAAGTTAAAATCACGTATAAAGATTATTCCGACACTCGCGAAGTGGACGCGAAGTTGATCAAGTTAGCGAGAGATACCGGCGGTAAAATCGTAACCAACGATTTCAACTTGAATAAAGTAGCCGAACTTCAGGGAGTCAAGGTTCTAAACTTGAATACCCTCGCTAATGCACTGAAACCGGTCGTTCTTCCCGGAGAAGAGCTTGGAATCCAAGTGATCAAAGAAGGAAAGGACGAGAATCAAGGAATCGGTTATCTGGAAGACGGAACGATGGTGGTGATCGAAAACGGCGGTCATCTTGTAGGAAAAGAAGTCAAGGTGACAGTAACTTCGATCATCCAAACGGCAGCCGGAAAGATGATTTTCACAAAAGCCAACCCGAACGGGGCTGGAGAGAAGGGAAATCGCCAGCCGCATTCCCCTTGAATCGGTTGACTTTCAGCTTTAGCGTAAAATAATTGAAATAGAATTCCCAAGGAGCAATCAAATGCAGGCCCAGACTCAGGTAAAAGGCTTGAAGGAACTCGGAATCGAACCTTCTGAAATTTTCCATAACCTTTCCTATGACGAAATTTATGAGCACGAGAAAAAAAACGGAGAAACCGTACTTTCCAGCAACGGAACGATGATGGTAGACACCGGAATTTTTACCGGTAGATCCCCGAAAGACAAGTATTTCGTAGATGAACCTTCCTCAAACGGAAACATTTGGTGGAGCCACATCAACTTCAAAGTGTCCGAAGCGATCTTTGACGAACTTTATAAGAAATGTGTGAACTATCTGAGTCACAAAAAACTTTACGTTTTCGACGGTTACGCGGGAGCAAACCCGGAGACAAGAGTAAGCCTGCGCGTGGTTTCCGAAAAAGCTTGGCAACACCACTTTTGCACAAACATGTTCCTTCGTCCTACTAAGGAAGAATTGGCGGGCCTCGATCCTGAATTCACGATCATCAACGCTTGCGGAATCAAAAACGAGAACTTCAAACAACACGGAATGAATTCCGAAGTTTTCGTTATCTTCCATCTCGCTAAGAAAATTTGTATCATCGGTGGAACCGAATACGGCGGAGAAATGAAAAAAGGTATTTTCTCCGTTATGAACTACAAACTTCCGTTACAGGGAATTCTCAGTATGCACTGTTCCGCGAACGTAGGTAAAGACGGTGACACCGCTCTTTTCTTTGGTCTTTCCGGAACCGGTAAAACGACCCTTTCCACGGACCCGAACCGCAAACTGATCGGAGACGACGAGCACGGTTGGGACGACAACGGAATCTTCAACATCGAAGGCGGTTGCTACGCTAAGGTGATCAACTTAGATCCGAAAACCGAGCCGGACATTTACGAAGCGATTCGTAAAGATGCACTTCTCGAGAACGTGGTTTATGATCCTCAAACGAAAGTCGTGGATTATTCTTCCGCTGCAAAAACCGAGAACACTCGCGTATCGTATCCGATTTTCCACATCAATAACATTCAGGTTCCTTCCAAAGGCGGACATCCGAAAACCATCATCTTCTTAACGTATGATGCGTTCGGAGTTCTTCCACCGGTTTCTAAACTGAGCATCGAACAAGCGATGTATCACTTCCTTTCCGGTTATACCGCGAAAGTTGCCGGAACGGAAAGAGGAATTAAAGAACCGACCGCTACTTTCTCTGCATGTTTCGGAGCGGCGTTCATGACTCTTCACCCGACTAAGTATGCAAAATTACTCGGTGAAAAGATGAAGAAGCACAACGTAAGAGCGTATCTGATGAACACCGGCCTTGTCGGTGGATCTTACGGCGTGGGAAAACGTATGAACCTTCCTTCCACACGTAAAATCATCGACGAGATTTTAAACGGAAACATCGAGAAGTCCGAGTTCGTGACTCACCCGATCTTCCAAGTTTCTTATCCGAAGACGATTGACGGTGTCGATAGCGCTATCCTGGATCCAAGAGAAGCTTGGACTGATAAAGCAGCTTACGACGAAACCGCTAAGAAGTTAGGGGAGATGTTCATTAAGAACTTTAAGCAATATGCGGAAGGTTCTAAAGACTTCGACTTTACCGCTTTCGGTCCTAAGGTTTAATTTAAGTTTCGATTTTTACAATCGGTTCTTAAGAGAAAGAGGAGATCCATCGGGTCTCCTCTTTTTTATAAAATGACTTATAAGTTATTTTATAACTTCTGTGACTGCGGGAGTACTTTCATTTTCGAAAGGAATTGATCCGTCTTTGTATATCGTTTCTAAGAAATGTTCAAAGATTAGATCGTTTGGAGAATATTTAGGGTTAGCAGAAACAGGAATTAAAAATAAATGCATGTATGTAGTTTTTCTATTTTCATATCGAAACGATTTAATTGTTTTTCCGTTTGCGAAATCGAATATTTCTGCCGAGTAGCTGACTGTATCATCAACCCAAACTGGAATTAAGCCAATTGAAAGGATATTTACTAAACCTAAAATAATGTTTTTCGTTGGTATTTTATTTTTTCGCCTACAATCAAAACGAATTTGAAAATTAAATTTATCTTTCGGATCAGGTTCTGAATTTAAATAGACATTAAAATCCGTGAACATACCTTTTCGGCCCACGGCATTATTGTATTCTTTCCAAAGCTGAGTTGAATTGTATGAATTTTGTTCATCGGTAAGAATTAAAAAAGTTGATTTTGCGAGTTTGTTATTTGATTCGGGTTTGAATTCTTTGAATGTCTTAGGATGTTCAAATACCGCACAATTTAAAATTAGTAGTGCGGACATTATTGTAATTTGTCTTATTATTTTACTCATAATATTTACTTGTGATTATATCCTTAATCGGTCCCCAGCTTATTGCGGGATATTTAATTTTGAGTGTATTGACACAAGACTCTTTTCCTTCTTTACTTGTATCTACAAATAAATCACCGAACCTTGTCTTTACAATTCCTAAGTAGAAAATTCCGGGTTCAGTAACGCTAAATTTTTTTTCTGTCGGCCTTTTTAAAAAATAAAAGTAGTTGCCTGAACGCTGTGTATAATCGCTTAGAACATACTCACCTTTTTTTACAAATAAGGCGATACACTCTCTTTCGTTTTTATCAGAAAGTTTGATTTCACTATTTACTTCCCAAATTGGTCCATCAATTCTTCGGACTAATACCTCTGATGAATAAAGAAGATTAGAAGGACTCGTTTTCGGAAGTTCGAATTCAACAATCACGATTGATTTAGCATTCTCGCTTGTTTCTGATTTAAAATTGCTAATTTCCGTATCTAATTTGACTACGCGCATTGTATTCAATTGATCTATCGAACTGCAGTGTGCAAAGAGGAGAAGGTTTATAAAAGCAATAACAACAAGGTTGAAAAATTCAGTATGTTTCAAAATTGATCCTCCAGAATTTTATTTCTGGGTTTAGATTTTATTTTGAGTTGAGAATAATTCACCGCGTAGGCCTGTAAAGTTAAAATCAGAGTGTACTGTCTTTGATCAGTTCGCCTAATAAATTAGATTTTATTAATTGAAAACAAAAGATTAGTAAAAATAACCATATTATTACTTAGGATATATTTATATGTAATGAAGCTTTCGTTACGAGCGTGTTTTTACGCTGAGTGATAGATTGAATAGGGGGACTAAAGAGTAATTTCTAAAATAGAGTTTTTATTAATGATCAATTGAAGTTATAAATAGAAAATCTTATGTCGTATAAAATTTGCTGATCCAGCGCGAACCAACCCTTTTGAATTTTCGATTAGGATGTATGTAAGGATTTATTACTAATTCTACCGCTTCCAATTCGCACTTGACACTTTATTGTGCGCCGCATAAAATTGGTTTATTCTCAGTGTAGAAGACAGAGGAAAAAATTATGGAAAAAGAAATCAAGGAAGCGCTTAACTTTGCGATTGGAGCTGCGAAATCACTCCGCGAGCAAGCTGACAGCATTCTCCTGAAAGTTGAAAAAGAATTTAAGGAACTTGCATCCAAAGGAGCTCAAGATCAATCCGAGGTTGCCAACAACCTTAGAAAGTATATCGAAGACGCTCTTCACTCAGTGGAAGGTGTTGCAGGTCAAGTCAACTCGAAGGTAGAGGAAGTTAAATCGAAAGTTGGTCAAGGCGTTTCATCTGCAAAAGCTACTTTGAACGGATCTTCAAAAGCTAAAGCAGACTCTACCACTAAACAATAATCGTTTTCCTTCCTGTGTTTTCAATGCAGGAAGGATTTTGTTCCTCCTCTTTTCTCCGCATACATCAAACAACACTTGTGATAAAGAAAATTAAATTTTAGAAGATTCGAGAATTTGCTCTTTTCAGCGCGACATATAGAATTTTAGAAAGATAGATTTGAAATCGAAAATTATCGAGTCTTCGGTTCGGAATTCTTCGAAATCTTGAACGTTGCGATCAACTTTCGATTTCTTTCAACAGGTCATGAGCAGAATTCAGATCGAGTCTTTGGATCAGTCTGTAAATAGCGGACTCTTTTTCTTCTTCCATCGGAATTTCGAAAGAAGTATTCATCATCGCGACATTGCGTTCGATTTTTCTTTCGATCAATCGTTTTAATAGATCGCGTTTAGTTTGAAATAATTCTTCCGTTGAAATTCCTTTTTGAGAAAAGGTTTGTTCGATTAAATCCAAGGTTTTGTAATCGGATGCGATCGCTGAGTAAGTGAACGAATCCAACTCCATTTCGCCTAAAAAGGATTCCCAGAGTTTGGAACTTTTACGTTCCATGTTTCGACATTCATAACCTTGGCAGATGGATGAGCCGTAAAAGGAATAATTTTGACTGAGAGGATCTCCGCTGAAAACCGGATGAATCATACATCCGATTTTTTTTCCGAACGCGCCGAGGAACGGACAGTTATACGTGAGTTCATCCTTTCTTCGAATCGATTCTTCTTTTTTTTCTCGGACTTTTCTGTATTCGGCCATAGTCCACGGCTTTTCGAAATCGACCGCGGTTTTGAATTCTTCGGTTCTTTCGAGAATCAACGTTCGGATTTCGTCCGGGCTTAAATCCAGATTAAAAATTCCGCAACAGGAACCGCATGAAAAATTACCCCGATCGGGTTGGCAAAGGCTCACAAGATATTAAAGATTTTGAATAGAGTTTCTTTCCGATTTAAATCCCGGAAAACTAAGTTCCAAATCCTTCGTTTCTGGATTTTCGATAACGCTGCAGAGCATCGGAATAATCGTCATCCGGTTTTCGTTGAACACGATCACTTTTCCGCGGAACTTTTCGATCTGTTCCCCGATGTAATCCTGTTTGACGACGGGTGCTACAACGAGAGAAGTTTCCGGTTTGATGCCCCGGAAAAAGAGATGGTTGTTCGAGTTGGTGGATACGAGAAAGATGCTCGTCTTTTCCAATTCCTCCAATTCCATCAAAAGATTTTCGTAATAATACTGAAAGGAGATCAGATAACCGTCCGCCGAATCGCGTAGAATCTGTCCTCTTCTGTAAAGTTCGATCCATTGAATCATTTTTTGGATCGTGTCCTTGTTCACCTGCAACACTTCCTGAATATTGCTGATCAAAGGACTGATTTCCAATTTTCGGAAGTCGGCGAGGCATTGATAGATGAGCTCCCACCATTTTTTGATTTCCACCGCGTCGTCCGGATTGTTCGGAATGTATTTTCCCAAAGAATGATGTTGGTGATCGCTGAAAATGATTCCACCCACGATCTTGGAAAATTCCTCGAAGGAAAAAATCAGGGACTGAATCAACTCGAACGATGATTCGCTTTCTTCCTTTTGTTTTTGGATAAAATTCGAATAGGAAGAGGCGATGTTCGAAGGATAGAATTTGTTGATCAGAGACGGATTGATGATCTTTTGGATCGGCTTTCCTTTGGTCGGATCCATCATCACTTGTTGGTTCGGAATTCCGTGAAGGGAATAATTGGTCCAAGTCAAGTCGTTCGTATCGAAAATTCTTCTAGCGTATTCTTTTGCCAAGAAGAGAGATTCCCCGATGCTTCGATCGCTGAATAGATACGTATAAAACTGAATCGTGAAATCGATCGTGTTCTGATTGTCGATGATTTCCCAGTTGGTTCCGATGAAACTTTTGATCCCGGACATCAAAAACGCTCCGGCGAAATTGTTCATCAAATCCGAGTTGAGAGTTCTGGACGCGTTCGAGTTTGACTGACACGAATTGGAGAACACTAAATCGGTGTTAAAGCCGGAGTTCTTGATTTCTCTCGCTTTGAGAATTTTGCCCTCCGAAATCAACCATCCGTTTTCCAAAGGATCGTCGGAAAAGTAAAGATGCCCGGAGTAGTGAATGATATTCTTACCTTTAATCAAGGAAAGAAGTTTCAGCTTTGTGACTTGTTTCCCTCCGATGAACTCGATTTCCAAACGGGACGGAGAAACTTTTTCACTCAATACTTTGAAGAGCTGTTCTCCTTCTTTTTGGGCCCACTCCAAATCTTCCGTCGGATCGGCGATGATGAGCATTCTCAACTTTTCTTTTTCTTTAAATGTGCTTTGACTGGATTCTCCGCGGACGGTTTTTCCGATAAAGAATTTATCCGACAAAAAGCAGGTTCCGTCGTGTAGGAGTTCCCACGGAATCACTCCGAGTTTCGGATCCATATTTAAATGGAGGTATTTTTCCGTAGTCAGTCTGAGTTTCTCCTGAATCGGAGCGGGAAAAAATTGATCGTAAAACGTTTCACCGAGGATTTTCAGCTCGTGAAGAATTTCGGTTTCGAGGGTTTTGTGGTTCATCCCTTTGGAATTAACCGCATTGGAAACTCGAACTAAATTTTCGATTTCTTTAATATACTCTAAGATGAGGTCTTCGTCGATTGTTGACTGTAAATGGGATTCCGACCCGCTTCCGGACGTATCCAAGATGTTGAATACGTTTACGGTTCCGACTCTATCGATAATCAGGTTTAGCATGGTTGAAAATCCAGGATCAGATTATAACACTGGAGTGTTTTTTCCAGAATTCTTTTTATACGGAAAAATAAAAACGAAAATCCCTCGCCGCGTTTTGGAATTCACGCAGCGATGGAAATTTATTTCCTAGGATTTTTCCGGTTTAGGCTTCTAAAAGAATGAAGAGATCCAAAGATTTGGAATTCTCTTTTCCTTGAAACTCGACGGTGTATTTTCCTTCTCTCAACCCGGAGAAATTCGCGATTCCTTCGTTGTTGAATTGGTTGGAAAGAATGAATCTTGTATCCTTGTAAAGATTGACTCTCTGAAAAGAATCCGCGTCCGGAGTTTCTATTTTAACACTTAAGAATGCGGTTTCGGGAGTTTCCTGAACGAGTTGATACGTAAATTTCGAGTTATCGAGAACCTTTTCCTCAAAAACGACAAACTCGGACGGATCTTTTGTCAAAGCCGAACGCATGGAAGGCGCATAGTCAACTCTTGTGTTAATTTGAAGAGATTCTACAAGACTTTCGAAGATACGGGCGCCCGACTTCCCCAGTTTTACGACGATCGATTCCTTTGTAGGAGCCTTTCTCGCAAGTTCAAGAGTGACATAACGTTTTAAATACTCGGGTACTTCTTTCGAAAGATAGCCTGACAGATCGGCCTTTTGCAGATCGATCGCTTCTTGAAGTTCGGAAAATTTTCCGATTTGAGAAGCTTCCCTTAAATACGACAAGGTTGCCGCGCTGATACCGGCTTGGATCGACTCTTCCAGTTGGATGAGCTGGTTCTGCAGATTTGTATCTTTATCTGCATTGGCTTCTTCTCCATTCAAGAGTGAGAGCAGAAGCTCGTTTTTTTGGTTCAATTCAGATCCCGAATCCATTTTGGTTCTCCAATAGCATAAAAAGACGGAATTTTTTAGAAATCCAAATCACTAAAATCTAGCTTTTTCTGAATTTTTTCAATTAAACGCAGAAGCGTCACGCTTACGTTTCCTTCCGAAATCCCGATTAGGTCGGCGACTTCGCGGTAAGGAGTTCGTGCGAGAAAATGGCCTTTCTTCTTCTTTTCCAATAGCTTCTTGCGCTGTTCGTATTTTTTCTTTAAGGCATGAGACGTTTTATCCACTTCCATCGGGAGAATCGGTGCGATTTTCGCGGTGTTTTGCTGTTTTTCCTTTAAGTCGAGAATGTTCAAATAAAGAGACGTAATTTTGTCTTCCATTCTAATATTCTCTTCTTCCCGATTGGAAAGTTCCGACCGCAAATGAAGAATTTTTTCTTTCAGCGCATCCGGGGATAATCCGGTTTTTTCCAAAAGATACTGAACTTCGTCTTCGTTTAAGTTGAGATAATAAATATAAGAGAGTTTGAAAATAACCCGTTTATCGACTCCGATTTCCTGCAAGGCTTGGTTGAATCGATCGGAAAGTTCGCTCGCTTCTTCCTGCATTTCCGGACGGTTGTCGGGTTCGTCCTCGATGGTCGCGTATTCTTTTCCTTCTTTGCTGATCTTTCCTAAATTGGTGACCTTGAGTTCCCGTTTGGTTCTTTGCCAATCGATCAGCATGTTTCTGAGGACCGAATAAAACCAAGTTCTGAAACTGGATTTTCCCTTAAAGCTGCCGAAGCGGGAACCGGTTTTCAGCCTTTCGAACGCATAGATAAAAAAATCACCCGCGTCGTCTTCGCTCAGATGAAAGATCTTCATCGGGAAATTGTAGATATCTTCCGAATAGATTTCGAAGAATTGTTTAAGAGCTTCTTCTTCTCCGTCTCCACAGCGAGAAACCAGATCCAGGGTTTTATCTTTTGACAAATTCATTTTGTATGAGTTACTTGCACTAGGGTTTGGGTCCTGAATGAAAAGATTTCTCTTAATCGCCGTCTGGACCGCGTTCCATCTGAGCATGGAAGCGGAAAATAATAAAGTAATAAATTATCTTGTCCCCGTCAAAACCGATCAGCTGGAAAACAAAATCACCTCGACTTTCGGGGAATCCAGGGGGGATCACTTTCATAACGGAATGGATATTTCTTCCATGAACGAATCCGTCCTCGCGATGGCCGACGGAAAAGTTTTATACAGTCGTTATGCGGAAGATCATCCTTTTGAAGACGAACTCGGAACCGGAAACTCGGTTTGGTTGGACCACGGTTCCGGGAACTTTACTGCCTATTACCATTTGAAAGACGGCCGAATTTCAAAGCTGTTAAAACCGGATCTGATCAAAGCCGGAGATAAAATCGGAGTTACCGGCAACTCCGGTCACTCAAGCGGAGCACACCTCCACTTTGTTGTACTTCGCAAACACGGATTGGAAATTTTAGACCCTCTTAAATTTCTTTCTCCCATTCCGGATAGCGCCGTTCCCGAGATTTCCAGCCTTCTCGTTCACGTAAACGGGAAGTTTACGAACATCAACGACGGGGACAACATCAATCTTTCCAAAGAATTTCCGTTTACGGTTTCGATCGTCGACGCGGGTGAGAAAAAGTCCCAGAGAAGGGGAATCACCAAGGTTCAATACTTTTTAAACGGAGAAGCGCTTCGCTCGGCGGACTTCGGCGCTTTGCAGTATTCTACTTCCGAATGGAAGAATCCGGACGGTTATTCGTTCACGAGTCTGTATCACAAAGACCAATATTTGATCGGAAATCTGAATTTGAAGTCCGGTGAAAATACGATCAAGGTCGTGGCTTGGGACTTTCGCGGCAACGTGAACGAAAGAAGTTTTACCTTCTACGTTAGTCGTCTTTGAGGGAAAATTTTCGATTTAAGCTGCGAGCATGATTCCTGGCGAATAGAGGAAACGAAGATCACGAAAGGAATCTTCTTTCATCAACGAGCAAGGATTCTTTTCCGGAAAATTTCCGATTCAATTTCGATAGGAGAATTCCCGTCGATGGGCGATGAAGAGCGTTTTAACCGACGTTGCCCGCGACTTGGTTTCGATTGATCGGTTTGATCTGTTCTCCGACGGAATAAAAAACGGTACTATCGCCCAATAGATCCGCCAATCGGAGAAAGAGTTCGCTGATCGGTTGAATCGAATACGCGTCGTGCGCTCGAATTACGCTCTTTTCCTCTTGGTTTTCCACGATGTGAAAGTAAACGGAGGATTCTCCTTTGTAACAAGCGAGAAGGGCGTAGAGTTTTGGAATGAGTTCCGGATCTTCGGTATGCCTTTCTTCCAAACGAAGGTGAAGCGATTTTTCGAGTTTTTCTTCGATCGTCGAATCGTCCAAGATCTCGATGCTGTTCACCTTGATCTGACCGCGTAGTTCGGCATCTCCTACTTCGATCTTATCCAAATCCCCTTTGATGAAGATCGCCTGATCTTCCTTTATGAATTCCTTATATTTCTGATACGTTTTTGCGAAGGCGACACATTCGATCTCGCCGGTTCGATCTTCCAATTTGAAGTTGGCGAATTCTTCGTTGCGTTTGCTCAGTTTGATGTTTTTGGATGCGATCACTCCCGCGACTTCCACCTTGGTTCCCGACTTGAGATCGTCGAACTTTTCGATCGGAATCGTTTTGAGGCTCTTGAGTTGTTTCTCGTATTTATCAAGAGGGTGACCGGATAAGTAAAGTCCGGCCACGGTTTTTTCCCGTTTGAGTTTTTCATCGATCTCCCATTCGTGCGCGTCTTTCGGAAGATTGAGAGTGTAAGAACCTTCCGCGCCTCCGAACAAGGAGAACTGACCTTCGTTCGCTCTTTCCTGCTCTTTTTGAGCAAAGGTAAGAATCGAATCCACCGATTCAAAAAGACATTTTCGAGTATAACCGAAGGAATCTAAAGCGCCGGCTTGAATCAGCGCTTCGAAAACCTTTTTGTTGATCAACCTCGTATCGATGTTGAGAGCGAAATCCTGCAACGTCTTAAAATTTCCGATCTTCGTTCTTGCTTGAATGATGCTGTTGGCCGCGGTTTCTCCCACGCCCTTCATCGCGGAAAGACCGAAACGGATCGTCGTATCGTCGATCACGCTGAAAGACGCTTGCGATTCGGAAACATCCGGGTTGAGAATTCGAATTCCCATCTCCCGAGCGTTGTTGATGTATTTTACGATATCGGTCGTTTTACCGTGATCCGATGCGAGAAGCGCGGTCAAATATTCGATCGTATAATTCGCTTTGAGATACGCGGTTTGATACGTGATAATTGCGTACGCGACGGAGTGGGATTTGTTGAATCCGTAACCACCGAAACGTTCCAATTGTTCGAAGAGATCCTTGGCGACTTTTTCCTGATTCCCTAATTTAACCGCACCTTCCACGAACTGGATTTTGAGCTTTTCCATCAGATCGGCTTTCTTCTTCGCCATCGCTTTTCGCAACATGTCGGAATCTCCGACCGAAAAACCGCCGACTACGCGCGAAATGCTCATCACCTGTTCCTGATACACGGGAACTCCGAACGTTTCCTTCAGAATCGGTTCGCAGGAAGGAAGAGGATAGGTGACTTGTTTTTTGCCCGACTTACGATCCAAATATTCGTCCAACATCCCTTCGCCCATCGGACCGGGACGATACAACGCGATCAAGGCCACGATCTCGTCAAAATTGCTCACCTGACTTTTCGCGACCAGATCCGTGATACCGGTGGATTCTAACTGGAAGATACCGAGTGTATTCGCTTTTCTTAATAAAGCATATGTGTTCGCGTCCTCGTACGAAATCTCGTCGAGGTTGATTCGAATTCCTCTTCTTTGTTCGATAAGTTTGATCGCGTAATCCAAGGTCGTTAAGTTTTTCAGACCCAAGATATCCATCTTGATCAAACCGATGCTTTCGAGGTTGTTCTTATCGTATTGAGTTACGATCGAACGGGAACCGGGTCTTTCTTTTTCCGCGACTGTGGAAAGAGGAACGACTTCTTCCAATGGATACGGAGAAATCACAACGCCCGCGGCGTGTCTTCCCGGCTGACGATAGTTTCCTTCGAGCCTTTGGGCGATCGCAAAAATCTTATGATTGATATCGTCCTTTTCGGAAAAGTTTTTCAGCTCCGAAGAAGTGTTCAAGGCTTCCGCGATGGACATTCCGAGTTTATTCGGAAACGCCTTCGTCATTTCGTTCGCTTCACCGAACGGAAGATTCAATACGCGAGCGACGTCCTTGAGCGCGGCCTTTGCAGCCAGAGAGTTGAACGTGATGATCTGTCCGACCCTTTCTTCGCCGTATCTTCTACGGATGTAATTAATGACTTCTTCCCGTCTTTCCACGCAGAAATCCGTATCGATATCGGGCATGTCCTTACGATCTGGGTTTAAGAATCTTTCAAAGAGAAGATTGTGTTGGAGTGGTTCTACGTTCGTGATTCCGAGCGCATAAGCTACGATGGAACCGGCGGCCGAACCTCTTCCCGGTCCGACCGGAATCCCGTTTCTTTTGGCGTAGTTGATATAATCCTGAACGATCAAGAAGTAACCGGCAAACTTCATATTCTTGATCGTGTTGAGTTCGAAAACGACGCGATCCTTGATCTCGGGAGAAAGACTCGGATACTTTCGTTCGATTCCTTCCCAGATCAATTTTTCCAAATACGAGTCCGCGTCGTATCCGTCCGGAACTTCGAATTCGGGGAGAAGATAATTTCCGAACTGAAGTTTTAAATTTACTTTATTGCTGATTTCTAATGTGTTATTGAGCGCTTCCGGAATCTCGGGGAATAGTCTCGCCATCTCGTCCCGATTCTTGACGTAGAATTCTCCGTTGAAGCCGAATTCCATCGGGTCGGTGATGCGTTTCTGCATTCCGATTCGGAGAAGAATATCCTGCGCTTCCTGGTCGTTCTTTTTTAAGAAGTGGGAATCGTTCGTGACGACGAGCGGAATTCCGGTTCTTTTTCCGAAGTCGTAGATTTGTTTTGCCACGGTCATCTGCTCGGGGATTCCGTGGTTTTGGATTTCCATGTAGAAATCCTCTTTGCGGAAGATCTCGTTCAGTTTTCCAGCGAGTTGAAACGACTCGTCGATTTTTCCTTCGAGAATTTTCCGATTCACTTCTCCCGCAAGACAAGCCGTTAAACAGACAAGGCCGTCGCTGTGTCTGTCGAGAAGGTCGTAGTCGATTCTCGCTTTTTTGTAAAAACCTTCGGTGTAGGATTTGCTCGAAAGACGTATTAGATTTTTGTAACCTTCTTCGTTTTTTGCGAGAAGGATAAGATGATACGCGTTTCCGTCCGCGATCTTTACCATCTCCGTTTCCTGTTTGCGGTTCGGAGAAACGTAGAATTCGCTGCCGATGATCGGCTTGATTCCCTGTTTCATCGCCTCGTTGTAAAACTCCACCGCTCCGAACATGTTTCCGTGATCGGTCATAGCGACCGAAGACATACCGCATTCCTTGACGTGCTGCATCAATTCTTTGATTCGAATCGCGCCGTCGAGCATGGAGTAGTTTGTGTGCAGATGTAGGTGGGCGAAATCCTGCATTGTAAGGGACATAATAGAATTCCGACTCATCTCCAGTCAAGAGTCTAATCGATCAAAATCTAGAGATTAGACCAAATTCTCTCTGCTTAAAGAAGATAGAATTTTTTAGAACCTCTCGGAAAATAGAAGCGCGTATTTTGCTTAAAATATCCCCGGTCGGAAGAAGGATACAAAGCCGCGCCGAGTTGGCACGGCTTTTGAAAACGAGTGGTGTTTAACCTTTCGGCGGAAGCGGTCCGAGTTTATCCAAAAGCATCTGATTGACGAGTTCGGGATCGGCTTTTCCTTTGGAAACCTTCATCACATAACCTACGATGGCGCCTAACGCACGATCTTTTCCGCTCTTGTATTTGGTCACAGCGTCCTGATTGTTCGCGATCGCTTCGTCTACGATTCTTTCGATTTCCTTATCGTCCCGAACTACGATCAGATTTTTTTCGGTGACGATCGTTTCCGCGTCTTTGTTCGAAGTAAGAAGTTCTTCGAAAACGGTTTTCGCGATCTTACCGGAAATTTTTCCGTCCGCGATCAATTTAACGAGTCCGCCGATGCGCTCCGCAGAAACAGCAAATTCTGATATTGTAATGCTTTCTTTGTTTACGATTCCGAGAACTTCGTCTTTGACCCAGTTGGAGGTTTTCTTCGCATCGCCCGAAACTTTCAAGGCGTCTTCGAAGTAGTCCGCGATTTCCCGTTCCGCGGTTAAAACTTCGGCGTCGTATTTCGGAAGTCCGAGTTTTTCCACGAAACGATTCTTTCTTTCGTTCGGAAGTTCGGGCAATCTTGTGCGAACCGCTTCCACCGTTTCTTTTTGAAGAATGATTACCGGAAGATCCGGATCGGGAAAGTAACGATAGTCGTGGCTCATCTCTTTGGTTCTCATCGTCACAGTTTTGTTTGCGACGGAATCCCAGAGTTTGGTCTGTTGTTGAAAGGTTTTTCCTTCCAGCGCCATTTCGGTTTGCCATTCGACCTCGTAATCGATCGCCGCCTTTACCGCTTTAAACGAGTTAAGGTTTTTGATCTCCACTCTGGTTCCATATTTATCCGAACCTTTGGGACGGATCGAAACGTTCGCGTCGCAACGAAGAGAACCTTCTTCCATGTTGCAATCGGAAACGCGGATGTATTTCAAAACGGCTTTTAAGGAGTTGAGATAATAATACGCTTCATCCGAAGAACGCATGTCCGGTTCCGAAACGATCTCGATCAATGGAGTTCCCGCTCGGTTTAAATCGACATAGGATTGGGGAACGTTCGGATCGGCGGAATGAATCAGCTTTCCCGCGTCTTCCTCCATGTGGATTCGAGTGAGACGAACGAAGCGGGGTGATTCTTCCCCTTTGATTGTGTAGGTGACCCCGCCTCCGGTGCAGATCGGTTTGTCGAACTGGGAGATCTGATACCCTTTGGGAAGATCGGGATAAAAATAATTCTTACGATCGAATTTCGTAAACAGAGTGATGTCGCATCCGAACGCGAGTCCGGCCATGATCGCTTTTTCCAGCACCGATTCGTTCAGCACGGGAAGCGCACCCGGTAAGCCTAAACAAACGGGATTGGTCTGAGAGTTCGGAGGAGCGCCGAATTTGGTCGCGCTTGTAGAGAATATTTTCGATTCCGTGTTGAGCTGTGCGTGAACTTCCAGCCCGATGATCGTTTCAAATTCTGCCAACTGTATCTCCTTTTCCGGATTGTCATCCAAAACCGATTGAGGATTCTATCCCTAATCCTTGGAGAACGATCTCTAAATGTAGTCTCGGGAAAGCGGAATCTACGGGCAACGGATTTTTTATGAAACAGATCCTCTGTATAGCAAACCAGAAAGGCGGAGTCGGCAAAACGACGACCGCGGTTCATCTCGCTTTCGGCCTTGCGCTTAAGGGAGAACGAGTCGTTCTTTTGGATCTGGACGCGCAGGGAAACGCGACTTCCGTTTTTATCGAAGGAGATTCTCCCTCTCTCAATACCGATGAGGGAAGAGAAAAAAGTCTGTATCGAATTTTTAGAGACGGCGGAAATCCAAACGACGTTTTGAAGCCGACTCGAATCGAAGGACTCAAGATCGGGCCTTCTCATTCTTCTCTTGCCGAAGTGGACGTGATGCTTTCCGGAAAGATCGACGGTTTTTTTCACCTTAGGGATTCGTTGGAAACGATCAAAGACGAATTCGATTACGCGATCATCGATTGTCCTCCGAGTCTTTCCATGATAACGCTCAACGCTTTCGTCGCATCCACCGGCTTGCTTGTGCCGTTGCAGGTTTCCAAGTTTTCCTTGGACGGAATCGAAGCGATCTTGGAAGCGCATAAGAATACCGTAAAACGGTTCAATCCTTCCTTAAAAGTTTTGGGTGCGTTGTTGACGATGTTCAACCCGAGAACCACTCTTTCCCAAACTCTCGAACCTATGATCGAACCTTACTTGAAATTATTTTCCTCTAGAATTCCTCCTTCCGTCAGCGTGGAAGAAGCGCATATGTTAAAGCAGACTCTTTTCGAATATCAACCGAAAGGAAAGGCGACTAAATCCTATCAAGGTTTTGTGGAAGAGGTTTTGGCCCTTGGCTAAAAAGGATTTATTAAAACAAGCCGCGGGCGCGCACGTTCGCAAAACCTTAGGCGGAGAATCATCGAGCGAGCCCGCGCTTTCAGGAACGACTTCTTCTACGGAGCCGAAGAATTCTCCCGTTGCCGAATCGCAAACGCCGCAAACGGAAAGTCTGCGATCCATTCGGGAAGAAGCAGCTTCCGCAAAAGAATTCGTTACGTCGGGAAGTGAAACTTCTCACGTCGAGCAAACTCAAAACCGATCTTATAACAAAGAATCTGATTCTTCCGAAACGAAAGCGGACGAATCTTCCGCAGCGACCGATCCACGGGAGAATTCTCCCGTTCGGAATTTATCCTCTTCCGAGGCAAGAGAGGAAAAACATTTGCCCAAAAAGAACCACCTCCACAGGATAAGCAGTGTCATGAGATTGGAAGACTATACAAGACCGGAATCCTCCGAAAGAGAAGGTTCCTCGCGATTTTTAAAGATTGCCGGGGTGATTCTTCTGGCGCTCGCCGTTTGGTTTTTCTGGCCCGCGAAACACGAAATCTATATGGACATCGATAAGATGACTCCCGAAAAAGTTTCCGGAATGAGTTCCCAAAAAGAATATCATTTTTCTCATGGACAAGACTTCTTCATCTATTATAAAAAAGGCTGGTCCACTCCGAAACGAGTTCGTTTAACGATTTACCGCACCGACGGCGGAAAGGAAGAATTCTCCGTTCAAGAAAAGGACTTCCGCAAGAGTTTTGAAAAATTTCAGACCTATTACGACGATACTTTTTTCGATCAGCAGGGATCTTACGAAGTGGAGATTCGGGACGAAGACGGAGAATTGCTCGTAAATAAGAAGTTTACCATCGATTGAATTTCGAGTCGATTAGTATATTATAAAAATAGAATGAACTTAGAATCTGAATTCTCCTTGAAAAGTGCGCCCGCATCCGTTTTGAAAACTTCGCTCGAAAGAGCTCCTTCGTTTTTGAAAGGATTCGTTTGGTTTATCTGTGCGCTTTCCTTGTTTGTTTCCTGCGTAAAGGAACCGATTCCAGCCAACATTCCCGCGGGCGCTAAGTTTCAAAAAGAATTCAACGCATACGTTCTTACCGAGCCCGGAAGAAGACGCATTTACTACGATAACGGAAAGATTTACCAAGACTGCTCCATCAACGAACTCGGATTGGAAAATGGACTCTGCCGCTTCTATTCCAAATACGAGGATCGTATATTAGCAAAAGGGAATTTTGAAAACGGGGTTCGCAGAGGAGAATGGACTTGGAACTTCGACAACGGCAACTTGTATATCCGTCAAAACTACGGAAAAGGCCAGCGTAAACCCGAAGTGATGATGAGCGGAGACGAAGGAAACGAGGACGGTCTCTACGAAAGATTCTACGAGAACGGACAAGTCGAACTCAAAGGAAGTTATACGGAAGGTTATCGAAATAATCTTTGGCAGAAATACTTTCCGGACGGCGAACTCGAATACACCGGTTATTATAAAAACGGCAGAAAGGTCAGGACCTGGTTTTATTATTATCCGACTCATAAAACCGAGGCGATCGAAGTCTTCGACGATAACGGCGGCTTTCTTTCAAGAACGACGTATCTTCCCGACGGAACGATCAACTGTGAAATCAAAAAAGGTTCGGATACAGTTTGTCAGTCCTTGACTTCCGTTAAAAAATAAAATCGTGAAGACGATCTTCGGAATCTTCTTTCTTCTTGTCGTCTATCTCAGCGTTTATTTTTCACTGACCGTTTTTAATCTCTGGATTTTGCTTTCCACGTTTGCAGCGGTTCATACCGGCTTGTTTCAGACATTTCGTGAACGGCTCAATCGAAAGGTTTATCTTATCCTTTCTGCTGTTCACCTAATCGCCGTTTTGTGTTTGAATTTGTATTTTAGGCAACCGGCGATTTAACGAGTAGAAGATGAAAAATATCATTTACAAACATCGCCATCGTATCCTACGCTTTTAGCTTTTGAAAGGTCCACGCAACCTTTTACTTTATCGCCGTCCGCGATTGTCGATAATCCGCGAATATATAGCCCTAACCCGCTTTTCGGATATAACTTTAAATATTGATTTGAGCGGAGGATCGCTTCTTTAATGTCTCGTTTTTTATAAGCGGACCAGGCAATCATAATCAGCGCGTCATGGTTGGATTTGTTGAGAGAGTAGGCTTTCTTAAAATTCTCATTACTTTCGTCATGTTTTTTTATCGATTCTAATATTAAGCCTTTATTATAATATCCGTCGTGAAAGTCCGGCTCCAATTCTATAACTTTGTTGATATCGGCTATTCCAAGATCGTGTTTTTGCACGTCCCTATATGCAAGTGCCCGGTTCATGTATGCGAGATAAAATGTTGGATCGATAGAAATCGCTTTTGAATAACTTTCAATTGCTTTATCAAAGTCTTTTAGAAAGTTGTAGGAATTTCCGCGATTGTAATAAGGATATACGGTATCGGATTGTAAACTGATAACTTTATTAAAATTTTGGATCGCCTCTGTGTATTTCCCTACCTTATTATTTTCTATACCCTTTATCATATAAGTGTTGTAGAATTGATATTTATACGATTCTTCGCTAAACTCGTCGTTGATCCCATCCAGTAATAAGTAATTCGTTTTATCAAACGTGTTATAAAAAGCGAAAATTGCGTCTACCGAAACCTCTTCATTCTTTCCTGCGTAGCTACGAATCTTGGAAAGAAATTCTTTTGAAAAAAATATCTTAATTTTTTGAGAATCTTTTTGATATTCTAATTCGTGCGTAAATTGCGCGGTGTAAAAAATAGGTAAGGTTCGAATCTTGGTATAAGAATCCGTTAAGAAATTTTTATTGAAGCTTGATATTTCCGTTATCGATTCTGGTATTTTAATGCTTAACTTAATGCGGTCAAAATAGACTCCAATTCCCGGACCACTTATTTTTTCGTAATCAATTGTTTGAGCATACAAATTCTGTATGTTTGAAGTTTCATACGATTTGGAGAGCATTTCATCCGTTCTTTTTTGGAAAGAACACTGAAATAATAGGATAAGGATAAGAATCTGCTTTCTTTTCATAAAAATTCCTCAGTCGGGAAAATTTTACAATCCTCTGCTCGACGCGAAATCGAGAACCCAAGTGTTCATCGATAAGATCGAAAACAAAAGAACCACAAACAAAATCACGCCTAAAATCGCGAACGTGATAAAGATCGTGTTTCGGATAACGCGAAACTGAAGATAACTTACGGATAATGTAACGTTACCGGTCGGGGTAAGCTCGTCGCTCTTTCCCATTCTGAAATAATTGCGGATGTAAAACAGCATCATAAAGACGAGAAGTACGATCAAAAGAATTCCGAATTCGAAAGAATAGTGTTTCTGTAAGAGGAAGATCGGAATGTAGATCAGATTTCCCAAAAGAATTCCCGCGGCCATGATCGCAGCAAAGTGAAAGAGCATCGGAATCCACGAAATTTTGGAGGAAGAAGCCGATTGGATTTCTCCTTCCTCGCCGTTTTGAGCCGTTTTCAAAACGCCGAAACGATCCGCTTTTTTGCCGTAGACTTTGGAAATCGCAAAGATCATATAAATCAGAAGCACGAAAAGAGAAAACAAAAACAGGGAAGAAACCGCTCCGATCACGGGTGTTTGCGGAATGCTTCTCATAGGATGCTGCATGGACATCAGAACCGGAAGAATGGATATCAAATAGAGACTTCGGTTTAAAAAAACGTAAAACCAAGCCTTATAATGAAGACTCAAAAAGGAAGTTACGGATAAGAATATTAGAAATCCGTAAATAAAGAGCATGATCTTTTGTCCGAGAAGAATCCGATTCATCCGATCCACCGTGGCTTCGAGTTGAGCGTCGGTAGGAATCGTTTTCTCGTTCAGTTCCTCCAAAACCTTGGAAGTAAGACGGATCTTGGAGATCAAACCTCGTTCGATTCCCCATTGCGGTTCGAGTTCTCTTCCCGATCCTTCTAACAGAGCTTCCATGGAATCCATATCTCTCGGATCGTAGAAGACAGGTTCGAAAGAGATATTCACGAGGCAGAAAAATAAGATGAGAAACGGTATGACTTGAGCGAGTTTTGTTTTCATGGTTTTGTTAAAAAAGAAATACGAAGATTGCGGTCATTGCGATTCCCAAAACTCCGAGAGCGATCAGGATCGTAATCAACAGTCCCGAGTCTTCCGAGGAAGAACTTTGCGAAGAGCCTTTGCTGGGGGATGATTTGCCGGAAGTCGCAGCGATCGGTTTTTCACCCGTGTAAGGACGAACCTTGATCGAATTCTCTTCTTCATAAATTTTTCCGAATATATCCGAACCGATCTGAACCACGGTTTCGTTTTCAACTCCGTTGTTCTTGGAGGAAACGACCGTTCCCGGAACCGGACGAATTTGTCCTTCGGGTGTTTCGAGTTTCATCGCTTCGATAATGCTTTGAGAAGAAGTATCCGACTTTAAAAGTTGGATCATGATTTTGTCGCCTGGCTTCAACGTATTGATCTGAATCCCGGAAACGGGAGAAAGAACATACTTCATCGGAATCACGCGCGAACCGGGCGGAATGAACTGTTCGGGCGTTTCGACGGGTCTGCTGATTTCCGCAGGAGAAGAAGTTTCTAAGGAAGGAAGATCTTCGTCCGTTTCGATGGAAGAATCTTCGAAGCCGGTGCTTTGATTTTCTTCTTCGAGTTTGGAACGGTCGACGATGACGTAAAAAATCTGAATGTCCGGCTTGGAATTGCCGGCCGCTTGATTGATGACTTGATTCAGGATATAGGAAATCTTATCGTTATCCTTGCTCTTAAAGTAATGCATCAACTGTTCCATAAAGTCGTCCGACTTTCCGTTTGCTTGAAACAGTTCCATCAACTTGTTCGTAAGATTCTTAAGTTGTTTGCCTTCGTATTTCAGTTTTTGGCAAACGTTTACGACGTCTTTGTGAGTGGAAACGGAGAGTTGAACGGAGCCGATGTTCTCGGATTGGCCGACCGCCACTACTTCGATCTTATCCATCTTCGCTTGTTGGATATCGATCACGCTGGTAAATAAAATATGAATGGATGAGGAAGGATCTCTAGAGATGAATTGAAACGAGTAAACCTGATTGGAGCTCATGTATTTTTAACTTAAGAAGGCTCCGTTTGGGAAACTTTCTTCTTTATTTTTGACATTCTGGTTCGGATTCAGAGAATTGTCAAACTAAGGAAGGATTTCGCCTTCTAATTTTAAGAGTTTTTTGATGAAGTCAAATTTGTTCCGGGGTTCGTTGATATTTCTGGTAACCTCCCGTTATATTCGGGGGTCCCGGGTCGCAGGTCTCCTCTCTTTAAAATCGAGACTATCGTTCATCGTGATGACGGTCGGCGTTTCTCTTTTGATCGTCGTCTTATCGATCTTCAACGGCTTTCAAAGACAGGTGAAAGAATCGCTATGGCAAGGCGGACCTCACATTACGATCGAAAACAATTTCGATTCCGGTGATATTCAAAACTACGAAAAGATCGTAGCTTGGCTCAGTAAGAATCCTTATCTCAAAGACAGAATCGTTTCCATCGGTGGAAGCATCACGAGTCACGGTTTGATTCAGAATAGCAACTCTTTCATTCCGATTATGGTGCGTGCTCTTCCCGTCGAGAATATTCAGGATTTAATCGGAAATCGTCTTCCGAACTTTCCGCGCATCGTTCATCACAATCGGGAAGAGATCGCGAGATACAACACGGACAATCAGGTTCTGATCGGAAAAGAAATGGCCGGTCTATATAATTTCGACTTAGGCGCGAATCTCACTATGGCTGTACCGGGCGGAAGATTTTCTCTCGGAAAAGGCGTGGATGTTTCGATCAAAACGTTTCGAACCGTTGGATTCTTTAAAACCGGATATTATAACTACGATACGCATTACGTTTTTCTTTCGCTTCCAGTGGCGCAAAAATTCTTCAACTTGAAGAACTCTGTGAATCAGATCGCGATCAAAGTGAAGTCGCTCGACGATCTGCAAAACTGCAAACGCGAAATCTTAAAGGAATTCAGGGACCCGGAATTCGAAAACGAGATCGGTTATTCCGCTTCTTTCAGCGTAAGAACGATCGCGGAAGAGCAGGAGAATTTCTTCACCGCGTTGAAACTCGAAAAAACGATCATCTCCATTATCGTCTTCTTATTCATCATTCTTGCGGCGTTGGGAATGGTCGCGAGCGTTTACAGTTTAGTGCGGGCAAAACGGAAGTCGATCGGAGTCTTGAAGGCTCTCGGGTTGCCTTCCTCCGGAATCCTTTTGATCTTCACGTTGAATGCGATGGTCGTGGGAGTTCTTGCTTCCCTTGTCGGAGGAGTTTCCGGCATTTTTATCGCGGGCAATTTGGAAACGATCGTAAACGGGCTTTCGGAACTCATCAACATGGTGGGATTTTATTTTTATCATTCCGAATGGACGAACGTGGAGTTGGTTCCGAAGGACGTGTATTACTTCGATCATATCCCGGTCGATATCGATATTTCATTTATCTTTATGGTGACGACGGCGGCCACGATTCTTTCGGGAATCGCCGGTTATTTCCCAGCGCGATGGGCCGCCGGTTTGAATCCTGTTGATACGATAAGGAACGACTAACGTGAGTCTGATCAAAGTAAGAAGTCTAGTAAAGAATTATCATATTCTCGATAAGGAATTTAAAATTCTCGATCATCTCGATCTCGACGTCGAAGAAGGCGAGATCGTTTCCGTGGAAGGAAAGTCCGGAATCGGGAAGTCGACTCTGTTGAACATCTTAGGTTCGATGGATTCCTCCGATAGCGGAGAAGTGAACGTTTGCGGAGTCGCGCTCGATCAAATTTCCGAAACCGGAAAGGAAAAGTTTCGCGCGGAGAAAGTTTCGTTTATCTTTCAACATCATCTTCTGCTTCCGGATTTTACGGCTCTGGAGAATGTCAGCATTCCTCTGTTGATCAACGGAGTTCAACCGGGAAAGGCGCGACAACTCTCCATCGATATGTTGGATCGCGTTGGACTCAAGGATCGTCACGACAACTTTCCTTCACAGCTTTCGGGCGGCGAAAGCGCGAGGGTAGGGGTTGCACGGGCGCTCGTTGCGGGAAAGAAACTCGTGCTTGCGGACGAACCTACGGGAAATTTGGATCGCGAGAATTCAAGAAACTTGATGGCTTTGATTTTGGAACTTCAGAAAGAGCTTCGTTTTTCCATGGTGATCGTAACACACGATATGGAACTTGCGTCGCTGGCTCATAGAAGAAACCAAATGGCGGGCGGGAAGCTGCAGCCGATTTCTTAAAGTAAAGTAAGAATTGTCGTTTTGATATTTGGTCCGACAAAACGTCAGTGTGAAATCCCGCTTGTGTGGGAACTCCCACAATGTCGTTGTAAAAATTAGAAAATGTAGGAACTCATACATCGATATTTCGTAAAATTCGGAGTTGCGTGGGAGTTCCCACATTCTCCAAAATAAAAGAATCGATGTCTTCCTCCGAAACCTGTTTATACTGCGGAACTAACTCGACGATTTGGAAGGGACGGGGAAAGATCGGTTGCGTCCATTGCCTCAAACTCTTTCGAAAAGAATATCGAGCGCATCTTCGAGAACGGGACTTTGAACTTTCTTCCCGATTTTTACAGGGAACGGAACTCGAGAATTTTCTTCGGTTTGAATCCCTCTCGGAATCCCAAAAGATTCTCCAGTTGGACCAAATGGCGCCGCCGTTTACGTATCGGTTGAGAATCGGCCGCAATCTCCAAGGGAGAATCTACCCGACCCAAGGCGGATCGGCCGGAGTTCCGACCCAAATCCTACGGGACTTCCTGATAAACACGTTAGAAGTCGATCCGGCTCTGCTCGAGGGTAAAGAATTACCGACCCGCCTTCCTTGGGGGGAAGGGACTTTATTTTTCGGAGATGAAGAGCATCTGCGTTGGGAGATTTTTGCCCCGACCGTCTCTGAATTATTCCGACAAATCGAAACTTCCCCCCTGAAAAAATTAGAAGATCAAAAAGTTTTTGATTATGATCCTGATTTCGGTTATGTCACTTCTTGCCCGACAAACGCGGGTTCGGGGACGAAAATTAGTTTAAAACTTTCCATGCGTTCTTGGAAAAATCGAAATTCTTCCTCGTTCAAAGTTCCCGGCTTTTTAGAGTTTTACCTTGAGAATTCTTCCGAATTCGCAGTTTTTTATCTAAAAAATTTTACTTTTTCTCAAAAAAATTCCTTTTTAAAATTAGTTTATTATTTAGCCTTACAGGTGGAACCGGCGTTGTAAGCCCGGAATTTACTCGAACTTCCGATCCTTTTTCGAAAACGTTCCGATACTGAAATAAAGACAGAGTTATCCACTCTCGGGTGGGAATTTCGAAGCGAATTCAGTCTAATCATTACAAATAAAAATCAAAGGCGCTGTTATGCTGGAATTTACTAAAAGAGCCAAAAGAGTCATCAACGAGATCGCTCAGGATGAGGCCAAGCGTCTTGGTAGCGACTATATCGGACCGGAGCATATTCTGCTCGGACTTCTTAAAGAAGAAGATTCGGTCGCTATCAAAATCCTGAACAATCTGAACATTAACCTCAACGAACTTCGTAAAGAGGTGGAACGAAGAACGCGCGAAGCTTCCGGAGCCTTGCTCATGGACGTCGCCGGCGGTCAGGATCGATATCAAAAAATTATCGAGCTTTCCAAAGAAGAAGCCAAACGTCTCAAACACAATTACGTCGGAACGGAACATATCCTTCTTGCGTTGTTAAGAGACAACAACAACATCGCGGGCGGCGCGTTGTATTCTTTTAGCGTAAATTATAATGTTATAAAGAGCGAAATCTTGCGTTTGCTCGGCGCTCCTCCTACGAGCTCCGTAGGCGTAAGCTCCGCGGCTCAATCGGGACCGCAGGGAACTCAGCCTCGTCAGGAGAAAACCAAAACTCCGATCTTGGACGAGTTCGCACGCGATCTTACTCAGCTTGCGAGAGATAAGAAGTTGGATCCGGTTGTGGGAAGAGCGACCGAGATTCAAAGAGTCATTCAAATTCTTTCCAGAAAGACGAAGAACAACCCGGTTCTCGTGGGAGAATCCGGAGTCGGTAAAACCGCGATCGTGGAAGGACTTGCTCTTGCGATCGTCGAGAAGAGCGTTCCCGATCTGTTGTTCGAAAAGAGAGTTCTTTCCTTGGATCTTGCGTCTCTGATCGCCGGAACCAAATACAGAGGAGAATTCGAAGAGCGTCTGAAAAAGATCATGAAGGAAATCACTTCCTCCACGAACATCATCATCTTTATCGACGAGCTTCATACTCTGATCGGAGCCGGAGCCGCGGAAGGTGCGGTGGATGCTGCGAATATTCTCAAGCCCGCATTAGCAAGGGGAGAACTCCAGTGCATCGGCGCGACAACCAGCGCGGAATACCGTAAGTATATCGAAAAGGATTCCGCATTGGAAAGAAGATTCCAAGTTGTGAAAGTGGCGGAACCTTCGGTGGACGACGCGATTCAGATTCTCCAAGGACTCAAAAAAGCCTACGAGGCTCACCACAAAGTGAGATACTCGGATAAGGCTTTGGAGCAATCCGTAAAACTTTCTCACAGATATATCAACGATCGTTATCTACCTGACAAGGCGATCGATATCATCGACGAGGCCGGAGCGAAAGCGCGTTTAGCGAACTGCGCGCGTCCTCAAACGATCAAGGATCTGGAAGAGGAAATCAAATCTCTTGCGACTAAAAAAGAAGAATTGGTTCGCGCTCAAGAATACGAAAAGGCCGCCGGAGTTCGCGACGAAGTGAACCGGAAAAAACAGGCTATGGAAGAAAAGATCCGTTCTTGGCAAGAGAAGATGGAAGACTTCGCGGTCAACATCGAAGAAGACGATATTCTTTCCGTGATCTCTTTGTGGACCGGAATTCCGCTGGAAAAAATGGAAGAATCCGAATCCGACAAACTTCTCCGCTTGGAAGACGAACTGAAAAAACGCGTCGTTGGTCAGGGAGAAGCGATCGAAAAAATCGCGAAAGCGGTGCGCCGTGCGAGAACGGGATTCAAGAGCGAAAGACGTCCTACCGGATCTTTCATCTTCTTGGGACCGACTGGAGTCGGTAAGACCGAGCTTGCAAAAGCGCTTGCGAACTTCCTCTTCGGAAACGACGACGCGATGCTTCGTGTGGATATGTCCGAATACATGGAACCGCACGCGGTCAGCCGTTTGATCGGAGCGCCTCCGGGTTATGTTGGTTACGATGACGGAGGTCAATTGACCGAGTTCGTCAGAAAGAGACCTTACTCCATCATTCTTTTGGATGAGATTGAAAAAGCGCATCACGACATTTTCAACATTCTCCTTCAGATTATGGAAGAAGGAAACTTGACCGATACGAAAGGACGCAAAGTCAACTTCCGAGACACGATCATCATCATGACTTCCAACATCGGCGCGAAGGAAATTCAAGCCGGAGGAAGACTGGGATTCGAAGATCGTAAGGACGAAGCGCTGAAATACAAGTCCGATCAGACTCGCGATCAGCTGAAGAAATACTTCAACCCTGAATTCTTGAACCGTGTGGATGAAGTGATCTACTTCGGATCTCTCACGAAAGAAAACATCATGGCGATCATCGATATCATGGTGATCGATACGAACAAACGTTTCCGTGAAAAAGCGATCGAGGTTTCCATCACCCAAGCCGCAAAAGACCATATCATGGATATCGGTTACGACGAGAAGTTCGGTGCGAGACCGCTGCGTAGGGTTTTCCAAAGAGAACTGGAAGATCACATGGCGGTTCAAACACTCAAAGGGGCTTACAAGGAACCTACTAAAATCGAAATCGATTTCAAAGAAGGTAAACTTGATTTCGTTGAATCTGCTTGGACGGACTATAAACCGGCAGCGAAAGCCGGAGGAGACGACAATTCTTCCGGCAATCCCGAAAGGTCGGAAGAGATTGCCTTAGTGTAAGGATGCCGATACTCATCCCTGTATTGATTCTGATTTCCTATCTTCTCATCCGGAAGATTTGGTTTCACCTTAGGAAAATCAGAACCATTGCAGGGATCGAGAAAATCTCTCTCTGCGTTTTCCATCCCGATTTATTTCTTCCCGAGGTACGGGTCTTCTACAAGTATTACTTTCAGGGCGGGGTTTACTACGGCTCCGGATACATGCTTTTGACCGATTTCCTCGGCCAGGAAGAATATTCCATCTACCGAAACGGCGACGGACTTCCTGTCCTTGAAATGGAAGATCAGTCGGTTCTTTCCGAAGAACAGATCGAACACTTTCTCATGCAGAAGTATCCGAGCATCATCGTTTATATCGATCCGGTGGAACCCTTTCATTCTCTCATCGACTGCATCAACGCAAAGTCCATGAGTATGACCGCATAAATTTTTAGAGAGTATCAGTAATGCAGAAGCGTATGTTTCGATCCTTCATTCTCGTATTGTGTTTCGCGATTTCGGCGAACTTCTCCCAGACATTTGCGCAAACCGGAGAAGAGTATTCCCAGGCTTTGAAAGAATTCGAAGGTCGGAACTACGAAAAGTCTTTGGAAATCATTCGAGTTCTGCATGAAAAAGGCGGACGCACCTACGAATCGCATTACTTGGCGGGACATTGTCATTTCGCTTTGGGAAGAAGCAAATCGGCCGCTTCTCATTGGTCCGAAGCTCTTTCGATCAAACCAGGAGATGCGGCGGTCAGCTTGGATTACGCGAGATATCTTTTAAACAACGGAAGAGAAGACGACGGTTTACAAATCATCGCACGCGCTTACGAGCTCAATCCTCGCAACAAAGACGTTCGTCTTCTTTTCGGAACCGCGCTTCTTTATAACGGAAAGGCGAGAGACGCTCTCAGCATCACCGAAAAATTGAAGGCGGAAGATTCCAACGATTATCGCCCGCTCGTGTTGGAAGGACAGATCTATTACTATCTCGGAAGCATCGAGAAAGCCGAAGTCAGTTTGAAATGGGCGAACTCTCTCGTTCCGAACAACGCAAACGTATTGAACAATCTTGCGCTTGTTTACGAGAAGGCTTCCAATCAGGAAAATAAAAAGGGCAAATATTCGAATGCGAAGAATTATCTGAACTCCGCAAAGGAACAGATCGAATCGGCGCTCAAACTCGAACCTGAAAATTCTCACTTCAAAGATAACTTAAGAAGAATCGAAGCCAAACTCAATGCTCTCTCCAATAGCTGAACAAACGGTTCTATTCAACACTCTCGGCTGTAGACTGAATTTTTTCGAGTCGGACGGTTTGTTTGCGTCTTTGACCAAACACGGATATCGCTCCGCAGAAGCGGAAGAACATCCGGAAGTCGTCATCATCAATACTTGCACCGTAACGAATAAGGCCGATTCGAGAAATCGAAATACGATTCGCAACGCGATCAAAAAGTTTCCGGGTTCACAAATCTGGGTGACCGGTTGTTACGCGGAAACCGATCGAGAATCCATCGAAGCGATTCCGGGTGTTGCGGGCGTTGTCGGAAATACGGAAAAGTCCAAACTTCCCTCGATGATTCTCGAAAAGAAAGGTTTGATCGAGGAAAGCGAACTTGCGGGAAAAATCTACGATCGTTTTTCCTATTCGGACGTTTTGCCGAACGGACATACGCGCGCTTATCTGAAAATTCAAGACGGATGCAACCGTAAATGTTCCTATTGCAAGATTCCTCAGGCGCGCGGTCTCGGAGTCAGCCGAAAGTATCAGGACGTTCTGGATCAAGTCCGCTTTTTACAGGACAACGGAGTGGGTGAAATCGTTTTAACCGGCGTCAATCTCGGGTGGTTTCGCGACGGAGAAAACAAAAAGGCCTTCAATAAAATCCTCGGCGATATTTTAAACATTTTAGAATATTCAAGAATTCGAATCTCTTCGATCGAACCTCCGGACGTAGGAAACGAACTCGCGGACTTGATGAGCCATCCTCGTTTTACTCCGTTTTTGCACATTCCTCTTCAGAGCGGAAGCGCCGAAATTCTCAAACGAATGAAACGCACTTATACTTCCGAAACGTTCCGCAAACGCGTGGAAACAGCAAAGGAAAAGGTTCCCGGTTTGTTTCTGGGAACGGACGTAATCGTGGGTTTTCCCGGCGAAACCGAAGAAATGTTTCAAGACAGCGTGAGGATGGTTCGCGATCTCGGATTTGCCAAGATTCACGCGTTTCCTTTTTCCGTAAGAAGAAACACGTTGGCCGAAACGTTTCCCGATTCCGTAAGTAAAGAAACGAAGAAGGAACGAGTTCACACTCTCAACGCTTTATCCAGGGAATTGCATCGGAAATACGCGGTTTCCGAAACCGGAAAGGTTCGGGAAGCGATTCTGGAACAGGGAGGAATTGCGGTTACGGATAATTATCTCAAAGTGAAACTGAGCGAAACCGAACTGAAACCGCTCCAAGTCGGCCAATTCTTGAATGTGGAACTCCTGCAATACGAACCCGAGGCGGACAAAGAAGGGACATTCGTCGGCAAAGTTTCGAGATAAACATTCAATTCCATTTTTTTCTCGTCAGAAAATATTTCTGAAATTTATCCTTTCGGTAAGATTGTGTCGTGAACGGATACGATCGGGATCGATGTGGGAACTCCTTCAATTTTCTCCCGGAAGAAAAATTTCCACAAAAGCTTCGTTCAAATTCAAAAATTCTAAAGTAAGATAGCCTCCGAAAATTTTCAACAAGGCGCTATGAATTCTAAGTCCTTGTCCCGCCGATTCCAAAACTTGCGTTCCGTTCGTATCGATCTTATTTTTGATTCGGATGAGAATTCCATTTTTACCTTCCGCATTCTTTAAGAACGCGACTGAAATTTTTTTATCCGCTGATTCGCCCGAATATTTCACTGCGTTTCGAATCGATTCTCTACAAGCGTAAAAAAGAATTTCCAAAGCTTCCGGTTTGGAAATCGGAAATCGATCCTTGAGTTCGGGCGCATATTTCCAATCAAACCAAGCCGCTTCGAATTCGGAACCGATTCTTCGCATCAACGCTTCGATCAATCCGAGTCTTTCGATTTCCAAACTCGTATCGGGAAGTTCTCTTAAGAAACTGGAAACTCGTTTGTGCAAATCGGTCAACAATCGGATTTGTTCGGAGACCTCGTTTTCGTTTTTCATTTGCGAAAGAATTAGAATCGAAGAATGAATTTCGGGAAGAATCTCATCGTGAAGAATCTGTCTCGTTTTGTAATCCGAGATTCTCTGTTCTTCCATATGTTTTCTCTGCAAGGAACTCAAAACAAGCGAATTGCTTTCGGTAAAAAGCGAGGATAGAATCCAGGTCACGGCGGCTTTTGCGGTTTCAATCTCTTCTTCCGCGTACAAACCGCCGTTTATTTTTTGACCCAAAAATAAAAGACCGTCTCCCGAATGATCGCTTTCAACTTTCAAACAAAGAGCGTAATCGAAACGGTTTTCGTCTTCCAGATAGGCGATATTCTCCTTTCCGAAATCTAAATGCAAATTTTTGAATATAATAGCGTCTTTGACTTTCGTTCGATCCGGATAAGCCAGAATCATATCGGCGATAAAAGGAATTCTGCTTTCGTTGACGAACAACGCGGAAGAAGTCTCCAGAATATCGGAGCACAAAATTTCGAACGATTTTCGGAACTTCTCTTCGAGATTTTTTCCTTTGGATTCGGTAGTATCGGAATATTCTTCCGCGGATAAAATCGAACCGAGGACCGCGTTCTTTTCCAAACGAAGATCTTTGCTTTTTTTCAATAAGAACGTTCTGGAAATACAATAAACGGACGAGGCCGTAAGGAAGAGTTCGATTTTAGAAACGCCGAACAAAGCGGTAATTAAGTAGAACAAGGCGAGCGCAAAAAAACCGAAATTCGCGTTTCTCCATTCCTGACGTAAACTGATCTTGGGAAGAATTCTCCCGGTAAAAATTTCATAAGAGATCAGAGCCTGTCCTAAAATCAAAATTGCGATCGTGACAAGCAGTTGAATTCCGATTAAAAAACCGTAAAACGATCTCGGGTCGTTGTCCGATCGGGAAACGGGGTCTCGAATGATTCCTATTCCTCCGCCTAAAAATAAAAAAAAGACGAGAACCAAAACTCCAAAGAGCAAAAGGGAGACTGCTTTGAGATAGGGAACCGCTTTGTTGCGAGCCACTTCGGGCAGAATCCGTTTTGAAATTCGAAACGAAAATAATGCGAAGATCGGAATCACGATGCAGAACAGAATGTAAACGAGATAGGAAAGTCGAAACGCAAACGGAACTACATTCCAAAAATGGAATAGAGATACGTTCGCGGAAAATTTGCGGCTCCAAGAATAAAAGAAAACGACGGCAAACGCTTGTGCGCTTAACAAAAGCCAAAAGAAAATTCTATAGATCCGTTTTTCCCGCAAAAAACCGAGAAACCAAACTACGATAAAAAACCATCCGAACGGAATCAGAATCAATCCGAAGATTCCCGGAAAAAAATAAACCGCGGAGTAATTGGAAACTCGGATCAGACCCGATTCTCCGATCCAGGAAAAAAACCCGAACAAAGCCGATACGGATAACAGAATGACGATAGTAAACGTCGCCGATCTGTCTCTTCGTTCCAAGTTGACGATCGTCGTCGAAGCCAGCCAAAACAGAATCGAGGATAAAAAAAGAAAAACGGAACAGATAAAAATTTCCGGATTCGGATTCAAGTGAGTTCCCAGCGAACCCATTCGGTTCCGTTTTTGTAATAGGCGCTTCCGTCTTCTTCCCATTGAAGAAATCGGTTTTCTCGTACGATCAACGCGGCTCTGGTTCGAGCGACTTTTTCGTCCGCGTTCGATTCGTTTAAATCCCAGGCCGCGTAAATTTGTCCGTTGATTCTGCTGATCGTCCTTTTATCTTTAAACCCGAGCCGAGCGGCGATCTGTTCGTTGCTTTGACCTTCGGCTAACATCTTTGCTACGATCCTTTCGTTCGGTTCGAGGATCGCCATCGGGGAGTTTTCATCCTGATTTTTTACTTCTACGATTCTGGATTCGATTTCCGGATCGATAAAACTTTTACCTTCGTACGCGAGTTCGAGCAAAGGAACGATCATCTGGGGCAAAAGATAATTCGATTTTCTGACATACGCATAATGACTGAGAATTCCCGCTTTGCGGAAGGTGCGGAAATATTCGTCGCTGTCCTGTATGGAATAGATAACGACGGGTTTTCTAGGAAACTCTTTGCGGATCGCGACGATCGTTTCGATTCCGTTTAACGTTCCCGCTAATCGGACATCCATGAGACAGACGTCGTATTCCTTTTTTAGGGAGAATTCGATCGCTTCTTCTCCGTTTGCACAATCGTGGAGAACGTTGAACTTACCCGAATCCTTCAGACCCGCCACGAGGGACTTTCTCAGTTTTTCGTTGTCTTCCACGATCAGCAGATTCAAAGGTTTGTCTTTCATACACGAACGACCCGATTTTAAGTTTTTACAACCCTCACTGTCAAGCACTTGAGTGCGCACGAATCCGCACTCGAGAGGATGAATGACGCACTGAATTTTGTTAGATTCTTTTCCATGAAACGAATCATCGAAACCGCTTTATCCGCGATCGCTTTGGCGATCTTTTCTCCCGTTCTAATCGGAGTCGCTTTGTTGATCCTCCTCATAGACGGTCGTCCGATTTTCTTTTGTCAGGAAAGACTCGGTCTTCTGAAAAGACCGTTTCGAATTCTAAAATTCAGAACGATGAAGGACGGAGAAGTTACGAATCTCGGTTATTGGCTGAGAAGAACAGGCATCGACGAACTTCCGCAAATCTGGAACGTTTTGATCGGGGATATGAGCGTAGTCGGTCCGAGACCCTTGACGCAGTTCGACGTGAATCGTCTCGGATGGAATCGTCCGTTTTATGACATTCGATGGTCGATGCGTCCCGGTATCACCGGACTTTCCCAATTGTACTCCGGAATGGGCGCGCGTGCTTCGTTTCGTTTTGATCGTTCTTATCTGAATTCGAATACTCCGAGTCTCGACATGAAAATCGTTTTCGCGACCTTTGCGATGAACGTATTCGGTAAACAAAGAATTCGTAATAAACTCAAAACCTCATTAAAAGACAGAAAGATAGGCGTTCGCTGGAAACAATGGAGGGAACATTTTAAAGGAAACGAAGTTCGTCCTCTTCCCAAGATCGACTCGGAAACGTTGGATCTTCGTCCGAATGAAATGCGGTCGATCGCATACTCGCTCGCCATATTTCAGTTAGGCGAAGCGGGAGAAGGGAGAATCGCGAAGGAAATCGATAAGACTATTCTTTTCGGAATCGACGATTTTTACAAAGAAGCTCTGAAACTTTTCGTAAAGGAGGAAGGCAGACACGCAAGAATTCTGGGCGAATGTATCCGCGCTTTAAAAGGGGAATTGATTGAATCCAATTGGACGGAAAGATTGTTTTATTTCGGAAGAAGGCTTCTCGGAGTTCGTTTGAAGCTGATGGTTCTTCTCGCTGCGGAAGTGGTGGGAATCTGTTTTTATCACAGGCTTGCGGATAAGATTCCGAACGGTTTCGTCAAAACCGCTTTGCTCGACATCGTGAAGGACGAGGAGAAACATCTTAAATTTCACAGCGACTTTTTTCGAATCAGAGTCAGAAACTTTTTTACGAAATTCGTTTTCCGATGGTTGTGGAGAACGATCGCGTTTGCCGCTTGTATCACGGTAATTCTGGATCACAGAAAAACGTTTCGTGTATTGGGAATTTCGAACTGGAAAACGTTTCTGAAGTTTCAAGAGATCGCAAGAAACACCGAGGATTGTATTCTCGAAGGATTGAGTTTGAAGTTAAATCACGGTTTTCGATTTAAGGTCGTTTTCTGAATCCTTTGAAACTGATCGTTCTTGGAAAGATCCACTTGATGATCGACGTGAATCTTTTGTTGAAAAAGGTCCGCGTCGATTTCTTCCCAAGAATGAATGCATCTTTTGGCTTGCTCCGATTTATATCGGAATAGAGGTCCTTTCCCGAAAATTCCCCCGATATAACTTTTACATTTGTCGCATTGATAGTATTCGACCGCGATCGGCGGAAGGAAATAATGAGGGCCTTTGTCATACAACAAAGAACAATGATTGAAACAAAGGGCGGAAATACTTGCAAAAAACTGAATAAACTTTGACTTGATCAAGGATTGCCGCTTCGCCTTGTTATGAACGAATGAATTCTTCCGGAGTGTCTTCTTCTTCTCTAAGATCGTAAAAGCCGTATTCAAAGTCCTTGCCCGCAACGACTTCCAGTCCGTAAACGTGTTCGGAAATTCTCACGTTCTTTACGATGTCGAGATGATACAACTCCGCCAAAAATTTCATCTTGTCCAAGGAGATCTTATCGTTGATTTTCGGACCGATCGAATATTCGTTCTTCACCCAATCTAAGACGATCAGTTTACCGCCTCGACGCATGGATCGAATCAACCCGTCCATCGCAAGGCCCGGATCGGGAAAGGTCGATAAGACCAAGGACGCGAAAACCGCATCGGGGGCCGGAATCCATTCCGGCAGCAAAGGATGATCGGATTTTTCGATAAAGAACGGAGTAAAATTCGTAATCTCCTCTCGATTCTTCCAATGGAGAACTTCGTCGATCAGATCCTGTTGGCATTCTCCGCCCCAGATCCAAGCTTCCCTGGGAAGTTGCTTTTTGAGTTCCAAGGTAAAATAACCGAGTCCCATTCCGAAATCTACTAAGTGATTCACTTCTTTGAAGCTAAAATGTTTGAAGACCGTTTCGGGAGGCGTTAACTCGCGGCGTTTGCTGGAGATCAGAAAATGCTGATACTCGGGGTTTTCGTAATAATCCAGGTCGCCCATAATTCGTACTTGGATTATGTCTAATCGATCGTTTTACAAATGTCAAATCCGAATTGGTGTTAAATAACGAGGTTTGGACTGTCGATAGTATAACCAAGACATTCCTTTTATGAAAAGTCGTACCCGGATTCTATTCATTTTATCATTCATCACGTTGACGTCCTTTGTGGGGGCTCAGGACAACGTAATGAATCAGAATCAGGTGGAAAATTACAGCGTCGCAAATCTGATCAACGCCGAGATTTTAAAGAAGGATGAGAATTCCATCCGCATTTCCTGGGAAGCTCCCCGCGAAACGGGCGAGATCATCGTGGCCCGTTCTTCGAGCATGATCGATACTGCCGAGAAATGTATGGTCGCCGATTCTCTCGGTAAATATCCGAGCGGGATCGCCGGCGGAGTGACTCAAATTTACGATTACAATCTCAAACCGGGAACGTATTATTATGCGGTGATTCTCGCACATCACGTTAAGAAGAATACGATCAAACTCATTCCTGGAAGAAACTTTACGACGATTCCCGTCGTCATCGAACACGCGTTAACTCCCGGAACTACGAGTACCGAAAATAAAACTCCCGAATTGCCGGACGATGCGAGAATCACGGATCTTACCGTAAAAAAAGAGGGAAAACATCTCCGTTTGAATTGGTCTCCGTATGAGAAGGCGATTCCAAACGCGACGGTTTATACCGTTTATCGTTCCTCGGAGCCGATGTCCTCCTTATCCTTGATGAGAAAAGCGGAGAAGTTGACCGAGTTGAGTCATCCCGAATCCACGTTTTTGGATCAGGACTTGAGCAAGTCAAAGACGATTTACTATGGAGTCAGTGTTCGCTCCGGCGCAAAGGAAATTCTTCCCTTAGTGAACGGACAATCGTTTACGAGATTCTTTTACATCGGCGGTCCGAATAAGGACAACGGAAACGGAGAGAATGTTACAACTCCTGAATATTCCGAAGATCAAATGCACGTCACCGATTTGACCGCGACCTTAGACGATCTCAACGTCAAACTCGAATGGAAGGCCCCGGAAAAAGCGGACGAAAACACGGTTTATACGATTTATCAGGCGCTGAAACCTTTGAGCGGCGGAACCGCGACCTTTCTCGGAGGTAACGTGCGGAAATTAGGCGAGGTCAATCACCCCGATACGGCCGCGCAGATTAAGATGAAGTCGTTGGATTCCAAGATTTATTTCGGAGTCACCGTTAAACATCAGGACAAGGAAGGATTCAATCTCGTCGAAAACGAATCCTTCGTTGCGGTCAACGGAGACAAGAACGAGGTCGCCGATAATTCTTCCGAAAACAATAAGGATCAAAAAGTTCAGGATGAAAACAAGGACCCTCCGCGAAACGAAGAGGACGACTTTTCCGGTACGGACGACGATCTGGATAAGATTTTAAGAAAGACCTTCTGGAAAAAGGAATATTCGGAAGCGATTTACGAATTGAAACCGTATACGGGCAACGGTAATTCCGCTGACGTCAGAGGAAAGGCGAAGTTTTTCACTGGACTCTCCCATTACAAACAAGGGAAATATAAAGAAGCTCTGAAGTATTTCATCAATAAAGATAGTAAATTTTACAATGCAGAACGTTCGGAATTCTGGTCGAAACGTTGTCTGTCTCGGATCTCCGGAGGAAATCCATGAACCGCTCCATCATCTTAATTACTGGATTCTTATTCATCTGCGCCGGTCTTTTGACGGGCGTCTATCAAACAACGGTTCAGGACGAGGACTCCAAACGGAAGAACGTTCTCGAAAGAATCAAAGAAGGCGAGGAATATCTCAAACAAACGAACGCGAAGGCAGCCGAAAAGGCGGTGGATATTTTCTCCGAACTCTCCGCAAGAGAGATTCCGGAAGAACATTCCTTCCGCGTGAAATACGATATGGGAAGGGCCTTGGAAAGAAACCAAGACAGTCTTCTCGCACTCGGAATTTATCGCGAACTCAATCAAAAAGAAGGATTGGGAAGAGACGAACGTTCCAAAGTCGCGTATTCGATGGGAAATCTTTTATTACAGCTCAACCGCGACGAGGAAGGAAAGGGACATCTCGAAGAGGTTCTGCGGATTTCGGCGGATTCCAAACTTCGTTCCAACGCGTTATCCGCCATTGCCGATTATTATATGAAGAAGGGAAATTACGATCTTTCCCGGAAAAACTACGTTCTCGCGTTACAGGAAGATCCCGAAAACGTAAAGGCCCGCGTTCGTTGGGGAAAATCATTGCGTAGAATGGGCAAGGATTGGTCCGCCTACGACGTGTATGACGACTACGCGCAGGCCGGATTCTACTTTGATCCCGAAAAGGAGAAGGTCAGTTCCGAGTTTAGAAGCGGCATATTGGAAAAAGCGAGACAACTCTACGTTCGTAAACAATATTACGGCGCGATCGATGCGTTCAAAAAGGCTCTCGAAATGGGCGTCAGTCCGAAAGCGGAAGAACAGGCTTTGTTTTATATCGCGGAAAGTTACGAGGCGATCGGCAAATCGGATTCTTCTCTTCAATTCTTGAATCGCGTTCTCGGAAACCAAGACGGCTCCTTGGATCAAACCGCGCTCTTCCGCAAAGGGACGATCTATTTTAAAAACGGAAAGTATGAAAAGGCTGCGGCCTTATTTCAGGAAGCCACGGATAAATATCCGGATTCTCCCGTTGGACGAAAAGCGAGCGCTTGGAAAAAAGAATCCTTGGATCAAGTCGAGGACAATCTCCATTATAAAAACAGCGATAAGGAAAAGAGCAAAGAGGATTTGGAACAGGAACGATTCGATTGATCGAATTAGAATTTTCTAAAATTCATCAGGCTTCCGTCTTGATGAATTCTTCGTCCTTGAGTTCGATTTTGATTCCGAGAATGTCGTAGATCGCCGTTGGAATGTCCACGATCGCTTTGATCTTACTCTTTAGAGCTTCCGTATGTTTTCCGTAAAGGATCGTAGGCACGGGATTGACCGTATGAACGTCCACACTCAAATCCTCTAAATTTCCGTGATCGGAAGTGACGATCAGTTGATCCTCTTCGGGATTCAGCGTTTCCAACACGCCTTTAAAAAAAGATTCGAGTTCGCCTATGTATTTTTCGGCGGCTTCCCAGTGCATCTTGTGACCGACCTTATCCGTGAGAAAAAACTCATAAATACAAAGAGTATAACCGTCTTCTTTGCAATTGCGGATGATGGACGTTCCGGTTTCATACGGATCGCGCACTCGAAACAGATCGTCCGAATCGTCCAAATAGCCTCTGGAGAATTCTTTCAGATATTCGTGGGTGATATCCATATAAAGACCCTTGCCCTGCCGAAGATCGTCCATATTTTTCAGAGGTTTGTCGCTCGCCATTTGAATCAGAGTCGATGCGGAAACGTGACGCGGATTTTTCTTAACGTAATCCGTAAACGCAGGCGTATAACAATTCAGAAGATCGGCCTTAAATCCGTGTTCTTCCAAAACGCGAATGATGGAATACTTGCTGATGATCTTTTTGAGAGTGAAGGTCGGAAATCCGCTGAGATGCCTTTGAAGCACTTTGCAAGCGTTGATTCCAGTCCAAAGTGAGGTTTGTCCGGTCGCGCTTTGCGGAAGGCCCTTGATTCCCAAGCTTGCGTCCGTTTTTAAAAAAACCGCCTTTTTCAAAGTCTCCGGCGCTTCTTCCGGAATCGGTTTTCCGGCGAGCGGAAGAAAAAACGACTTCGCATATCTGGAAAACGGGTTGGTTGCCGGATCGTCCGGTCCGAAGCCGATTCCATCGATGAACATATAAAAGATCATATCAGATAATTCCGCGCGGTTTTCTTCTTTCAGGTTAGACCAAACGGGCCGATATTAAGAACAGTGACGTCCAACCTTTACAGAAAAATCGCCTTAGCCCTAACACTGATTCTATTAGGGCTGATTCCCCTTTCCATCCCTTTTTTCATAGAAGAATGGAAAGAGGCTTCCATGGCGTTTCCCCTAAATCCGGCGGGCAATGAAGGATTTTTAAAACGGGAGAGGTTTCTGAAAGTTTGGACCGAAGCGAAAAAGGCGCCCTTATTCGAAGCCGGTTCCAAGATAGAATACGGAATCAGAAATTTCCGTCTTCCAGCACAAGCGAAGGAACTCGCGGAAAGCCTTCAAAAAAATCTAGAACTGAAATCGATCAAAATCTACGATTCTTCCTTTCATATCGTTTACTCGAGCGAAGAAACGAAGGAGATCTTCAACGGAGATCTTCGATTGGGAGATTTGAAAATTCTTCCGTCCGAAATCAATTTCGACAGCGCAGGAATTCCGATTTACAGAAGCAAGGACGGAGAATGGTTTCTTTGGATGAAAGGTTTTGCGTTGGGCAAACAACTTTCACTTCCGTTTAATATAAGGGACAAACAGGTTTATTGGATTTTCGAATCCGGCAGAATCGGAAACGATTCCTTGATCGGTTCGAACGATCTTCGTTCCTTGAATTATCCGGACAACTTGGAAGAAATATTAGCGGAATTTAATAAACGTCCCTCCGAATGGAAGGATCGCCCACTTTGGGAAAAGAATAAGATCGCCAACCACGTAGTCTTTCTGTCATACGATAAGGGTTCGCGCATGAAACAGTTGTTTCAGATTCTCGTGTTTCTTTCCTTTTTGTTGGGAACTTGCGGATTGGGAATCATCGCTTCCAGTTTAGTGCATTCCATCGTCGTCGAAAAGGAATTCGATCAAAAAGAAAAGATTCTCAGAGTCAGGGACGTCTTTCTAAGAATTTTACTGCTTCTGAAACGGGAGGCCCCATGACCGGACTCAAACTCAGAATCTCGATTTTGATTCTTTCGATTCTCTGCTTTTTTTATTACATGCTCGTTCCGTATTTTCCGGAAGGCGTATATTACAAAGATAGAATCAACTCAGTCTTCATAAATTTAAACGAAGAATTTCACAGACTCGAATCGGGACTCAGTAACGCGGAATCTCCCGCGGATTTGGAAAGTCTTCAGTTGGAATTTCCGATCGTTTCCGGTTTAAAATTCGTCACCGAAACCGAATTGTCCGCACGCAAGGACCCGGAAGGAAAACTACTTGCGGAAACCTTAAAGGAAGGCGCGAGCCGTTTATTCTTTTTAAAACCGTCGCTCGTGTTTTGTCTTCCCGACGTGGAAAACAAACGTTTGATTCTCGCGCAGCTTAGAGAGGATTTGCTGCGCGTTTCCTTTTCGGGAACCGAATCGATTCTGATCCCCGATCTAAAATTCGGAGGTTATGTCGAACCGGGAAAACAAGTGCAAGGTTTGAGCGGCGATCAGATTTCCTCCTTGCTGATCGGAGGAATCAACCGCTCGCAAAGTGCGGTGAATCGGATTCAAATCGGATCGGTTCCGTTTATCGGATATTATTATGCGACACCGGAAAACTCGTACGGATTGCTCAAAGGAATTCTCATCTTAAAGCCGGGAAGCGACGGGATTTCGTTCTTATTTCTCTCCGGCTTTCTCGCTCTTCTTTTTCTCATCGATTTGATGATTCGAATTTTAAGAATCAAAAAGGACCTCTTTTCCGATCACGAAGGTAAGGAAATTCAGGAAATCGTAGGACAGATTTCCAAACGAGTCAACGGACTTCAGCTCGCCAAACAAAAAGCTTTGGAACTTGCGGAAAAGGACAAGGTGGAAGAAATTCAAACCTTGACTTCGGAGGAAGTCGACTTCGATTTAAAAAGTCTGCCGATCAATCTGAAGGAAGTAAAACGCGAAAACGGACCGTCCATCTTCGTATTGCCGTTCGAGTTAAAGGGAGAAGGATATATTTCTCCCGCTTTTTTACGCGATCCCGATAAATTCAAAGCTCATCCCGGAATTCCGCCGGAAATCGAAAAGAAACGTTCCGAGATTTTCAACCCGGAGCTGCAAAGTCTGATTTCCAAGGTCAACGAACCGATTGAGGAAATACCGAAAACTTCCGCTTCCGCCGAAGCCGTTGCTCACGGCGGACAAGCCGCGCACAAATCGGAGGAAGAATCGGGTCGCACTCATTATCTAGAACTCGGGCCCGGTTATATGAAATGGCTTGCGTCGCTTCCGATCCGGGATCGAAGAAAAATTCTCGAAGTATTGGACGAACTCGGTTACGGATTGGAATCCGAATATTCATTTATTCTAAAATACTATATGTCCGTTTTTTCATCCTTGAAACTTTCCGGATTTGCGATCCATTACTACGACCGGCGCAACGGAAGTTACAGCCCCTTCGTAACCTACGGACTTAAACCCCGAACCTCCGAGAACATGATCTTTCTTTACGACGATCAATACATCGGAAAAGAATCCGGAACGTATTCCATGATCGGAATCACGGAAGAACGAAAGGCGGATCGCTTTTTTCGGAAGAAGTTCGATCCGATCGATTTGGAATCCTGCATCACCATTCTTACCATACCGCTGTCCAACTTCGGAATTCCGTTCCGATTCTTTTTGTTCTTTAAGGACCCGCCGACGGAAGAGAACGCACAGGAAATCGAGAACTTGATCTTTCATTCTTTGGAGCCGGTTGTTCCCGCGTTTGAAGAATACGATCGTAAGATTTTGGGAGAACTGTTCCGCGACAAGAGGGACGTAGTTTCCTCCCGCATTCACCTTATGAGAATTGCAACCGACGGTGAACGAGGGATCACGAAATCGTTCCGCGTGGAATTTCACGGAAAGGATTTTAAGAAACTCGAATCGCTGCGTAGAAAAGTGATGACTCAGATTTCGGAAATCATCGGACCGGAAGATATGTGTTTCGGAACGGGAGTCGGCGCGTTCGGTTTATATACGAGAAAGGATTTGGAAGAACAGGTTCGTTCTTTGATGGATCAAACCGGAAACGAGTACGATTTTATCGTGGACGTTTATCCCGAAAACGGTAAGAATCTCTTCACGTATCTCTGAGCTTTCGGTTTTTTATGAACCCTTACATTCGACTTGTGATCGTTTGGAGTTTCCTTTCGATTTTTATTTCTCCTTCGAACGCCAACGAGGAAAACCGCAAAGAATGGAACCGTGCGGTCAAAGAAAGAATTCTTAAGATGAACGCGGCCCAGGAAGAGACCGAGTCGATTCCGTATCTTGAAAAGTTCGTAGAAAAAAATCCGTCCGATCTCACCGTAAAACTTTGGTATGCGAGGGCCTTATTCTATCGCAAGGATCTGGAAATCCCTGGACACGCTGAGGATATTTTTTCCAGAATGGAAAAGCTCAAGAAGATCAAGGAAAACTATCTTCTTGCCGCAAAGACGTTCGAGGAAGTTTTGGAATATCTCGCTCAGGCGACTCCGAGAGATCCCGATCTCGGCAAGTGGCATTTTCTTTGGGCCATGTGCGAGTGGTACGCCGGAAGAGAAGACAGAGCGATTCAGATTTTTAAAAAGGCGTTTAAATACGATTTCAGACTCAACGAAGCGAACTACAATATCGCGAGCATCTACCAAGCCTTGGGTCAGATGAAGGACGCGGATATTTATTTTCGATTGTATCTTAAAAACGATAAGGAAATGAGAGAAGAGAACTGATGGCGAGAGTGGATAAACGGTTTCAGCTTTTGATGACGGAAGAAGAACTCGAACTTCTGAAAAACGAAGCCGAAAAAAGAAATCTATCCGCCGGAGAAATGCTTCGCTTGTCCTTACGAAACGAAGTCTATCGATCCGATTCTTACGAAAGACTCGAAGCTTTGAACATCCTTTCCCGCTTAAAAGAAGAATGAAATATTATCTCTCCAAGTCCTTGTTGGAAACCCTGGTCGGCGGTCCTTCCGATTTAAAAACGATCGTCGTCGAATCGATCGAAAAGCTGATCAAACAGCAGCATCTTTTTTATACGGGAACGGTTTCGATTCTCCCTTTGCTGGAACAGGAGAAGGATCCGATCAAACGGGACATTCTCTGGAGCCAAACCAAACGTCTTTGTCTGGACGTTTTGGATTTTAGACAGGAGAATCTTTCCCTCGCTCAAAAACTTTCCAAGGAATTCGGAAACGCCGAATGGATTTGGAACGAGATCGCGATCGCGGTGGAAAAGGATTTGGACGGTTTTATCACCGTGGATAAAAAACTTCCCGATCAAAAGATGATTAAGGTTTTACTCGCTCAGGAAATAGACTTCGACCGGATCGCTTAAAGGAGAAACCTGATCCTTTCCGGTTTGAAAGTGATAGAACTTATTGTAAGCGCTGATTCTGAAAAAATACGTCGTTCCTTTCTTTAAAAAAAGCTGATTCTTTTCCAAAAGAATTTCCGAGTTTAAGGACACCGTTCGGTTGTCCACGCAAGCCGACAGTTTATTATAATATTCTTGTATATTTGCGGAAGTTTTTCCGGGAGGAAGTCCGGTGATCGGGTCCAGATAATCGCTCGCCGGATGTTTCGGACGCGTTTTTTTATTCGGGGCTTCCGCCGATTCGGAAAAGGTTCCGCGTATGATTCCCACCATTCGATCCGGATGAATTCCGTAATGGATGAAATATCCGCCGCCGTTGATCACGTCCCTTTCAGGATTGGATTTCCAAGTTAGGCAAACGCTCGGACCTCCGTCATCCACTGAATTTTCCGCGACTTTCAGGCTGATCGGCCGCACGGGAGGATTGGTTTCGCGGAAAGTCAAGGCCAGGTTTTTGAGTTCCGGCGTTTGCATTCCGCTCGGATCGGCCTTGAATTTGACTCTCCATTGGTAGTATCGAAACGGAAGAAGGTCCTCTTTGTTTTCGGAAATTCCCAAAAACTTTCGGATGGAATTCTTAAGGGAAATCTTATATAAATCCGGTTCGAGAGAATCTACTTTATAAGTTTCTAATTTTCTTAAGTCGAGCGCGATCCATGCGAGCGATTCGGAAGTCGGAGTAAACGGAGTCGGAGAAACTCGAAAATAAAGTTCCATCGCGGTGGAGGAAGGAATCACCGCCTTGAATTGAACTTCTTCCAAGAAGGAGCTGGAATATTTGCTTTTGTAAACGGGAGAAACTCCGGTCCCGAACTTGGTTTCGGTCGTATGCGTCTCAGGATCGAAATCCTGACCCGGAAAGGAGGAATCTTCCGAACTCGGATTGGGTTTTCCTTTGAATACGGCGAAATTCTCCATCCATCCGTAATACGAACCGGCGATCCGAAACGATGTCGTATCGTCCGGATGAAATCCGATCCGAGTCAAATTCTTGTTTGCGGGAATGTTTCCCCGCGCCGTTTCTTTTCCGTTGAGATACAATACGATTTCTCGATCGGACGGATTGAAATAAAGAAGAACGCGGTTCCATTGATTCTTTTTTAAAGTCGCGTTCGAGGTAAGCTGCAGGGAAAGAAAACGTTTTTCTTCCGTTTCAAAAAAGGAATAGAATCCCGCCTTGAGACGATCGTCCGAAATTTTTAAATCCCAGCCGTACGTGCTTCCGGAAGTTTCATAGAGTCTCGAAAGGAGGGTTGCATCTTTCTCAACGGTTCCCGGAAGAAAGTTAAAGCCGATATAAAAATCCTCCGTGAGATCCTTGGATGTCAGAAGACCCGAATTGGAATGCGCGATTTTGATTCCGGTTCGTTTTCCGGAAAACCGGGCGCTTCGTTTGGAATGAAACACGTTTTCGGAATCGGGCAAATACGAAGACGTTAGAACTTTATAATTTCCTGATAGATCTTTGAGACTGGACGGATCTCCCGATTCGAAACTCAGATACAAATCGGACCCGGCGCTTCGGTTTCGCGTTTGGAGTTTCAGACTTCTTTGATCGTCTTTTCCGGAAAGTTCCAATCCGTTCTTTTGCAATTCCGCCAAAGAAAGAATCTTGGTTTCCGCGAAAATCGACATCGCTCCCGGAAGAAGAAAAACGGCGAAAACGGAAAAACGGAAAAACGTAACGAGGATACGAGATGAAAAGGCCGGAGGGAATGCGCTTCCGATTTTAGAATTTGAAATCGATCCCATCCGGTTGGTGTTAGGAATTTAAGGTTTCGAGTTGGTTGACTCTTCTTTCGTGACGTCCGCCTTCGAATTGAGTGTTGACCCAAGTGCGAACGATGTTGAGAGCCAGTTCTTTGCCGATGATTCTTCCGCCCAAAACGAGAACGTTCGCGTTGTTGTGGCGTTTGGACATTTCTGCGGTGAACTGATCGTGACAGAGCGCGGCTCTGATTCCGGGCAAACGGTTTGCCGCGATGGACGCGCCGATTCCGGTTCCGCAAAGGGCGATCAACCCTTCTACGTCCTTGGAAAGAACTTTTTTACAAGCGTCCGAAATGACGATCGGATAATCTACGGACGTTTCGTCCTTGGTTCCGTAATCTACGATTTCTAATTCTCCCGCGAGCGAGTTGCGGAGAAATTCCTTAAGCTCAAAGCCTCCGTGATCCGAGGCGATTCCGATTTTTTTCATGATCTATATTTTGGTTATGTCCCGACTTTCTTCAGGTTTCAAGCAAATAATTCTCCCGGCATCTAAAACATTCGGGAGGTGCGAAGATACAAAACGAACTTCGATTGAATCGGCCGTTTCACGTTCGAAGAAATGGATTTAAAGAACGGAATCTCTGTATGTTTTGGGCATCGCGTCCCAGAATTCGATCTGAAGCAGAAATAACGAGAGATAGATCATTGAGAAGTTTTCCTCGGAGATTCTTTCGCCTTTCAGCGCGAAGCCGGTCGCGTCGTTCAGGCGGGTTAAGAGTTCTTTCTTTTGTTTGAGATGCGTCGTGAGAAGTTCCCATTCGATCGAGTTCAAGGATCTCGTCTTATCGTCCGAAAGAACGTAATTCTCATAATAAGAATTCAATTCGGCGTAAAGGGAAAGATGATTGCCCCAATCCAAAAGAAGTTTGGAAAGATCCTCATCGGTTAATTTCTTTCCTTGGATGCAGGAGACGGATTGAAATCTGGATTTTCCTTCCTTGTATGCGATCGTCTCCGCGATCCTTTTCTTTTCATCCAAAGGAATCGAAGACTTGAACAGGTTGGAAAGCTCGGAGGACGAAGCCTCGTTCGTAAAACAATCCTGCACTCCGACCTGCGTATGAAAGTTCAATCCGGACGCGGAAAGGTTACCGAAACAAATTCCGATCCAGGTCGAAATAAGAACCTGGCCGAAAACTCGGCCAGAACCTTGCGGCTTAATTTCTTTACTAATGCGAAAATGAATTTTTCGACACGCCGTAACAAGAATCTTTTTAAACGGAATAGATTTCATCAAGCCTTGGATTCGAATTCCTTCATAAAGGACACGAGTTTTTCCACTCCTGCAAGAGGCATCGAGTTGTAAATGGAAGCGCGGAATCCGCCGACCAATCTATGTCCTCCGAGTCCGTGCAGACCGTTCTTTTCCGCCTCGTCCAAAAACTTCGCGTCGAGATTCTTATCCTTCAGTAGAAACACGGCGTTCATCTTGGAACGGGATCTCTTTTGAACCGGGCAAGTATAAAGAGAGGAAGAATCGATGAAGTCGTAGATCAGCTTCGCCTTTTGCTCGTTGATTTTTTCGATCGTTTCCACTCCGCCCAGTTTCACGAGCCATTCGAACACGAGTTTGGCGATATAAATGGAATACGTGGAAGGAGTGTTGTAAAGGGACTGATTCTTTACCATCGTCGCATAATCCAAAAGAATCGGGATCTTTCTTCCGGAAATTCCGAGCAGATCGTTTCGAATGATGATCAAACTGAGGCCCGAGGGTCCGATGTTTTTCTGAGCGCCAGCAAAGATCACTCCGAAATCCTTAACGTCGATTTTGCGGGACAAGAGTTCGCTCGTCATGTCCGCGACAAGAGGAATACTTTTGATCTTAGGGATCTCCGGATATTGAGATCCGTAGATCGTGTTGTTGGAGGTGATATGAAGATACTTCCCTTTTCCGGAAAGACTCGCGTCCGTTAAAACGGGAGTATCCGTGAAATGATTTTCGGTGGCATCGTAGATAACGTTGACCCCGTTGAACTTGAGACCTTCTTCCCAAGCTTTCTTTGTCCAGATTCCTGTGTGAGCGATATCGAAACTTTCTCCTTCCTTGAGAAGATTGAGAGGGAGAGCGGAGAAGTGCAGAGTCGCTCCTCCGGAAAAGAAGGCGATCGAATAGTCGCTGCCGATGTTCAGCAATTTGCGTAATAAGACTTCCGCCTCTTTGAGAACGTCTTCGAAAAGAGGTTCCCGGTGGCTGACTTCCATGATCGACATTCCGGAACCCTTATAGTTTAAGAACTCCGCCGCTGCTTTTTCCATCACTTCGTTGGGGAGCATCGCGGGACCGGCGCCGAAATTGTAGATTCTTTCCTGGAACTGATACATACGGCTAGGGTTGCAGAGGGGAGGCTGGGGATCAACTTTCTTACAATAAAGAAGACTGCCGATCGGGAAAAATCCTTGTCTCAATAGAATGCTTGAGGATAGGATATCTCCTGGTCAAAAGGCCGCTTTCTCTTCGGGAGATCAAAAGGAGTAATTTAGAATGTTCAGGATTTTGATAGCGATTATATGCTTCGGTTTTTCCTTCTCTTTATTTTCTCAGGATAATTCCAAACTCGGAGAAAAAGAAGTCCGCTCCTCTCAAAGAGTTCAGTTTATCAACCGATCTTCCGCCCGCGCCGGTGAGGAAGTTCGAGGAACGAACGAGAAAGTCGGATCGGGACTTGCGGAAATTCTGAAGAAGGAACCGGACAAATCCCATACGCAAGGCGGAATCAGCGCGAGTAGAATTCCTCCCGAAGAAAAGAAATTCGGAGCGGACATTCTTTACATTTCCGAAGACGCGGATTACGGACATATCAACTCGATTCAAAGGATTCTTACCGGGTTCGTAAAATCCACATTCGGCTACGACGATAAGAATTCCGAAATTCTCGCCACATACATTCTATTCTACAACGCGATTCATAGAAAGGATAAGGCTTACATCGGGAAGAAATATTCCAATTCCGTAATGAAGTCTCTGAACGCGAACAACATCGGGATTTCGAAACGTTATACGGAATGGCCCGGAAAAACGCAGATCGTGATTCCTCTCGTAGAGGACATTCTCGGGAAGGACGTTCACACGGACGAATTGGAAGACGAGGTGAACAAGGAATTCGATAAGAAGAAGGAAGGACAATCCGAAAAGGATAAATTCTCCGATCTCCAAAACGAGAAGAATAAAAAGGACTTAGAAGAACTTAAACGCAGAAAAGAAGAGAATCAAAACAAACAAAAGGAAATTTCCGATAAGGAAACGAGAACCGATAAGGAACTTCAGGATCTCAATAAAGACCCCGTAAAAAATAAGACTCAAATCGCCGAAAAGAAAAAAGAAAAAGAGCAGATTCAAAAAGAGAAAGAAGCCGTTAAAAAAGAGGAACAGAAATTAAAAGAGAAGGAAAAGGAAGTCGTTAAGAAGGACGAGGATCGAAAGTCCAACAGCAGTTCTTCGAGTTCATCCAGCTCTTCCAGTTCTTCTAAATCCGATTCCAAGAGCGATTCGGGGAGCAAATCCGGAAGCGACGGCAAGTCTTCTTCGGACGATAAAAAGACCGAAGCCGAGTTGAAAAAGGAACTCGCCGAAACCAAGAAAGAATTAGAAACCAAAAAGGAAGAGGAAAAGAAGAAGGAAGAATTCGATAAGAACGTGGTAGGCGGTAAGATTCTTTTCTTAAAAACCTTAAAGTATTTGGACAAAGGACATTATAACAACGAACTTCAAGTTCTCGATCCGACTAAAGACGATACGATTTTCCGCGGCGATTTTAATAAGATCTGCGGTAGAACGTTCGAGATCGTGGACGGAAAGGCTCTTGTGATCGGGTTTGAAGACGGTCACTCATCCAGTCACAAGTTGATCCTAATCGATCAGGAAACGTTGAAACCTACTCTTTCCGCCGAAGACAATATTTTCTGGAGATCTCCTATGATTGTAAAGGGAGACGAGATCTACGCGTTCGAGGAAGTTCAAGAAAAGTATTATCTTTCTCGTTTCGGCAAAGACTTGAAGAAACAAGCGAAATCTTCCGAAGAGATCAGCCCGAACTCAAACGTTACTTTCTACGGAGAAAAGATCTATGTGACCGGCAAGGAAGAATCTTCCGGAAGCATTCAGATCACCGTCTTTAACAAAGCGGATCTGAAATTGATTAAGAAGATTAAGCCTTAGAACGCGATCCGTAGAAAGCGTTCTGCTGAGTTCTTCGCGATCCGTAGAGAGCGTTCTGCTGAGTTCATCGCGTGCTATTCAATCTGTAAATTAACGGGACTTGATATCCCGGCTTCCATAAAAAACCCGCTCATAGAAAAGCGGGTTTTTTTATGTTTTCCTGAGTGTTCGCAAAACCCAGAAGCGGATTTAAAGAATCGATTCTTATCTTAAAGAAGTCAATTCTCTGTAAGCGCGAACAACGCCGTCTGCGATCGTCTTTGTGAACGTGAGAGCCACTCTCGCTTTTTCGGAAGTGATCATCACTTCGTGTGCGTCGACGGAGTTTGGATCAAAGACCATTTTCTGGGTCAGTTCATCCGCTTCCACCTGAAGATCGTTCACCGAAGTCAGAGCATTCTTCATCGCTTCCGAAAAACTTTCGGCGACGTAGTCAGGGGAAACCGGTTGTTTTACGTCTTTATAATGTCTATCTTCCGTAGTGGAAACTTTTACGTTGTCTCCCTTCGGACTGAGAGGATGCGGTTTGTTTCCCGTATAACCGGAATTATACGTATACCAAAGAGAAGAATTAGAATTGATTTCCATGATTAAGCCCTACCTATTTCCAGCGCTTTGTTGAACATCGCTTTGGAACCGTTGATCATCTGTACGTTAGCCTCGTAGGATCGTGAAGCCGAAATCATATCCGTCATCTCTGTAACGATATTCACGTTCGGCATTTCGACATATCCTTTCTTGGGACCGATCTGAATCGAATCGGGGTGAGTCGGATCATAGACCAATCGAAGAGGGGTCATATCCTTTTCGATTTTCATCACCTTCACGCCTTTTCCTTCTCCGGGAGAAACTCCGAACGGATATACCGGGCTATTCCATCTGGTTCTCAGATTGATCGGAGTCATCACGACCCGATCTCTTCGGAAAGGACCGTCCCCATTCGTATTTCGAGTCGTAGTCGAGTTTGCGATGTTGTTCGAGATCACATCCATTCTCAGACGTTGTGCGGATAAGCCGGTTGCGGAGATGTTGATCGATGAAAAAAGTCCCATGGCTAACTTCCTAAAGCGTAAAATTATGTCTCATTATAATGAATTCAAGTAAATAAATCCGAATTTTTAAGCCATTCTCATGACTTGTTTCAAGTCGCGGTAGTTCTGGTTGATTCTTTCGGACATCATCATGTATTGCATTTGGGAATTGGAGGCTTCGACCACTTCTTTTTCCACGTCTACGTTGTTCCCGTCGGCTCTCATAGTCGTTAAGTAATCTATATTCGCTTTCGGCTGCACTTCGCGGTAATCCAAGGGTTTGAAAAATTGAATGTGCCGATCGTCCGAAATTTGAGTCGGAACTTCTTTCATCGCTTCGATTTTTTCTGAGTTGATCGCGCGTTTGATCATCGATTCGAAAATCACTTCGGAACGTTTGAAATGCGGAACGTCCGCATTGGCGATATTGTCGGAGATCACTTTTCTCTTAAAAACGGAATTATTCATTCCTCTTTCCAGGAGGTCCTGGGTTTTCATGAAATGGGTTTTCTCAAACATTATTTTTCTCCCCTCCAAAAAATCGGTTGAATTTGCGATTTCCAGGAGAGATTTTTTTAGGGAAGAAGTTTTTTTTATCCGAAACTTACAAGAGTATACGGAATACCTTCCAAGCGAATGACCATGTCAGAAAACCCCGAAACAATCGAGATCACCCCGGACCTTACGATCCTCTTTAACGATTACTATGCGTTCCGTACAATGTTGATGGATGCGATCGCCAAAAAACCGAAAAACATCGTTTTGAACCTCGGGGATATTCCCGTTATGAATTCTATTTCGATCAGTTCTCTCGTTTGGTTTTTAAAGAATGCCCGTTCCGAGGGAATTTCCTGTACGATCAGCGCGATTCATCCCGATCTTCTCAATACGTTCGAAGTGCTGAACCTAAAAGAATACTTGGACGCTCAATAAGAATCTGTCCCAAAAGAAACTCGGCATCTCGTTCCGTATAAGCCCTTCGCTCGGGACAGAACCTTGCAGCTTGATTTTTCCGATAAAGTAAACCGGGGTTTTGGGACGCGCTGTAAATTCTTCCGTATTTCCGCGTCGTTGTTCCGGTGATTTTCATTGGACACCGGAAGCCGAATCTCTATGCTTGAATCTATGAAAAAAATCGTTCTTATTTCTACTTTGATTCTTCTTCTTTTCTCGGCTTGTAAAAAAAAGGAAGAGCTGATTTTGGGAGATTGGATCAAAGTCAAAAATTGTCCGGCAAAAGGAGAATGTCCGAATCCCGATAAGGACAAAGGAAGCCATCTTTTGATTCTTCCCGAAGGTCTTGCGAAATACGATACGTTCCATCTTACTTATAAGATGAAAGACGACGACATTCATTTCAATCTTGCGGATCTCGCGTTCGATTTGGAATACAGAATTCTGAAAGTGGACGAAAAGGAATTACAACTTCTCAACAAGAAAGAAGATCGCATTGAATACTTTGAAAAGAAGTGATTCGGTCTTTTTAAGATAAAGAATTCCCTATGAACCGTTTCTTTTCCTTATTATCGATTTTGATTCTTCTCTTTGCGGGCGGAATTTTCGCGGACGATGAGGATGAGAATCTTCCTGGGAATTCTTCTCCCGCTCCGAATTTTGATTCCGGAAATCCCGCGGACGCTGCGCGTAGAAGAGTTCAGATCACCGCTTTAAACACGGAGACGGTGAATTTGATCCGAGCCAATAACTTGGCGAGAGCGATCATCAATATCGACAAGATCAAAAAGCTCGATGAGAATACGGTCGAATATCATTATCTGAAAGGTTCTTATCTTTACGCGCAAGGCAGATATCCGCAAGCGAAGAATTCCCTCTTAAGGGCGATTCAAATTCATCCCGGTCATGACCCTTCCTATTATCAGTTGGGAATGATTTTCGTTCAAAGAAACAAATGGGCAAGATCTCTGGAATACTTTCAAAAAGCGGTCGAGCTTTCCAATTACAATCCGTTTTATAGAATCAATCTTGCGCTCGCTTATTTTGAAACGGGGAATTATCTGCGCGCTAAAGCGGAAGCGGAACGCGCGATCGAATTGAAACCGAACTTCCGCGCAGCAAAACTGTTGTTGTTAAAATCCAATTTCCTTCTGGGTAACAAAGCGGACGCTTACGCGCAGTGCGTCGATTTCGTGAAAGAAGGTTTCATATCCCGCGAATATATGTTGATCCATGCAAGACTTGTAATGGACATTCATCAGAATTATCGGAAGGCGATCAAGATCTACAATCAATACGGAGAACTTCCGTTTCAGGAAAAACGATTTTTAGCCCATGCGTATTACAACACCGCGAACTATCGAGCGGCGGCCGCTACGTATCAACAAGTGATTCAGTTTAGAATCGCGGAAGAGGAGGATAAGATCGAATACATCCGTTCTCTTTCGTTTATCAAGGATTATAGAAGATTGGAATCTTTCGTAACCGCTTGGCTTCAGGAAGAACCGGATAAGCGCAGAAAGGTGCAAGAGGCTTTGGATATCGCAGAACTCCTGAAGGAAAACGAACCGAAAACCTTTCACATGTTTCCTTCCCGATCGCCGTATTAGATTAGGGGATTTGTCGGAGTTACGACATTTTACTGTGAGACTTTTGAGCGCCCCGCCCAGACTTTGGGTGGGGGGTGAGGTGGTGGGAAGGAATCCCGAAAATTCTCCTTATCACGAAATCACACTTTCTGCAACGATAAATTTCCTACGTGCTGTTTGTCGGAACTCCGACAATTCTCACGATTTCGGTTTCGTAGGAATCCGAATCAAGTAAATCACGACCAGAACGCCGATCAACGAAACGAGGATCTTAACGGCTAAGATCGGAATAAAAAAGAACACGGTCGTTCCGATCGTGATAAAGATCATCGAAATCGCGATGATCTTCGCACGGAGAGGAATCATCTTGTGGATTCTCCAGTCACGGATATATGAACCGAAGTAGCGGTTGTTCATCAGCCAATTGTAAAATCGATGAGAGGCTCTTGCATAACAAGCCGCGGATAAAAGCAGAAAAGGGGTGGTTGGTAGGATCGGCGTAAAGATTCCTATGATTCCCAAGGCCAAGGACACGGAACCGGCGACAAAAAGAAGGAAACGAATGATCTTGGATCGATGCAGACGAACTTCGTCGCTATAATCTTTTTTTTCCATATAACATAGAATTGAAATCGCCCGAGGACAGTTCAATTCTTTTCGTCGTTTGGGTCGATTTCAAATCGTCATAATTCGTCTACGGCATCGCGCCTTAATTTTTCCAAGCCCGATCGTTTTCGAGCCAGTGCTGCAACGTCTCCGCATTGGAATCTTTTGCGAATTTTTTCAAAGGCGCAAGCTGCGAAGAAGAATACTGTTTCGCAAGACTGAATAACACATCCAATTGTGCGACTGTGTGTTCCAAATCCAAGGAGCCTAAGTATCTCAGATAAAGAGGAAGGTAGCTTAGATTTTTCTGCAGCAAGCGAAGAATGGTAAACGTTCCCGTCTCGAGTTCTTCGTGGGTTGGCAGACCTTCTCCGTTTGTTTTATCCTGATTGTATCGAATCAGCGTGTCCATATAACGCACCAAAGATGTTTCCAAAACCGGGTCCAAGGATTCGATTTCGGAGAATAGATCCCGTTCGCTCAGAACTCGTCCTTCAACCGAAACTCCGAAGCCGAACCAAGGATCGGATTCCTCGAAGATCGGATTGGAAAGAACTAAGTTCTCCGCATTTTTGAGAATTTCGGTCCAAGCATCTACGGCCTTTACGAGCGCCGCAGAAGTAAGATTTTCCACGGGGATTAGAACGAGGTTTCCGGTAAATCCGACTTCCTCATCCATCTCCACGGTCTTGATTGCGAATTTCAGTCTCATGTAGTTAATCCTGTATTTTATAATATTCTAATGGTTTTGATTTAAGAGTATACTTCTTCGAAGAAATCTATATCCAGAATTCTTTGTGCGAAAATCCGGATTAGAATTTGTCCGAATAAAAGCCGATCCGCCGCTTGGATTTTGACCACTTCGCAATCTTCGTGAGAGATGAACAAATAGGCCGGCTCTTTATGATCCGTTTTTCGGAGGGGATCGCTTAAAATCCAGTTTTGGCCGAACTCGAGGATGCAAGGAACGTCGTCGATGGAAAGTTCTTTGTTTTCCAGAGATTCGAGATATTCTTCGTTATCTCCTTCTTCGAGAGCCTCCGCTTCCCAGCCGCCCTCGTTGATCGTTCCGTTTGCACTCATGCCGAAAAAACCGATTGATCCTCCGCCGAGATCTTCGAAATAAATTCCGTTGTGAACCTGCGCCGTTTTTACGTAACTCTTCGGCAAGCCTTTGGCGGGAGAATCCGTAAACGGAGGATAAGAACGGATTGTAGCAGGCGTGGAATCTTTGAAGTCCGGATCGCTGTATCGCAATTCGGCGACAAGCGCCGTTTCTTTGGGGTCGATGTAAATCTTGGAAACCTGGGCCGCAAGTTTTGCGAGAATTTCCTTGTCTTCGTTCGTCGAGACTAAAAAGGAAAAATGCTTATAAAACCCTTCCTTGATGTTTTTACTTTCGCAAACTTCTTTCCATACATCGAGATAATTTGCGGAAGAATTCTCCCGATACCCTTTCTTTAATTTTTCTTTGAGAAGTTTCTCCGCTTCTTTTAAGCAGATTTCCTCCGAGTCGAAGGTTTTCGTTTGGGTCTGACCCGCGGTTCCCGATTTACCGTAGGTTACCGTAAACGAGTTCCCGGAAGATTCTATGTTCCAGAATTTATCCGAAGATTCGTCTTGAAAGATGAGTTGGTGTTTCACGCTCTGATTCCTTTTGATTTTGTTCGGTTGATTTTAAAATTTCGTATGTATGCCGCTTGATTCGTTTTCGTTTGAAAATTATAAATTCTGCATGTTTTACGGATTATACAATTGAAAGAAGTTGACCGCTTCTTGATCCGCGTTTGGTTTTGCCGCGACATCGTTTGCGTCGAATTTAGAAGACACGGCTTTGGCTTCGTCGAAACTGTGATGTGTGTTCGGATAAACGGTCATCGCAATCGAATTGTTCGTTGCCGCGCTAGCACCGAGAGTCTGCGCTCTCGCGATTCTCGTGTCGCAATAACCGCCCGTGTAAAGCGGATCGGCTCCCGCTGCGAGAATTTTCAAATGCGTGTAGGGAAGATATTGGCTTCCTGAAATTCCTCCGAACGCGTTGTTTAAACCGCATCCCGGATAAAACGAAATCACCGCTTTAAACGGCCTGGAATCTTCGGTTCGAAATTGAGTCGTTGAATTCGTATCGACCGTGGAAATCACACTGCTTCCTCCATGCGACCATCCCAATAAAACGATTCGATTGTTATTGATGATCTTGGATCGTTTTACATAAGCGAGGGCTGCATACGCGTCGGTGGGACGGTCGGTTACTTCCGATGTTCCGACACCGGCTCCGTTGCTACATTGATTTTGCGGAGCAAGTCTCGTGCTGAAACTATCTATGAGAAGAGTCGCATATCCTAAGTTTTTCCCGCGTCCGGCCCATTCCGTATAAAGCGAAGAAACTCCTCTGCTCGGATCACTGTTGGAGTGCGCACCCGCACAACCGTGCATCATAACGATCAACGGAAACGGTCCCGTTCCTTGCGGCTTGGAAAAATAGGCTTCTAAGATGAATCCTTGCGTAGGATTATAGATTCGGAATTTGTAATCGGTGAGTTCCGCGCTTTGATCGATTACGACCGGCCCTGAAGTTAACTGAATGATTTCCAGTGCTTGAGCGGATGCTGCCGCGAGAGCTAAGTCGTTTAGGAGGGAAGAATCGCCTTTTTTGTTCTTCTTCCAGAATTCCAAAGCTTCCAAATTCTCTCCGAGTTGACACTGTATGAAAGCGCTCAAGGAAAGAAGGGAAACTAAGAAGAAGAAACGGAACGATCCGATGGATAAAAACTTCATGGTTTATTCTACGGTATAGGCGATGTAGGATTTGTTCGGAGTCATGATCTTTGTGAACACGGGAAAATGATTGTACCCGTCCTTGTACTTTACGGTGATATCGATGTTTTTCGTGGAGTGTATTTTATTTCCTTTTTTCTGAGAATCTACGTTGAATGCAGCGATCAAGAAAAATAGAAATAACATTAATAAAAATGAATGTTCTATTTTTCGGGTACGAAAGTTGTCTGAGAGTCGCTTCATCGTGCGGTCCTTTCTCGGTCTGAAGTTTCGATTGAAGAGGAAGAATCCGGTTTCGTTTTTCAAAACGATTTCTTCTTTCTAAAACCCTCGAATATCGTATCAGAATGAGGATTTTCGTTCTCACCACGTTATAGGATGGTTTCGCCTTTCTTATCGAGGGCGTTTCGATCTATCGGAAACTAACGGAATCGCGTTTTCGATTTTGTCTGTAACAATGGGTCGCGTGCCGGATTTTCAACCGAAAATCGAGCCGATCGAATATCGAATTTTCCTATTTATCAATTCGATATTCGCCCGTAAGAAAAGATTAGGAGCTAGGGCGGATTAAAGTCGGATTAGATTTTTAGATGTTTTTTTACGGCGATCGAGACGGAGCGAGCCATCGTTCGTGCGATTAGATTGGAAACGTAATTGTTCAAAATCGGCAAAGATTCGTGATCGGAACCTAAGGCTTCGCGCGCTTGCTCTAAAATCGAACCGGGTTCTTGAACGGAGAATGGATTCGAATTCTTTTGAGCGGAAGGGATTTGCGGTTCGTTTGAATCGTCCTTTCCGAAAGGAAATCGATTGTAGTAATCCAGGGAAAGTCTCTCTTCATATTCGTTCCAAGGTAAAGAGAGAAGCTTTTTCAAAAACGAATCTAATTCGGGGATTCTATAAATCGCAATTTCTAGTTCTTCGATTTTCTTTTCTATATCCGCTTGTGTCGGATTATTGGAATAGAATTCCGTTTGTTTTTTGGATATGGAATCAACGGATTCTTGAGAATCTTTTCGTAAATCGGACAAAGTCTTTCTTCCCGTAAATGAATACTGCGATCGTTTTAGCTTGGGTTATTGATGGATTGGACGAACCGAATTCTAAAAGAAAATATCCTAAAACTACGGAAGGGCGGCCATTTGATGTTTCGCTTAATTCTAAATTTTTAAAATGTTCTGGGAGAGTAAACTCATATTCAAAAAACCAGAGATTCTAAAGTGTGGTAGCCAAATGTGACTAATAAATGACCTTCCATTTTGGATATTTTGACAAATTTGAAACGAAACGGAGTTCTTTTTAGCAAACCACGTTATGCGCTATTCTTTAGTGAGCTGACTATGACTATGGGGTTGTTTATCCAAAGTTGTTTTTACCTGAATGGTACGTTATTTGTTTCGAGGGATTTGTTTGGTAAAATTTCAATGCGGAGTTGGTTCAAAACGGAAACGTAATTGTTCAAAATCGGCAAAGATTCGTGATCGGAACCTAAGGCTTCGCAGACTTGCTCTAAAATAAAAAAGCCGGACTTAATAGTCCGGCTTTCAGCGCGTTCTTAAAAAAGAACGGGAAATGTTTAGGTTTCTTTGAGCGCCGTAACGATTTCTTGAGTCGCTTTCTTTCCGTCTTGGAAATACATGAGAGTGTTGTCTTGAATGAACAACGGGTTAGGAACACCCGCGAATCCAGGGCTCAAGCTTCGTTTGATTACGATTACGGTCTTCGCTTTGTCCACATCCAAGATCGGCATTCCGGCGATCGGGCTGCTTGGGTCGGTTTTCGCGAGCGGGTTAACCACGTCGTTCGCACCGTTGATGATCACAACGTCGACTTGTTCGAAGGAAGGATTGATTTCGTCCATTTCCTTCATTTTATCGTAAGGGATATCCGCTTCCGCAAGAAGAACGTTCATGTGACCGGGCATTCTTCCCGCAACCGGGTGAATCGCGAATTCGACGTCGATTCCTCTATCCGTAAGAATATTATAAAGATCTCTTACTGCGTGCTGAGCCTGTGCAACCGCCATACCGTAACCGGGAACGATTACGACTCTTTGAGCCATATCAAGAAGCATTGCGACTTCTTCCGCGGAAGTGCTTTTCGTTTTTCCGGTATAGATGTCTTCTCCGCCTTTAGAGTTATCCACGGCAGCGCCGAGTCCGCCGAAGAGAACGTTTGGAAGAGAACGGTTCATCGCTTTACACATGATTTGTGTAAGAATGATTCCGGAAGCTCCCACGAGAGATCCCGCGATGATAAGAACGTTGTTTCCGAGAACGAATCCGGTTGCGGATGCAGCGATACCGGAATAAGAGTTCAGAAGCGCGATTACCACCGGCATATCCGCACCACCGATCGGCATAACGAGAAGAATTCCTAAAATGGAACCTACTACAACAACATACCAATACCATTCGATCTTTTCAGGTTCGATGACTACGAAGTAGCTCAGAACGATCGAGCCGATAAAGAAAAGAACTTTTACGATTTGATCGCCCGGATAACGAACCGCTTTTTCGGAAAGAAGTCCTTGGAGTTTTCCGTAAGCCACAAAACTTCCCGTAAGAGTTACCGCTCCGATGATTCCGGATGCTGCGGTTGAAATCGTAAACTGATACGATTTTAATACTTCAAGATTGGTACCTTGGTGAAGAACTTCCATTACCGCCGCGCCTGCAACGAGGAAGGAAGCAAGACCGCCGAAACCGTTCAATGCCGCAACGAGCTGAGGCATGGAAGTCATTTCCACTTTTACGGAGAGATAAACTCCGATTGCGGTTCCTACGATGAATCCCGCTAAGATATATTCGTAAGCGAGGCCTTTTTCCACAAGAGCGGCGGCCACTGCAAAGAACATACCGACTGCGCCCACAAAGTTTCCTCGCACCGCAGTCTTAGGGTGAGAAAGAAGTTTCAATCCTACGATAAAAAGAACGGAGGAGAGAAGATAAACTAAATTGATGATCGATTTTTCCATATTCTTACTTTTCTTTCTTCTTGAACATTCCTAACATTCTATGGGTTACTAAGAACCCTCCGACGACGTTGATCGTTGCAGCGACCATCGCGATAAATCCGATAATGTTGATCAACGGACCGTTCACGGAATGAAGAGAGAGAATCGCTCCGATGATCGTGATTCCGGAAATAGCATTGGAACCTGACATAAGAGGAGTATGTAAAAGAGGAGGAATTCTAGTGATAACCTCGAAACCTACGAATACGGCTAATAAGAAGATCGTCAGGTAGCCTACGAACTGTTCCATAATAACTTTTCCTAATCAGAGATTCCTTCCTTTGGAGAGCTGAGGAAGGCCGGGTAAACCGATGGGATCACTTTTCAGAAACTCCTGTCTCCTGAAAACCTTTTTTTCTCAAGAGACAGGCGTCGCATTTTCCGCAGGCTTTGCCGCCCTTCGGATCGTAACAGGAGAATGTAAGATGAAACGGAACCTGTAAACGATTCCCTAAAAGGACGATTTCTTTCTTAGAAAGATTTTGAAGTGGGGTTACGATTTTAATCGGAGAACCTTGGCTTCCTTTTTTGGTTCCGAGTTGAATCGCCATTTCATACATTTTGATGAACTCGGGTCTGCAATCCGGATAACCGGAATAATCCATAGCGTTCACGCCGATGTAGATCGAATCGGAACCGGTTCCTTCCGCGAGAGAAACCGCAAAGGAAAGAAAGAGTATGTTTCGTCCGGGAACGTACGTGTTCGGAATCTCGTCCTTTCCGAGAGAATTCTTCGGAACCTTGATCGATTTTTGCGTGAGGGAAGAACCCAGAAACAGCTCGGGTTTTAACTTTTGAATCGTGTGAGGAATTCCTAATTTGCGGGTGATTTTTTTCGCGTAGGATAATTCGATTCTATGTCTTTGCCCGTAATCGAAGGAGAGGGCTTGGACTTCTTTTCCGTCGGCGATCGCCTGATACAAACAAGTCGTGGAATCGAGACCGCCCGATAAAAGAACGACCGCCTTATTGTTCGAAGGCGTCGTTTGGAAATCGGAACGTTTGCGATTTACATTCTTCTTTTTAGCGGAATCCAAATTCGAATCCTCTTGTTAAGCGGAACCTTTCGGACCTTCGTAAATGCACGCACTCGTGCAGGTTTCGTTCAGAGTGATTTTATAAAGAAGAGGCAATAAAGGTTTGAGATGATTCCAGAGCCAGATCGAAATGTTTTCCGAGGTCGGATTTTCCAAACCGGGAACATCGTTGAGATAATAATGATCCAGATGATTTTCGATCAAAGGTTTGACGATCTTGCTAACTTCCGCGTAATCGATGAGCCAACCCGTTTTAGAATCGATCTTTCCTTTCAGATGAAGTTTAAACCGAAAGCTGTGGCCGTGAAGACGTTTGCATTTGTGGCCGTCGGGTACGTTCGGAAGGAGATGAGCGGCGTCGAAGCGGAATTCTTTGGTGAGTTCGATTTCTTCCATGGGTTCCTGCCCGGTTTTGTATCAATAAATTCGGAAGATCTAAAAGAGGACCGGGATCAGGTTGAAGAGACTGAGAAAAAGCCGGTTTATTTTACCAGCTCTTTCAAAATTTCCTGTCTTTTTTGATCTTTCTGATGTTCGTTCAAAACCAACCATTCTCTTTTGATTTGTTTCGAGCTTACACCCTTAAGTTCTGCGTATTTGTTGAGAAGTTTTGCAGTTTTCTGGTTCATATCGACCAAAAAACCGGGAATCGACTCTCTGTCAAGCAACTCAGTTTGGGATGTTCCGTTCTTGATTAAAATTCATTGCCGGACTTCCGACCATACTCCGTTCAAGGAGATTCGTATGAGTTCCTACAGTTTGAAATCGATTCGGGCGCCTCTTTCTGATTTGCAATCAGAAAGACCGAGCTCGCCGCGACTCCACTTCGTTTCGGTCCTGCGGACTGCATTAACTCAAACTCACTTCCTATGGGTCGTTCGTTAATGCATCGCTTTGATCTCTGGCGCGGGATTTTGCCGAAAGATCGCGATTTGTAAGAGTTCCCACATACGTTTCCAAAAGGGCATTTACCGTTTATAAGTCTTCTGAAGGAGTTCCCACATTTTTCAAACCAGAACATCGATCAAGGCTTGAAGGTCGTCCAGCTCTTGATCCGATGAAATTCTCCCTTGAATTCGAACGTCTTCGAGAAAGAAACCGATCTTATGTCTCTTTGATCGAACAAGATTTTGAAACGAAAGTACCGCCTTCCAAGTTGTTGGAACTCCGCGGATCGGACCTTTTCGTTCGATCGTATTCTCCTTAAAAAAAGAATCGAATTCCGCAAACAAATCCTGACCGGAATCGACGACGATCCTTGCGATCGTCACCAACGGAAGATCCGAATCGACGGAAGAAGAATCGAGATCACGCACTGCAACCGTGCCTTCCGATCGGTCGGTAGAATTCCGAATACCAAAACTCAACTCCCAAAACGAAGAACCCTCTGCGTTGATCGATTTCCTACCGTAAAGTAAAGCCGCTTTGATCGTTTTTACGGGAGGCTTTAAAAGAAAGAATTGCGATTCGCCCGGATGAAAAACGAACGCAGGTGCATTTGAAAAATTGAATATTCCGGTTTTATCTTCTCCGAAATTGGGCGAAGGATTTTCCGGTTCGGCATAAGATTTAGAATGATCCGACGAAATTGTGATTTTTTGCATCGCGGATTCCTGTTTTTGCTCGGAGAAAAGCGTGGGCTTTCGCGTCGCTGATTGAGACGGAATTTCGTTTCGTCTCATCGCGGATTTAGGAGGAACAAGATTCCATTTTACCAAAGAAACAAATCGAAACTCTTGTTTGAAAATCGAATCCAAACTATTTCTTCGTTCCGCAATCGTCTGATTTGAAAGATCCTTTTGGTCATGGTTCAAAATATCATAAATTTCGAATGTAGATTTCGATTGTTTTGCGGATACCCAGCCGATAAAAACGGCCGGTTCTTGAATTTGAGAAAGTTCTTCGATTATTTGCGGAATTTGGTTCCGGTATAAATATCCATCTTTCGTCCAAGCCGCAATTCCGAAAGAATCGAAAACGATCTGCGTGAGGACCGCATTCCGCGGAATTAAAAAGAACGAAAGTCCCTCCGCATTTTTGTCGTCCGGAAACGGAAGCGGTTCGTTCCAAGTTTGAGGCAAGGATGGATCGATTCGTTTGACGACTTCACGAAGAGAAAGTCGATTTAAATTTCGATCGGGAAACCAGAGGGACAATGTTTTCAAAACCGAAGTCGATTTCCAAGGGTTGCCTTCCGCAGCCGCTTTTTCCAAAAGAACTCCCGTTTCCAAATTGAAACAATCGGCCAGAACAAAGAGCAAAACGGAATCTTGAACTTTCAGAATTCTTTTTCCTAAAAGGATCAGATGCAGAAAGATTTTTTCCGGAACGGAAGCCGAGTTCCAAAGAGAGAATAAAAGATCCTTGGATCGTTGGGATTGCGGATGGGAGCGGATTTCTTCCACAATTGAGATGAGGAAGCGGATTTCGTTATGGGGCGAACCGTCGGGAACGTTCTCCGATTGCGTTAAACCGACTTCCTTTCCGTTGCGCTTCCGATCGTCCCCGTTTTTCTTCAGGCCTTCTTGAAGATTTCCCGTCAAAAGCGCGATTGCCTCCGAAACATCTCCGACTTCTTTGATCGAAGTTTCGATCATCCAAATCGGTTGTTGTAAATATTCGGAAGCGAAGGCCGCCAATTCCTCAGAGGAAAAAATCGGTTTTTCTTTTTTTCCGCTTAGATAGGCAAGTGCGGGATCGATTTCTTCCGGATCGCAAGAACAAAAATAATTCGTGAGAAGACGTCGTTTCCGCGCGGGGTCCGATTCTTCTTTGAGTTCTGGAACGAGTTGAAAAAAGGGAATCACCGCGAAAATTATCTCCGAAACAGAATGTAGGAAATTATAATTTTTAATCGATACACATTTTATCAAAAAGGATTTCGAAAAAGGAAATCCGACTAAAACTTTTCTTGCTATTCGAACCGTTTTGAGTAAGCTCCTTTCGCTGAGAAATTATAAAAAAATTGGTTAGGCTATGAAAAATTTGATCGATCGTTTCTTCGATTTTTGGAATCGAACTCCCGTCTGGATCCGCAGATCCTCGGTTACCATTCTCGTTCTCATCGTTCTTGTAAAAGTCGTTTTTTCACTTTTGATCTTTTGGAAGGCTCCTCGTCTTTCGGGAGAATTGAAGGCCCCCGGACTTGCAAAGCCCGTTTCCGTGATTCGAGATTCGTACGGGGTTCCGCATATCCGATCGGAAGATTCTTCGTCCGCCTACTTTGCGTTAGGTTATGTAAGCGCGAGCGATCGTTTGTTCCAAATGGAAATTCTCCGAAGAGCCGGCAAGGGAGAATTATCCGAAGTTCTCGGGGCCGATCTGATTCCCGCGGATATTTTTTTAAGACAGATTCTTTTACGGAGAACGGCGGAGAAGATGTTGCAGGAAGCGACCAAAGGAAACCCGCAGATTTTGAAAGAGCTGGATTCTTTTTTGGAAGGGATCAATTTCTTTTTAAAAACGGAACCGCTCCCGATCGAGTTTACGATTCTGGGTTATCAGCCTAAGCCGTTCGATCGGCTCGACGTTTTGAGCGCCTTATCGCTGTTATCTTTTTCGTTCGCGGAAGCGTTACGAACCGATTCTCTTTATACGATCCTGGAGCGAAGACTTCCGAATCGAAACGTCGCCGAAGCGTTTCCGAGACACGATACGGAAGATCCGTTTTCGATTCAGGAGAATCAGCCTTCCTATTCTCCTAAAAAATTGGCGGAACGCACAAAGGGATTCCTGCCACTCGCTTCCGAATCGAAATTTGCTAAAGCGACATCGAATGAACTTTCCGAATTCGGTCAGGTGATTCAAAGAACGAACAAGATTCTTTCGGATCTTCCGTTGTTTTTAGGGAGCAACTCCTGGGTGATCGGACCTTCCCGTTCTTCCACCGGCGGCGCGATTCTCGCGAACGATCCTCATATCGGTTACGGGAATCCAGGAACTTGGTATGAGGTTCATCTTGTCGCGGGAGATCACGAAACGTACGGATATCATCTTCCGATCTTTCCGTTTCCTTTGATTGCGCATAACGCGAAAAAGGCGTGGGCTTTGACCATGTTGGAAAACGACGACATGGATTTTTACGAGGAAGAACTGCATCCTGCGAAACCGAACTTGGTAAAAGAAAAAGGAAACTGGGTTCCCGTTCAGGTTTTTACGGAAACGATTTCCGTAAAAGGGCAAGACCCGGTTTCAATTCAGGTTCAAGTCACGTCTCACGGTCCGATCGTTTCCAAACCGATTCACGGTTATACCGGTCCGGTCGTTTCGATCTATTGGATCTTTCATCATCTTTCCGTGCCCATATTGGAAACGATTTATTCTTTGGGACGTTGTGCTTCCTTGCAGGAATGTTCCACCGTTGCCGCAGGTTTACCGGCGCCGGGACTCAACGTTTCGTATGCGGATGCGAGCGGTAACATCGCATGGTGGGGCGTGGGAAGATTTCCGATTCGCAAAAAGAAAACGAATACGCGAAGAATCTTAAACGGAGCGACGGGAGAAGACGACGTGATCGGTTATGTTCCGTTTGCGCAGAATCCGAAGCTCATCAATCCGCCGGAAGGAATCATTCTTACCGCGAATCACGTTCCCACGCAGGACATCAAAGGATACGGAAAACCGGAAGGATATTGGCAGGAATCGGATCGGGCAAGAAGGATCTACGAACTTCTTTCTCAAAAGAAAGAATGGTCCGTGGACGATATGAAAAAGATCCAAACCGACGTTCATTCTTTTTCAGCAAGAACGATCGTGCCTTTGATCTCTCTGGAATTGGAAGAGGATAAGAATTGGGTCGGAGTGTTTCGCGAGGCCTTGGATATATACCGTCAATTCAACGGTGAAAACACGTTGGATTCCGCAGGGGCGACGATCTATCATACGCTCAATCAATTCGTAATGTTGAATCTATGGACGGACGAGTTCGGGGAATCCGATCTGAGCGTGTTCGGGGAAACCGCGGAAAGATGGAACGCGTATAAATCGCTTCTTGCGAATCCGAAATCCGATTTTTGGGACGATCTTGCGACCATCGAGCGCAAAGAAACGAGAAGGGATATTCTGATCCGTTCTTTTTCGCAAACGGTCCGTTACCTTGCTAAAGAACACGGAGGTTCTCCTTCTTCTTGGAAATGGGGAGACGCGCATAAGATCACGTTTGAACATCCGATGGGAAAGGTGCCCTTGCTTGCGGGGATTTTCAATCAAGGGCCGTTCCCCGTCGTTTCGGGCGAATCCGTGGTCAATCTGATGAATCATAAGGAAATCAATCCGAAGATGACTCCGAAAGTCGGTCCGTCCAAACGAAGAATCATCGATCTTTCTCATCCTGAAAATTCCTGGTCCGTGTTGCCGACCGGAAACTCGGGAAATATGGGTTCTCCGTTTTACGGGGATCAGATTCGTATGTTTTTAAACGGAGAACATCGTTCGATCCGATTTACTCAGTCGCAGATCGAAAAGGATTCCAAATACGTATTGAAATTCGTTCCGTAAGAATTCTCCGCTTCGATCGTCTATCGGTCGATGCGGAAATTACATGCGATCTTTCTAATACATGTGATCGATCATTCTCGCTTCGAAATTTTTGGATCGTTTGAGACAATCGAAGGCCTTTCGTTTCCGGAGGCCTTCGAACAGCTTGGTCATCGCGGCCGCATACGGAGAATTTTCCTCTTCTCCCATCGAATCGTAGTGTTCGCGCCAAAGTTGAAAATCGAAACCGTGCTCCTGTTCGAAGGAAGCAAAGCCTTCGTATTTCCAATCTCCTACGTAGTAGTCTGGATCGAAAAGATCGCTCATGCTCATCGTCGCGCCTTCGATGACGAACTGAAAGACGAGCGCGTTCGGATTCTCCTTTGCAAAACCGCGGATCGCGTTTTCCGCAAAATCGATCATCTTCTCGACCTGAAACGATCTTTCGAACGGGTCCTTGGAAAGTTGAATTCCTTTTTTCGTTTCGAGAAATGCAAGAATTTCTTTTCTGGTTTTCGTATCGGCGATGCTCAAAGCGGAATTCGGATTTTCCAAATCGGGATTGGCTCCGTTTTCCAAAAGATATTTAATGATCGCAGTTTTGTCTTGAGGGCCGGGGCGACAGGCAAAATGAAGCGGGGTATATGCGTACGAATTCGGAATCCAATCGGAGGCCGCGTTCAAATCTCCTCCGTGTTTGTGTAACAACTTTAGAATTTCCAAATGATCCGAAGGATCGTGACTGAACGGTCCTAAACATGCTTCGTGAACCGCGTTTCTTTCGTGGATCTTGACGTTCGGATTTGCCCCTTGTTCTTCGAGCAGGTAACGAACCAAGTCGAGTTTTCCGAGATTGGCGGCTTTGGGAAGAATGGAATCCTCCAGTTTTACTCCTTGGTCAAAAAGAAATTTCACGCATTCCAATCCGCTGAACGCGGCGACTTCAAGAAGAGTATAACTGGAATTTTTCAGGTTCGGATCTTTCAGATCGATTCCCTGTTTCTGATATAATTTTAGAATGTCGATTTTTCCGGCGTTGGCGGCTTCAACGACGTCGGCGGGATCGGGCAGAATCTTTTTTTGAAGAAGATATTCGGCGACTTCCGTTTTACCTCGATCCCTGCAGGCATAAAAGTGAAGCGAGTTTTGATTGGAATCGCGCGTATCTAACGAAAACCCGAAGGTTTCCAATAGTTCCAAAACGGCGGGGCTGTTCTCGCTGGCGGCAAAGAAAAGCGGAGAATTTCCGTAGAATTCCGTTCCTCTGGATTCGAGTTCCTCTTTGATTTTCCGGACCTCGTTCTTTTGAATCCATTGTATCAAAGCGTAACGATGTTCCGTTCTCGCCTTCTTCAGCTTGGGTTGTTCGGTTTCGTTCATAGATTGGCTCCCCGTTTGATAACCGGGATCGATTCAATTTTTGTAATGAAAATTAAAACGAATCCGGAATCGGAGATTCAATCATAAATAATTTTTTTCCAAAAATCCTATCGCTTTATAATTAGAAGTGAATCGTATTTTTTCAAGGGAACTAAAGAAAAGAATATTATAATTTTGAACTATTGAGGACTTGTTTCAAGTCGGAATCTGCGGGAGCTCCATACGTTCCGAAAAATCCGCGAAGAAATCCTTTGAACGGAAAATGTGGGAACTCCTTCAAGATTCGAATTCTTCCGAATGAAACTTCGTTTTGAGCGTTTTTGCGTTCTTTCCTGTTTCTTTCAAATAACGCACTATGTCTTTTGTATCTCCGTGCGTGAGAAGAATTTCTTCCGCTTCTGTCGCATGAATCGTTCCGATCAATTCGTTCCAATCCGCGTGATCCGATAATACGAACCCCTTGTGAAAACTTCCGGCCTTTCTGTTTTTGGAAAGCTGCATCCATCCCGAACAAAACGCGCTTCGAATTTTTTGCGATCGCGGATTCGGGATCGGAACACCGGGAGGCGCGATGAAAACGGAGGGATGTTTGACATTCTCCGTAAACTGATCGAGGGCCTTTGCTTGTGGAAGGGAAACACCCGATTCCTCGTACCGTTTGTTCATGGAAAGAATCGAATCGTGGACGTAAAAATCCAACGGAGTTCCGGCCGACTCCGCCGCGATCGAAAGTCCCTTGAGAATTCTCTGCGCTTTTCCCAATGAATATCCGTATAAAACGGTGATTTCTCCCAGTTCGTGATTTTCCAAAATGTAGTTTAGAATATTCTGAAATACGAATTCCGATTTTTCCCAAAGATAATATGGTTTTGCAAAGGTGGCTTCGGATAGAAAAGTATCGCATCGTAAAATTTCGATCGGTTCGCAGGTAGGATCGGGAACCGTTTTGTAATCTCCGCTGATGACCGTGATTCTTCCCTTATATTCGATCCGAACCTGAGCCGATCCCAAAATATGACCGGCGGAATGAAGACTGATCTTAACTCCGTTGCGATAAACGGCTTGTCCATAACGAAGAGTTTCCACGTTCGCTTTCGGTCCGAGCCGTTCCTGCGTGAGAGAAAGACCGGGTTCCGCACAAAGATAATGACGAGAACCTCTACGAGTATGATCGGAATGTGCATGCGTGAGAATGGCTCGGGAAACTCCTTTCCACGGATCGACATACACGTCCGCTTGGGGAACATACAATCCCGCTTCCGTTAGAACGATCATTTCCATTGACTCCAGAGAAATTCTTTTTCAATTTGGATGGAACGTATTTTCGATGAGCAAAGAAGAAAAACTCAGAAGACTCGCCCTCGTTCAATCCGAGGTTTCCGCCTGCAAACTCTGCAAGCTTCACACGACTCGAACCCAAACCGTTTTCGGGGAAGGCAATCCGGATGCGGAAGTCGTTTTTATCGGGGAGGGGCCGGGCAAACAAGAGGACCTCACCGGCCGTCCGTTCGTGGGTCGAGCCGGTGAACTGCTGACAAGAATCATCGAAAAAGGAATGGGGGTTCCGAGAGAATCCGTTTACATCGCGAACATCGTAAAGTGCAGGCCCACCTTGGATATGAAATTCGAAAAGGACCGTCCTCCCGAAGAAGAGGAAACGAGAGCTTGCGCTCCGTATCTTTTGAGACAGTTGGAAATCATTCAGCCGAAAGTGTTGGTTACGCTCGGCAATCCTTCCACAAGATTTATCTTAAATACCAAGGAAGGAATTACCAAACTCAGAGGAACCTGGGGATCGTTTTTCGGAATTCCGGTGATGCCTACGTATCACCCTAGTTTTGTGATCCGCAACGGCGGGGAGAATAGTCCTCTCAAACGCGAGGTTTGGGAGGACATTAAGAAGGTTATGGATTTGCTGGGATGGAAGCGGTCTTCGTAGTTTCCGGTTCTTTTTCCTTCAACCAATCGGCGATTTTCTGATAGATGTCTCCGGGCGCGTCTTCGTATGCGAACAATCCTAAGTGATCGTAGTCGATCGACATTCCGTTGTCTCTTCCCGCTTCCAGATATTCCTTCTTGCCTTTTTTCCGTTTGTAAACGGGATGAATGCTTTCCGTAGGGGATACGTTGTCGATTCTTCCTCCGATAAAAAGGGAAGGAAACGTGGTAGACTCGAACGACTCCCAGGTTTTCGGATTCTCTTCAAGCGTGGGCAAGTAGTTAAAAAGATTCTGATATACGAATAGAGTCGTAGGGTCGTCCTCGTCGAAGGAAATGAACCGTTTGCAGAAACTGTCCTTGTTTTTGCAGGAATTGGTCAGATCGGTTCCGAATCTTTTTTCCGCCTTCATCTGTTCGATAAAGCTATCGTTGTATTTGTAATCCATTCCCGTTCCAAGAAAAAACGCTTTGGAAATATCGGGGATCTTCTTCGCTTTAAAAGAATGTAATACGGCTTGTCCTCCGAGCGAAACTCCTCCGAGGATGTATTCTTTTTTACCGGTGACTTTCTGGATTCTCGCGATCACGTCGGGAATCAGATTTTCTCCGATCTCTTTGAGGTTCACCGATTTATGATCTTCGAAATGAAGAAGCCAAACCGAAAATCCATTTCCGTTTAAAACTCCGATCAAACCGGATTTATCCCCGAGATACAAAGCTTTTTTATTGATGAACACGGGATCGACGAGAAGTACCGGTGGATAATTGGAATTCTCATAGGAGAAGGTCGTCAAAAAAAGATTCGGTCCTATGTTCGCCGTTTGAGAAGTGAATTTCTGTTCGGTAATGACCACATAACGCGTGCATCCGAAAAGAAGCGCGATCAGCAACGACGCGACCGCTGCGGTTTTTAATTGTATAAATTTCATTCTTGAGTCCAATTCGATTAGTTTCTTTTGTCCAGCCAAGCGACGAGAGGAACGAAAACGTCCCTGTCCGCATTCTTCCCGACGATCAAATCGGTGTGACCGTAGTCGTCGGAATGATTGTTCGATCTAGACGCGATGAACAACGTTTTATCTTCGGAACCGATGTTGTCGTATGCGTAACGAAGAGAATAGGACATTCCTAATTTATCCCTTCTTCCGGCGATCAACAAGGTCGGAATCTTGATGTTTTTGAGTCCGTTCGAATACGAGATCTTGTGATCTAAACTGCGGATTTCCCCGCTTTCGGCCAGATCTTTGAACTGAAGAATTTCGTTCTTCGCGCCGGGGTTGATCGACGTCGTTTTTACGTCGGAAAGAATCGAAGATTCGATGTTCGGTTTGTGCCAGAAAAGTTCTTCGAACGATTTTTGAGGAAGAAACGGAATTCCCGTTCCTCCTTGGATTCCGGCCCAGGTTTCGGCGGGAACGACCGGCCAAAGATTCATCAGCCAAGTTAAGGAAGTCCAGCGTTTGAGCGCGGAATTCGGTGGATCCATGATCGCGGGGGAGCCGATCGCCACGAAGTTCGCGATTCGTTTTTCGCCGAGGCTTCCGATTCTCGAATAGATGATCATCCCGCCCATGCTGTGACCGACCCAGTTTACCTTATCTTTTCCGGTCGCGTTTAACACGTGTTTAATGGCCGCGTCCACATCGTATCGGATGTAATCGTCCATGCTGTATGAAAATGTCTTATCTCCGAAGAATAAGGAAGGATAACCCGCGTCCCTTCTTCCTCTCAGATCCAACAACCAAACGTCGTATCCTTCTTTTTGAAGTCTTCCCACGATGGAACTTTTCTCGTTGATCTTAAGATAGGTTCTGTTTGCGATCAATCCGTGACAAAGGATCACGGGATATTTTTTTGGCGGATGACCCGCTAAAGGAGGAAAGTGTTCGAGAGTTAAATCCCAACCGTCTTCCGTTTTGGGATGATGCATTTCGCCTTGAAGCTGAATGCTCGCCTTACACTGGGAAAGAAAAATTCCCAGAAAAAGAATCCAGAATGTTCTTCGAATTTTCGCGTTCATTGAAGAAACAGTTTATCGTTCGTTACAAGAGGATCAAGTAGAATTTAAGATCGAAACTTGTTCCTCTTCTTCCGCGAAAACTCGAAGCGAATATTAGGAATTTACCTTTTTGACCTTAAAGCCGGTCTTCAAATATTTATCGATCTTCGGTTTAACAACGTAGTGGCAATACGGTTGTCCCGGGTTGGATCGAAAATAATTCTGATGATAATTCTCCGCGGGAAAAAATTCTTTCAGAGGTTCCACCTGCGTTACGATCGGATCCGAAAAATGCGAGCCCGCTTTTTGAATCGATTCTTCCGCTTGTCGCTTTTGTTCGGGAGAATGATAGAGAATGATGGAACGATACTGCGTTCCCACGTCGTTTCCTTGTCGGTTTAACGTAGTAGGATCGTGACAGATCCAGAAGATCTCCAAAATTTCGGGATAAGAGATTACCTTCGGATCGAACGTGATTTGAACGACTTCCGCGTGTCCGGTCGTTCCCGAACATACGGAACGATAATCGGGGTTGTTCGTATGTCCCGCAGAGTAACCAGATACGATGGTTTCCACTCCATCCACCATTTGATACACTCCTTCGAGACACCAAAAACAGCCGCCGCCTAATGTTGCTTGTTCCATACCTTACGATTCGAACCGCGATGCAAAAGGTTTCAAGAAGTTTCCGTTAAATCTTTACGGTGACCGCAAAGACCACGAATTTTTCCTCCTTGGAATTCGATTTGTCCCGGTCGAACACCGCGTCATACGAACGGAAATATCTTCCTTCGAGACGGACCATCGCGTTTTCGTTCGGGATATAATCCAAGGTCAAGGTCGCTCCCGAGGTCAAAAAACCGTTTCTGGTTCCGGTTTGTATAATCGTTTGTTCGGGATCGTACATTCTTTCGAGGCGTACCGAGGTTCGGAAGACTTCGATCGGTCTATAAGTGATCCAAAACGTTCCGTGATACCACTGCCGATATGCGTTGACTCCCGGATCGGGAACGCGCTGAATCCCGACGTCCCCCGATGCGGCGACGATGAAAAATTTCGTAAAATGATATTGGAATATTAGGTTGTTATAATATCTTGTCTGACGGGGCTGATTGTCCGGCGCTTCGTTCCCCACGAAGGTGTTGTGGACGATCTTGAACTTATCCGTGAATTTGTATTCGATCTGCGTTCCGATCGCTTTGTCTCGGTTGGTTTCGGTGATATTGGACCATCCGTTCATCAGATGGAGTTGAAAGGAAAGTTTTTCGGAATATTGATACGAAAGACGAAAGCCGCTTGAATAATACGGAACGTAGTCGAGAGCGAGGGCGCGGGTATAATTCCAGTTCGAATGCGAGATCCAGCTTTCGAGCCCGATATTCCCGAAATAAATTCCCGCGTCCAACCAGAGATTTTTTGCGAGTTTGATCCCCGCATACGCTTCTTGAATGTTGCGAACGGAAACCTGATTGGAATTTTTTTCGGAGCTTACTTCGTTTTTGTAGTTTGCGTTCACGGAGTTTCCGAATTGAAACGCGAGTCTTCCTCTATATTGATCGGTTTCGATTTTTCCGTCGATATGCGCTAAGTTGATGTTGATTTCGTCCCAACGCGCTGGCTGCGTCAGATATTTGTTGTCTCTCGAAGTCGGGCGATACGGATTGTGCGCGTAATACGAATCCACAAAGAATCCGAACTTCGGTCCTTGATTTTTCGTTTTCGGTTCTTCGTCTTCCTTTTTCGGAATTTCTTCCTGCGGCTGTGATTGGATTTGAGTTTGTCCTTGAATGGACTCCGAGTTTTGCGCCGAGGCGGGGTTCAGCGGTTTGGGTTCCGATTGTTGGGAAGAATTGGGATTCTTGGTTTGCGTTTTCACATCGGGCCGGGATTCCGTTTGAATCGATACAGTGGAATTTTTTTCTTGAGCGTCGAGCGAAGCGAAACAAAGAACAGCCCCTAAGAAATAGATCGAGATCGAAATTCTTCGTTTAAAAATCGCTGCGGGAATCGTCCGCTTTCTTTTTTGAAAGTGTTCTGACTTTGTAAGATTCCGTTTTTGGTTCATGATTGAATCTTAATGAATCGATCTCAAAATACAAGAGGCCGACCTCGAATCTCCCATAAGGAAGCGTCTCTTTTAAGTTAAGAAAGAATTAAGATTCTGCGCGCGATGCTTTAAAAATCCAGCTAAAAAGAAAGACCGATCCTAAAATCGGAGGATCGGTCTCGACAAATCATTCTAAAATTTTGCGACGTAACCCAGACTCACGATAAAGTGATGTTTGGGAAGGTGTTGCTGCTGATAGGAATTCAGCAGATGGTTTTTGGAAGCCGTATCCAAAGCGAGGGATTGGATTGCGGAAGCCATCGTCTGATTGTAAGTTCCGTGAATTTTGGAAGGGTCCGTTTCTTTTCCGTCGTTTGCGTTCGAGTCGGAAGCGACTCCCGTAGGTTTCGCGTAGACGCGGTCGTTGTCAAAAAGATATTGATCCGGTCTGTAAACATCGCTCACGCTTACGTTCACGTCCTTGAAGTTCAGCTGAACTTTTGCTGTAATATCCGTGACTCCCGATCTTCGATCGGTGTTGTTGTTGAAATATTGATAACCGACTTGCATTCCCGGCGTGAGCTTCCAATCCTTTGTTAGCTCGTATTCATGACTGATCGCGGCTCTGTGATGACTGTTTCCCTGATTGAGTCCGTTCGTTTCCGAAGACAAGCGGAAGTTGGAAACGAGTTCCGGTTTGAGATAACTTAGGTAGGAAGGTTTCCAACCGAGAGTGTAATTAAAAAGACTCGCGTTCGAAGGGTAGTTCGCGCTGTTCACCGTTAAAAATCCGGTAAAGAACTGACCGATCGAAGTATTCCATTCGAAAACGATCTGACCGATAAAATAATCCCGGACGCCGTTGTTTTCTTTTCGTGGACGAACTTGATTCGGATCATAACCGAGCTGACCGGATTGCAAAGATTGAACCACTTTGTTCGTTTCATCCGGACCACCGGGACTGGATTGGTAAAAAAAGTCGTTGTCCGTATTGCTTCTTCCGATCAAAGGGTTTGCCGAAATCAAATTTAAACGGAAGCCGGGGATGGGAGTAAGGAAGTTCACGAACGTTCCCAAAATCAAACCCGGAGAAACATCGGTATACGATTCGTTGTTTCTGCGGCTGAGTCTTTCGCCGAATAAACTGTTTCCAAAAACGAAGACGTCGTTGGAAAGGGACTGACTGAAACCGAACTCTGGTTTTTTATCCGTCGCCTTTGGGAGATTTTGCGCATTATCTTCCGGAATCCCGGAGTTGATATCCGGACTTTGTTTGTCTTGAGCGGATAACGAAGTTGCGATAAGAAGAAGTGGAAGAAGAACTCTAATTATATGTTTCATTTTTTTGTTCCGTTAATTCGCCGCGGACGTTTTTATCTCCGGGCTCGTTTGTATTTTTTTCGCGCTTGAGTTGACCACGAAAATTCCGGCAATCACGAGAATGGCTCCGAGAATATCGAAGTAGTTCAGAGATTCTCCCAAAAACCAAGTCGTCAACATTGCGACAACCGGGACCAAGTTTCCGAATATGGCCGCCTTATCGGGACCCACCTTTTGAATTCCGTAATTCCAAAAGAGATAACCGAAAAACGTAGTGAACACGGCCATATAAAGAATCGCAAACCAAGCGTTGCTCGGAAGAACGGACCAGTTTAAATTCGATTCTCCCGAAAAGAGAAGAAATAAGACCAAGGCGATCATTCCGAAAAAAGAAGTGAAAGTGGTAATCTGGATCGTGGAAACTCCTTTGAGATATTTTTTCATTCCTACCGAATAAAACGCCCAACAGATCGTCGCGAGAAAGATGTAAACGATTCCTTTTCCTTCCAGAATATTTCCGAGCGCGGCCGAGTTGCCGTCGGAGATGACAAGAAGAACTCCCGCAAAGGAGACTAACGTTCCGAAACATTGGATCCAAGTGATCTTCGTTTTCAGGAGAAAGTAGGAAAGAAACGCGGTGATTGCGGGGCCGAGTGCGATTACGATCGCCGCGTTTACCGGAGAAGCGCTTTTCATTCCCAAAAAGAAAAACGAGTTGAATCCGAAAACTCCCGCGACTCCGAGAAGAAGCAGACTTTTGAGATGTTCTCTGTCGACTTTGAGAAGTTTTTTATCCGTAAAGAATACGAAGGCGAACAACAACACGGAAGCGATCGCGAAACGAACGGCTCCGGTCTGCGCGGGCGTAAAGTGATGTAACGCCTGTTTGGCGACTTCGAAAGTCGTACCGGTAATCAGCGCGAAAAATATCAGAAAAAGATACGGTTTGAATGATTTCATCTTAACTCTGTTCCTCCTGGTAAAGACGGGTTTCGAATTCCTTGATTTTGTTTTTTGTGAGTTTGATCGTAATTTCTAGATCCTTCTTTTTTTGCTCCAGGGTCGCGAGATGAGAGGAAAGAATTCGGATTCTTTTGTTCAAAGGAGGTTTCAGATTTTCACCTCTGGAAATCTTTTCCAAAAGACATCCTTCCTTTAGGAATTCCTTAATATCCTTCAGAGGCATGTTGAGTTCTTTAAGAGTCTTAATATATTTTAGATAATTCAGATCCCTTTGAGAATACTTCCGGTCCTTTCCGTGATTTCTTTCCGGCTTGGGAAGAATTCCCATTTTTTCGTAATAGCGCAGAGTATGCTGACTGAAATTCGTCAACTCTGAAATTTTGGAGATACTGAGGGCGAGCGGCTGGTTCAAGCGGGATTCTCCTTAAATCTAAAAGTTGGACGAACCTAGAGTCGGCTCTAGGTGAGTAAAGGTTCAAAAAAATTCGATTTCAAAAAAGAATCAAAAAAAGATTCCGTTTTTGTTATGTTTTTATGACACAGAAATCGATTCCCTCCTTTACAAAAACCGATCTTTCCTCAGGGAAGTTGGCCGAAATCATGGCCGATCGGATGTTGGTGAAACAGTCGTATCGCGATTCTTTTTGGAAAGCGTTCGAATCCAAAAAAAAGAAAAAACTTACCTCCGCATTCTTGGATCAATTCGAAAAACTGCACGGGTTTCGTCCTCCCGAAGAAATTCTGGAATGGGAAAACGTCCGCATCGCTTATCAGGAAATCATGTACAACGTGAGCGATATTTGGAATATGATCGATCACGGAAGCGGACTTCAGGACGAGGAAGATTATGAAGAGGATTATGAAGAAGAGGATCTCGACGAACAGGACGAAGACGACGACGGAGATTATTATCCCGATTACAGAGCGGTCTCGTTCCAAAAATTTTTGCTGAGTCAATCGAACACGATCGAAGAAAAAGTGAACGCACTGATCGGATCGTATCAAGGTCTGATGTTTTTATTTACCGGAGTCGCGCATTTCGGATCGGACGGAGGAGGGGACAGTTGCTGGGTCAATCTCCTTCCGCACGCGGAAGGTTCCGCCGAAGTGCATCGTTACAATCACGAAATCGGAGAACTCGAAGACGAACCGTTTTTTTCCATCAGCCATTTTATCGCGGCCAATTGGTCGAATGAAGACGACGACTACGACGAGGATGATGACGAAGACGATGAGGAGGACGGAGAAGAATCCGTTCCCGATATAAGAGTGGAATCCGTGATGGATTCGAAAGTTATCAAACAATACGAAAAAGAAGCGCAGAAGAAATACGATCAAAGACCGTTTTACACAAAATCCTTGGATCTTTTTGAAAGAACGTCCTGGTTGCTCGGGCATACTTATGGAGATCCGGCTTATGCGTATGCGGAAAAACTCGCTTCCGCTCCGAACTTTAAGGATTGGGAAGAAGAAAAAAAGCTGCTCGGCAAATCCCATTCTCTTGCCGCGTATTGGATGCTCGCACACTACTTTATGAAAAACGAAAGCGCTTGCCGCGAGGCCTGCGAACTTTCCAAAAAACTTTCGGGTGAAATTCTTCCCGCGCTCGCGAAGACGATTCTTGCTCTTCTCGACGGTAAAAGCGATTCGATCGGAAAATTGAATGCGAAAAAACTTCAGGAATTACGCGAACAAACATTCCGCAACTGCGACTCGAAGCAGATCGAACCGGCCAATCGAAAACGTTTAGAAGAAGCGACGGGACTTGCGGGAAAGAAAAAGATCGCAACCGCCGATCTCAAAAAAAGAATTCAAAACGGAGCCGATCCTTTGTCGATCCTGGAAGAATTTCCGGAAGACGTGGAAACGCACGACTTTCTCTTAAAGGAGATCGGTAAGAAGGATACTAAGTTCGGTAAACTCGTAGAGCAATACTTCAAAGAAAGAACGGATTCGAGTTATAACGAATGGCCTTATAAAAAAGAGGATTTGGATCCGCGGCTCTCTCTTCCCGTGTCCGCTGCGTTCCGTCAGGGATTGCATTACGATTCCGAAAACAAAAAAGCGTACGCGGGAATCATCAAAACATTAGGAAAATTTGATGATGCAAACGCGATGAACGCGTTTCGGGACGCGATTCAAAAATTGAAACAAGACGACAAACGTCTGGAAGAAGTGATCGAATGCGTTCTGGACAGCGAACGGGAAGAGGCGCTTTCGATTCTTACCGAAGCGGCTTGGAAATTTTTCGAAACGATGGACGCGGCCTTGGAAAAGAAGAAGAAGGTGCAAGACGAAGGGCCGAACCTCAACAATATATTCACCGTTTTCAGTTATCTGCAACGCGCCTTGAACGAGCGTCTTCTCACCGGGGACGAGGAATCGGGAAAACTTGCGAACAAGGTTCTCACCTACCGCAACCAACTCAGCATTTTCGGAATCGCATTGGGATATTCTTTCGCCGTTTCCGCAAAGCTCGGTTTTAAAGAAAATCTGGAATACATCCGCACCTATTTGGAAATGGGTTCGCAGATTAAGGGAAGCGGAGGACGCGATTCTTATCTGGAATTCAATCAGTTGGTCAATCTTTCCGAAGGCGCGATGGCTTGGACGGTTCTGGATCCGGCTTCCGCAAAAACGGGACTCAAAGAACTTTTGGAAAAGGCGGAAAAGAATTCGAGCCCTGGAATCGCGATCGATCTTCAGGCTTGTTACCTTTCCGGTCTTCTTCTTTTGGAACCGAACCGGGAAGAATGGATTCAGTTAGGACATAGAATTCTCGGAAACAGAGGAGAAGAATATCGAGCTTACGGTCCGATTCGCGCCGTCGGTAAGGCGAAGATTCAAGAGTTGAAGCAGCATTTGTATTATCACGTGTACGCCGATCCGAATCCGATGGTGGATTATACTTGGACATACATAGAACACGTTGCGCGCCATTCCTGGTCTCAACTGACCGATAAGGAATTGCCTCCTTTCGACGACGATGACGAATACGCGAACCGGCTCGCAAAAAATCCAAAGGATCTTCCCGGAGGAATTTTAAAACCGGAGAAATACAGCATTCAACACGTGTTTCAAAATATTAAAGAAAAGAAATATAAGGACGCGGACGTCGTTAAGATCGGCGGACCTTGGCTGGAGGAATCGCTTCGTTATTCCTGCGACGAATATCGATACGGAGGAAATTACGATCGATGGGAGGCGATGAAAGCGCTTTTTATCCAAGGAGAAGCCGCAATTCCCGTTTACGCTAAAATATTAGAACTTCCTCATGCAGGTTCGGATTGGAAATTGTATTGTCTTCAATTTCTGCGATTCATCGAACCGGAGGCGAACAAATGGTCTCAGGTTCTGACGATGGACGAAAATACGATCGTCAAAATTCTTCAGACCAACCCTTCCGAATGGGCCGCTTGGGGAGATTTGTTGAGTGCGAAGTTGTTTCTTCTCAAAGGGAACGAATCCTTCGAAAACTTTTTTTCTCTGCTCAAACGAAGACTCGGTTTCACCAACCCTCACAGTTATACTTCCTCTTCGACCGAAGAAGCGCTGGCTTCGAGGTTGCCGAGAATTCTCCCTTGGTTCGGAAAGGAAGGGGATCAAACTCTGGAACGTTTGTGGCAGGAATCCAAAAAAGATTCCGAGGCTCGTTATATTCTCGATACCGCCGCTCGGAAAAGTCCCGATTTGGAACTGAAGGAACTTCCCGAAATTTCCGAAGAAGGAATCGAACTCGAACAGAGAATCAACGGGGGAGAATACGGTCCTCGCGCTTGGATTTCTTTGAGTTCGAAAGAAGTTCGATTCGGAATCGAAGAATTTCATCTGCACAGCATTTTGGAAAATTCCAAGACGGAATCGAAATTGGATTCTTCTCTGCTTAAAAAAGATTCCGCAAAGACCTTGTCGGATATTTGGAAGATGGCGCAAATTCTCGGTTATACGGTCGTGAAAAAGAAGGCGAAGAAAAAGCGCTGAGAATTCGGTCGAGTCGTCGTTTGTCGGTCCTTTCAAGCGAGGGCCGACTCGATGACAAAGACGCCGCTGAAACGCGTCACGGAAGGACGAAAGATGCGGAAGTCTCGTCGAAAACCCGCGCGATTCTCTGAAGGTCGCGGTTTGTTCTTGGAAATTGGTCGGAAGTCCGGCAACTTTCCCGGAATTTACTGGGCCTTTCCTGCGCTTCACGTTGGAGTTCCCACAAAATCGTAGAGAAGTTTCACGAAACAAACGCTCGGCGTCGGTAAAACGTCCCTTTATCTCATTTTAAAATGTGGGAACTCCCACATTTTTCCTTTTCTCCCCCTTTCCGATCGCTTACACTGGTGGAATCCACGGAGGTTCCATGATTCAGAACAATTACTTTTCGGACACGCAGGACATTCAGGATCATTTCGAACACATTCTCCCCTGGACCGAAATCATACTCGATTACGAAGGCGATTTTTCCGACAACTCCGACGGAGGTCCGACCAACCCGTCCGAAGCGAAAGAATATTATAAAACCGTGTTGGAGACGGTGGGCGATCTTGCCGGAAACATTCTTTCACCGCACGTGGCGGAACTCGATCGCGAAGGACTCAAATTCAAGGACGGTAAAGTCGAGTTTCCGCCGAAGATGCTCGAACTCGTCGCAAAGGTGGTCGAAGCCGGAGTGCAAGCCTACGGATTTTCCAGAAAATACGGCGGACTCGGAATTCCCTGGTCAGTGAAATCATTCATTTCAGAAATCTTTTATAGAGTGGACGCGTCACTCGCCATTGCCATCGGTTGCGTGAACCTCGCCGAAATCGTGGAACGTCACGCGAGTCAAGCCATGAAGGACGAATGGATTCCCCGTCTCGCCGCAGGAGAATTCGTCTGCGCGATGGGGTTGACCGAGCCCGATCACGGATCGGACTTACCGAACCTTCGAACCAAAGCGACCAAGGATTCGAACGGGAACTGGGTCTTAAACGGAACGAAACGATTCATCACGCACGGATGCGGATTCGGAGACACACCCGCGATTCTTTTAACTCTTGCGCGTTCGGGAGAAGTCGGTTCCGGTGCGAGAGGGCTTTCCTTCTTCTTAGTTCAAAGCACGGACGTTCAGATCGCCGGAATCGAACACAAACTCGGACTTCATTGTTCTCCGACTTGCGAAGTAGTATTCGAAAATTCTCCCGGACTTTTGATCGGGGAAGAAGGATACGGACTCGTAAAATACACGATGGGCATGTTGAACGGGGCAAGAATGGGAATCGCGCAGCAATCCACCGGACTCGCGACCGCGGCGTATTATGAAGCTCTAAAATACGCAAAGGAAAGAATTCAGTTCGGCCGACCGTTGATCGAAATTCCCGCTGTCAAAAAAATCATCGACCGAATCGAAAGGGAAACGATCGCGATGCGTTGTCTCACTCTGGAAGGTTCCCGCGTAATGGATCGTTATTACTGGAGAGCGATGCGTTTGGAAAAACAAGGAGCGAGCGAAAAAGAAGCGAAGAACGATACGGTGGTTCGCTACTGGGAGAAAATCGCGAACGTGCTCACTCCGATCAGCAAATTCTATTGTTCCGAATCCTGTTTGAAGGTCGTCAGCGATGCGCTTCAAATTCACGGAGGATCGGGTTATACCGAAGACTACGATATCGCGAGAATTTATCGCGATGCAAGAATCACCACGATCTACGACGGAACTTCTCAGATTCAGATCAACGCGAGCATCGGAGGAATCACTTCCGGTATGACTCATACCTTCGGAGAATATTTATCCGAACTCGTAAATCAGTCGGATTCATCCCTCACTCACAAATTGTTCCACGGGTTTCAGGAGCTGGTCGGGCTATACAAAGACCTTCCGGGAAGGGAGGACAAGGATACGTATGCGGAAGAAATCGTTTTTACTTGTTCGAGACTTTTAGCGGGGATGCTTCTCGAACTTTCCTGTAGAAGAATTCCCGAAGACCGCAAACAAATCCGTCTTAAACACGCGAAAGATTATCATCTTGATACACTTTCCGTGTTGGAAGGAAATCTTGCAAAACTCAAAGAGGTGAGCGGGGTTCCCGCGTAAACTTCTTTGGTCGTTCGATTTCGGAATTGACTTGGAAATAGGATGGATCCAATTTGGATCCATCATGAGCCTGTAAAACCCGCCTCAATTTCGGGAATATTCTGTTTTCTGAATATTCTTCTTTGCTTTTCAATTTAAATAAAAGTAGAATCGCCGCTTCGTTTCTGAGGAAACGGGACCGAATTTTTATCGGCAAACCCGTTTTCCGAATTCATACTTGCGCTTCCTAAAAGGAGCGAGGTCGTTTGCGTTGGCGACGAGCGATTCCCAATCATTAACCCGAGTTCCCTTCTGCGATGGGAGGTTTATCCATGCAAGATGCAAATTCAAATTCGTACGGACCCGATCCGTCCACACCACATCCGTTTCCTCAATTTCCGAGAATCGGATTCTTAAAAAACTTCATTCGATCTCCTTTGATCGAAGTGGGAGATTATACCTATTACGACGATCCCGATGGGGCCGAACATTTTGAAACGAAGAATGTTCTGTATCATTACGACTTTCGAGGCGACAAACTCGTGATCGGAAAGTTTTGTGCGATCGCGACGGACGTGAAGTTCATCATGAACGGTGCGAATCACAAGATGGATGCGTTCTCTACCTATCCGTTTGCGATCTTCGGAAACGGATGGGAAAAGACCATGCCCCGACCGGAAGAATTTCCGAACAAAGGAAATACGATCGTCGGCAACGACGTTTGGATCGGAACCAACGCGGTGATTCTTCCCGGCATAAAAATCGGGAATGGAGCGATCATCGGTGCGTATTCGGTCGTAGCGCGAGACGTTCCGGATTATGCGATTGTCGGAGGAAACCCCGCTCGGGTGATTCGAGAACGATTTCCTCAAGACGTTCAAGAGAAACTCCTAAAGCTACAGTGGTGGGATTGGCCTCCCGAAAAGATCACAACTTCTTTGGAGTTCTTGACGAATCTCGATTTCCAAAAACTGGAAGAATTCGCTTAACAAAAATGATTTCGGCTTATTTTTTGATTTCGTTTAACAAAGTAAGTCGTTCTATTCTGCATCGTAACTGCCAACCCAATCTCGCCGGCAAAAAACCGCTCTATTCCATTTTTTGAATGCAGGAACGGTTTTTTCGATCGAAAGGATTTTCCACTTTGGAAGCGTTCGTAATCCATTGTTTGCCGGTTTTAGAACATTGATAGAGAATGGCGCCGGATCGATCGTGATAACCGATCACTTCCTTCAAAAGGGAAACGAGTTCCGAGTAGAGCTTTCGTTTTGCAGAAGGATCGGAAGTTTTTCCGAGTTCGATCAAGATCGGAAGTGCCTTTCGGAAAATTTCCGAATCTTTTTCTTTTTCTCCGCCTTGTCGAAGCAGTGTTTCAAGGGCTTCCACCGAGGTCGGTCCCGAATTTTCAAGATCGATCCGATCGGTGAGTTTCGAAAATTCCTCCAAAACGAAACTTGGTTTTCCTTTATGCGCAAAAACGGAGTGGAAACAAACAAAGATAAGTGAGATAAAGACGATTCTAAGATTTTGAAATTTCGAATGCATGACCGTATTTTATTCAAAACATATCCCTTAGGAAGCATTTTGCTAAACGTACGGAGAAATTATAAGATCGGTCGATAGAATTTCCTAATTTGTTTAACATGAATCGGAATTCATCGAAATGATAATTCTGAAGATTTGAATGGAAGGAAAAGAATATGAAATACGAAGTCGCTTTAATTACGGGTGCCTCCGGCGGACTCGGAAGGGAGTTTTCAAAACAGCTCGCAGAACAGGGAACGAATCTGATTCTAACCGATATTTCCGCCAGTTCACTCAAAACGCTACAGAGTGAATTGGAGAAAAAATACAAGATCAAAGTGGAAACCGTAGCCGCTGATCTTTTCAGCGAGGAAGGAAGAGAAAAGATCGTTTCCTACCTTGCCCGCAAAAAAATAAAACCGGACCTTCTCGTAAATAACGCGGGACTCGGATATATCGGAGACTTTGCAACCGAACCGGAGTCGAGCTTTTTGACTACGATTCGAGTGAATATAGAAGGACTCGTTCATCTTACGCGGAAAATTCTTCCTTTGTTTTTGGAACAGGGTAAGGGAAGAATTCTGAACTTGGCCTCGAGCGCCTCGTTTCAACCCGTTCCGTATTTTACGATTTACGCCGCGTCCAAAGTGTTCGTCGTGTATTTCACGGAAGGGTTAAGTCGTGAACTTATCGGGAGCGGAGTCACGGTACATGCTGTTTGTCCGGGGCCAATTCGAACTCCTTTTTTTTCTAAAGCCTTTCCGGCTGGGTTTCGAACTCCGGAGTTTATATGGCTTACGCCCGAAAATGTCGTAAGAACCGCTCTTACGGGAATGGACAAGAATAGAACGATAATCGTTGTAGGCTTGGTCAATAAAATTCAAAAATTCTTAGCCTCGCTCGTGCCGATCGGATTTGCCGCCTGGCTGGGTTCTTTGTTGTTTTCCGTCGGAAAGGGCAGAAAGAATTAGAATTTTTGAATGTCCTTTTAAACTCCGTTGCTTGCCGTCAAAAGGATCGGCTTGTCGTCCGTAACGACGATCGTGTGTTCCTGCTGTGCAACGTAGCTTCCGTCGCGAGTAACCAGCGTCCAACCGTCCGAAGTCTCCAAAGCGATTTCGGATTTGGTTGAGATGAACGTTTCGATCGCAAGGACCATACCCGATTTTAATTGTTGAGAATAACGTTTGTCTTCGTAACAAGGAATATATTTCGGGGCTTCATGCAGGCTCGAACCGGTTCCATGTCCCATGAGATTTTTGATGACAGTGAATCCGTAAGACTTCGCTTCTTCGTGAATCGCTCTTCCGATATCGCTGATTTTATTTCCGGTCTTTGCGGCCGATAAACCCTTGTAAAGCGAGGTTCTGGAACAATCCACCAAGGAATTCAAAACGGGATGACCTTGTCCTAAAATAAAGGAACTCCCGTTGTCTCCGAAATAACCGTCTAACTCAGCCGACACGTCGATGTTGATGAGATCCCCCTCTTTCAGAATTTTTTTGGAGGACGGAACTCCGTGCGCGATCTCGCGGTTCACGCTGATGCAAGTCGCACCGGGAAAGTTGTATGTAATCGCGGGCGCGGATCGAGCGCCGTATTGTTTCAAAAGTTTTAGTCCGAATTCGTCCAGTTCTTTCGTGGACATTCCCGACTTGGCGAAGGATTTCATTTCTTTCAGCACGAGTCCGACGATTTTGCCGATTTTTTTGAGTCCGATCAGATCTTTTTCCGTTTCAATAGACATACGATTTCTCCGTCCCAAGCTTTTCCCGCGTTGATTTAACGTCAATGGATTCTAAATCGAATTCTCCATTTAAAAAATGATATAACCACCGTTATCATAAGACAACCGATAATCTTTTCGAATGAATCGGGAGAATGCGGCTCCTTTTTTTCAAAATAGTTTAAGAATCCCACCAATTGATTCGTCTCTTCTTTAAAATTTAATATAAGAATTCGTAACGATGCCACCTGAATCACCGAACTTACTCAATCACATTCAACCGATCGATTATTCCAAAGGTCAGATTATCTTTCGTCAAGGAGATCAATCCAAGGATCAAATGTTTTTTATTTCCAAAGGTTCCGTCGTTCTTTCCGAAACGGTGGATCATAAGGAGCGCGCGATTTGCCGCATTTACGAGAATAACTTTTTCGGAGAAATGGCGCTATTGACCGGAGGAAAAAGAACCGCCTCAGCGATCGCCGCAACCGACGGAACTCGTTTGATTTCCTTGGACAGCAGCATCATCGAGAATATGATTCATAAAAATCCAAAGTTCATGTTTCGGCTTTTGCTAACCGCGGCAAGCAGACATTATAGGGAGGAATTGAATTTCACGAAACTTAGTTCTTTCATTAAGATCGATCCGTCGGATTTGGAATTTGCGGACGATTACGAAACATGCAGAATTCATAATTTAGCCGTCATTACGAAAATCTACGGACATCTCAGTAATTATTATTCTCCCGGAAAATACGTTTTTCATTCTGGAGAACCCGCGTCCGAAAAACTTTGGTTCGTTTTGCAAGGAAAGCTGGTGTTAAGCAAGGTAGCAAAGGACGGAACCGAATCCGAAATCCGCGACTATCATCCCGGAGATCTTCTCGATCTTTCGTCTTTGATCGGTTCCAACCCGAGAGTTTTTTCCGTAAAAGCGGTGGACGACGTCGCCGTAATCACTTCGATCGATCGAAACCTTCTGTACCGAGTTCTTACATTAAACTCAAAACTCTTCTTCAACGTCTTTAAGACGATCGTCTATGACTTTACGATTTTGAATCACTGTTTCAAACTCAGTAAAGAAGCGGAATCGAATCTTGGAAACGGAGCAGTCGAAGCCGCGACCGCCGCAGTGCAAGAAACGGTAAGGGAAGAAGTCAATGGAGAAGGTTTGGACAAATTAGCGGAACAGGCATCAAACGCGAGCGAAGCGGAGTTACAGACCGCGGCTTCCGATCCGGAACCGGAAACCGCAAATTCCTAATATTATAAATTTCTTACGTTCAAAATCCGAAGAATAATTCCTCGGACGGGGATTTTATTCTTTCGGTTAGAATGAACGTATCGACTTTTCCTTTCCCTTTGATTTCCACGTCTTCTCTTTTCTCCATCGCGAATTCTTCCGAGATCAGATTCGCTGTGGACGGAGTGACTTGGATTTGTCCGCTGAGTCCGTGCGATTCCATTCTGCTCGCTACGTTGACCGCGTCTCCCCAAATGTCATAGATGAACTTTTTGGTTCCGATCACTCCCGCTACGACCGGCCCGGTGTTGATTCCGATCCTCATATCCAATTTGAGATTTCCTTCTCGGATTCGGAATCGTTTCAATAAATCCATCATTTCCCAAGCCATATGAGCAATCGCTAATGTATGATTTTGTCTCGGCTGAGGAAGTCCGCCCACGACCATGTAGGCGTCTCCGATCGTTTTGATCTTTTCCAATCCGTATTTTTCCGCCATCAAATCGAAGGCGGAAAAGACCTTGTTTAGTATCCGCACCACTTTTTCCGGATGGAATTTTCCCGCGATTTCGGTAAAACCTACGATGTCCGCGAAAAGGATCGTCGCTTCGTTGAAACTCTGTGCGATTACGGAACTGTCTTTTTTGAGTTTATCGGCGATCGGTTTCGGCAATACGTTTAACAATAACTTCTCGGCTCTTTCCTGTTCTTTCTGAACTTTCGCGTAAGCCTTTGCCAATTCTTTTCTGGCTCTTTCGTTTTCTTCCAAAGTGTTTCGGACGGTTCCGAGAACCTGATTGTAACGGTTCGCGATCTGGCCGACTTCGGTGAACGGTTCCACCGGAACGTCGTAACTCAAATCTCCGGTTCGTTTCTGATGTTCCATCACCAAAAATAGATCGATAAGCTCGGTGGTAGCCTTGTGTTCGGAGATATTGAGTCCCTGGTATTCTTCCTCCAGATCCACTCTGAGTTTAAAGAATCGATTGATGATCGAAAAAAGAATATAAGAAGTTCCGAATGCGAACGCTCCGATCGATACGATTCCCACCAATTGAATCTGAATTTGTCCCCAGCGAGTCAGACCCGAATTGAGGATCTGGAGATTTCCGAAAACTCCCACACAGAGCGTCCCGAAAATTCCCATTCCCAAGTGAACCGGGACCGCGCCGACCGCGTCGTCAATTTTCAGTTTTTCTAATATATCCTCGATGGGGGAAACGAGCATCCCCGCAAAAAGTCCAATGACTCCCGCTTCCACCGCGTTGACCACGTTCGCACAGGCGGTGATCGCCACGAGTCCGCCGAGAGATCCGTTTAACGGGAGAACGGCGTCCGGATATCCTTTGCGGAACCATCCGATAAACAAACCCGAAAACATCGCGGCTCCAGAAGCGAGAACCGTATTCAATAAAACGGTAGGGACGTGACGGTCGAAGGCGAGTGTGCTTCCTCCGTTGAATCCGAACCAGCCGACCCAAAGGATGATTCCGCCTAACATCGCTAAGGGGAGATTGCTTCCTGTAACCTTGCGCGGAGCTTCTCCCTCCACGAATCTTCCGGCGCGCGGACCGACCACGAGCAGAAACGCGAGAGCGACCCAACCGCCGACGCTGTGTACGACGGACGATCCCGCAAAATCACGAAACCCTAATACGGACAACCATCCGTGGGTTTCGGATTGATACAATCCCGCCCAAACCCAATGCCCCGCAACCGGATAGATAAAACCGGAGATAAGTATGGTGGATATAACATAGGAAACGAATTTCAATCGTTCGGCGATCGCACCGGAAACGATTGTCGCCGCGGTTCCGCAGAAGACCAATTGAAACAGAAAGAATGCCGGGCTCCAAACGTCGTCGGGAGGAAATACCGGAAGATACCAGGATGTTCCCACGATTCCTTTCCAGGAATTTCCGAACATCAGACCGAATCCTACGAACCAAAAGAGGACCGTTGCGATTCCGAAGTCGGCGATGTTTTTGATCGCGACGTTGATCGAATTCTTTGCCCGAGTGAGACCGGATTCTAAGATTAAAAATCCGCCCTGCATCAATAGAACCAAACCCGAGCAGAGTAAGATCCACAAAACGTCCGTTAGTGTTTTTTCAGTCGCGCCCATAAACATCAAATGCATGCATACTTCCTGTAGAATTGAATCCCGTAGTCTCTATCTCTTTGTTTATAAAATCGGCAAACGAACGTTAGTCTTTGAAAGAATAACGCGGATCGCTTTTTGAATCTTGTTAGATGAATCAAAAACAGAAGTTCATAACGTTGTAAAACGATTTCTTAGAATTCGCGTTAAGATTCGAATCGTTATATTAAGAACCGAACATTATGATTAAAATTGAATACGTTTTTTAAGGATTGGATCGAGATGGAGGCAAGCTGCGGATTCTTTCGGAAATTTGTTTATTTCTTCGGCAATATTAAAAGGATCCTTCCTTGGGTTTGAATCCTTCCGGCCTGCTCTTCCGCGTGTTTTCCGGTGCCTAAGAAATAATCCAAGCGTCCGTGCCCCGTAATCTTAGAACCCCGATCGTGAACGAACACGATTCGGTTCGATTCTGCGAGCAAAGGTGAATCGAACGTAAGCAAAGCGGGAATTCCTAAAGGAATGTTCGGGTCCATCGCGACGGATCGTTTCGGAATCAATTCGATTCCTCCGCTTCCCCGAGGTGCGGACGATTCGCGTTTAAAAAAAACGTATCTCGGGTTTTGGAGAATCGCGTCTTTTACTTCTTTAGGATATTCTTGTATACAGTATTTGAGATCCGAAGGGATCAGACTTTTGCAGATTCCTTGTAAGGATTCTGCGGGGCTTCGATATTCTTTTCCGTTATCCGAAGCATACGTTATGCGAAACGGATTTCGTTGGCGAATTTGAAGCACTGCGGAACCTTCGAGCTGAGCGAGATGAAGATCGGTGATCTTCACGAATGCGATGGCCTTCGTTTTGCTTTTCCAAACGGAGGAATCGGATAATTCCGCTCTGGTTTCATAAGATACAAAGTTTCCGTTCACGATTTTACCGATTCGTCTTCCGTCCGTTTCCTTTTTAACGATCAAGTCGGAAGGAGTTTCCAGGATCGGATACTGAAATTCTCCTTCGGGATGAAGCCTTCCGTTTATTATGACTTCGTAATATCCTGTGATCTTTCCGTTTTGAAGATCGGCGGTTTCCAAAAACTCGAAGGATTCTTGAAGTTCCTTCTTTCTTTGCTTAGGATTCCTTTTCTGGAAAATTCTCCTTAATTGTCCGATGGACTTCAGCATTTCCTTTTTATCGTAGGACGTTTTCCGAAATTCGATCTTCCAATCGGAAGGAAGGCGTTCATAATACGATTCTGATTCTTTTAAGGCACGATGAAGAGATTGTAGATCGTCGTGATGATGCAACGAAGGAGTTTCGGTCACACCGGTAAAACCGGATTCTTCCAAACCTTTTGCGAAAGAAGAATAAGATTGAGCGGCGAGAAAAAGGATTACGATCGAACGGAACCGCATTCTTAGATGGATTCGGGAAAGAGCATCAGTTTATATTCGGAGGGAGTCATTCCGGTCAAAGTCTTAAACGATTTTTCCATTTCTCTTCCCGAAACAAAGCCCGCCCTGTGCGCGATTTCCGATTGTTTCAGATCCGTTCTGGTTTTCAAGAGATGTTTTGCCTCTTCGACTCTGAATTGATTGACGTAAATTTCGAACGATTGCGCCTTCGAAACATCCTGAACATACTTTTCCAAATCGAGAGGGGTGATCTTAAGGATGCTTGCGAGGTCTTCCTTGCTCAATTCGGGATTCTTAAATATTCTTTCCACTTTCAAAAGATGATCCAAGCTGAATTGGATCGACGGCGTTTTGTTCGGAAGTTCCGGTCCCGATATGCGGGGAGGAGATTTTAGTTTTTCCTGCATTTGCTGGATGTCGTACGCCCGGCTGAGATTTTTTCTTCGAACGAATTTTTCCCGGTCCACGATGCTGACCATAACGACGACGTAAACGGAAGGAAGCGACAGCACATACGCATGAACGAAATATTCATGATATTGAATGAAGCCCAAATAATACAAAACGGAAATCAACACGCTTCCCGCGATCGGAATCATACAAAGCGCGATCTTTCGTGCGGGCCCGAAACTGCGGATTACGCTCAGAGTAGAAAGTATGATCAAAAATGAAACGCCGACGAAGGTCCAAGAGAACGTCTTCACCACAAAAGGTCGATCCGCGATAAAGGAAGTAAACACGGCCACACAAACGATCCCGATCGCCGCTCCCGATAAAAGCGAGCGGAAGATTTTGTGAAGCGAAGAAGGGGATAAAAACTGAACCATAAAATAGGTCGAACAAGCGAGAGCTAAGAATGCGAAGAGGGGAGGGGTGATGTTTTGAAATTCGGGCGCGTTCGGCCAGAGATATTTATATCCGTTCGCGTAACAAGCCCAACCTTCCAAGGAAACGAAAATCAAAAATCCGACGATGCTCAGATAAATCGGATCCAAGGTTTGTCGATAGATAAAACCTGTGAGAAGCGTGATGAACAAACTCAGCACCAATGTGAATAGGATCAGAAGGTTTCTATAATAATTTCCTTTTTGATATTCCAAACCCGATTCCAAAAGAATCGGAAAATTGATGATGGACGAGGTTTTGATCCAAAGATAGTATTCGTCGTTTTCGTTCCGAACTTCCGAAGGTTCGAGATGAAACACGGGATAATAATCGTCGATCGATCTGTCCGAATATTGAAATCTGTCCCCCGAAATCTGAACGGAAGATTTGGAAAACAAAACCGCTGCGTCCAACGTTACTTGAGGAATCCGGAGAAAACATCTCGATCTAGGATGTTCTTTTATGTTAAAGCGAAGCCAAACGGATTCATTGATAAAACCCAATTTCAAAAAAGAATCCTGTTTGGAGGAATATTCAAGAGTTCGATTGGGTTCTTTCGGAATTTCCTTTGCGGCTGCGGAATCGAATGCGATTTCCAGACGATCGAACGCACACGCTTCGACGTTAGGCGTCGTATGCGCCGTTTTCGGAAAAACTACGCAAAGGAGTAACGCGGCGAATACGAGAATACGATTCCCCGTTAAGGATCTGAATTTTGTTAAGCGAAGAGACATCTGAATCAATATTTTTTAATATCGGAAAATTGAATGCTATTTGCAACGATTTGACGGAATTCTATTTTTATTTTCTTACACGCCCGACCTAAGTCAGATAATACTATCAGAGCTTATCGTATAGTCAACATTTCAAAATAAATTAAGGGATATTTTAGAATTTCGTTTTGTTATGCGAAGACGAATCGTTCTCGTAGTTCGTTCGGCTTATTTTTTTTCGAACACCGCGCTTTAAACTTCGCGATGCGTCTTGAACGCCCGATCCAGCGGGAAAAATCTTTTTTCCTTTCCGTGATCTTACCGTCTTTGAGTGATTTTGTCCGGATTAGAACGATAGTTCCAATCGATTTCAATTCCATCGGGAAAATCCTTATGTCGCTTTTTTAGACATTCTGTGATAAAAACCGGCTAAATAAGAATTGACTTATCTACCTACTGGTAGGTAAGTTTGATTTATGAAACTCGAAGGGGATACAAAGGAAAAGATCGTAACTCTTGCCAGACATTATTTTCAAAGCGTAGGCTTTCAATCGTTCAGTTTTCAGAATATTGCGGACGACTTGGGAATCCGTAAGGCGAGCATTCATTATCACTATCCTTCGAAGGAAGAATTAGGTTTGGAGGTTCTCGAAGTATATTATAAAAACTTTGAGGAGTATACTCAAACCTTGAAGGAAAGACCGCCGCGCGTCCGGTTGTTCGGTCTTTTCAAACTTTACGAAGGTTATACGGGAGAGAACGGAAAGATCTGTCCGTTCGGAGTCGTAGGCACGGAATATCACGTTCTTTCACCCGCGATTCGGGAAAAAACTCTCGTTCTGCACAATCAACATCGCGATTTTCTAATACAGACGCTGCAGGACGGAATGAAGGACGGCTCTTTCATTCTTCCCTTAAACGTTAAGGAAACCGCGGATCTGTTTATGTCCGCGATTCAGGGCTCGATGCAGATCTCTAGAATCCGCAAGGACAAGGAATATTTTCCGAAGATGATCAAAAGTCTTAAATCGATGATACAAATCAAGGAGCATAAAAATGCCGGTTTCTGAATCCGCAACTAAAGCATGGGAAGAAATGAATAAGATGGCCGATAAAATGGCCAAAGAATACGGACTAAGTCTCGAACTTCCTCCGAAATCCTTTAAAGAGATGAGGGCCGAGTTCGTCGAGTTCGAGGGAGGTAAAAAGATCGTCGTCAAGATTCCGTATGACGATCGTTTTGCGAATCCGATGGGAATCTTTCAGGGAGGAATGTTATGTACTGCGCTCGACAATACGTTCGGTCCTCTTTCCTATCTCGCCGCGAGGAGACCTTGCGTGACTACGGACTTATCGACTCAGTTCTTTAGAACCTTCTTTCCGAAAGACGAATACGTTCTGATCGAAGCGAAAGTCGTTTCCAAATCTCCCGCGATGATGACGATGCAGGCGGAAGTCAGAAACCCGAAAAACAAACTGATTGCAATCGCGACTTCGAGCGTTTTGATTCTTCAGGAATCCATGCTCAAAAGAATGACGAGCAAACAGGAACAGGAAGATTAGAATTCTTCCCTGCGGTCAGTTGCAATCGATTTGGCCGCAGTTTTCCCGTTCCTCTTCCGTCTCCAAAGTTACGTGCGCGATTCTCAATTCCTTTAAAATTTCCCTCGCCTTCGATTTGATGATCCTCTGACGTTCCGAAGAAAGATCGTTTTTCAGAACGAGATGCGCCGTAAGGGCGTTCTCGGTCGTACTCAGCGACCAAATGTGAACATGATGAATATTTAATACTCCTTCGATCGACTTGAGCCCGCGTTCGACGGCTTCGGATTGAATCGCGTCCGGCGTGGAATCCATACTCAATCGAAGGCTTTCCTTAAACAAGGGAACGTTGCCGTAAAGAATTACGAAACCGACCAAAAGACCCACGACCGGATCGATCCACAAATAACCGAGCCAATGGATCAATAAACCCGAAACGATGACGCCGAGCGATACCAAACCGTCGGCGAGAAGATGCAGATAAGCGCCTTTCATGTTCAGGTCTTCGTCCTTGCTCTTATGGAATAAAAACGAAGAAGAGAAATTTACTATAACTCCGATTAAAGCGACGATTGCGATCGTTCCTCCGGGAACGGGAGTCGGTCTGGATAACTTTTCGATCGATTCGTAGACGATAAAGCCGACCGTGCTGAAAATCAAAATCGAATTGAGAAGACTGACCAAGATCGTGGACTTCTTCCATCCGTACGTAAATCCGGGAGAAGGGCCTTTTTCCTGAAGTTTGATCGCGATCCACGCGAGAAGCAAAGAACTCACGTCCATCAGATTGTGGCCCGCGTCCGAGATCAATGCGAGAGATCCGGACCAAAGACCGATTCCCGCTTCGATCGCCGCATAGAACAGATTCAGAAAGATCGCGATTACGAGAGTTCTGCTCGAACTTCCCGCTACGTGATGATGATCGTGGGAATGATGCGAATGATCGTGAGAATGTCCGTGCGAGTGATGATGGTGATGTCCCATGAATGCTTCCGAGTTTTTGGATGATACATTTCCCAGAATAGCGGACCCTTGAGAGTGTAAACAGAAAAAAGCGTCCGTTGTTGAGAACCGGTTCTCTTAAAAGAGGTCCTGCCGTTTTTGGAAAAAGATCGATCCGCTTTTTATTAGACTTTTCTAAACAAGAGAATGGTTTTTACGGACCCGGTTTGTGATGGAACGTTTTTTTTCCGTTTAAGGAATGAAGGATTTCTTCGAGCTTCGCGATCCGATCGGAATTCTTTAAACCTTTGTAAGCGCGGATCAAGTTCTTCAGATTGCGTATGTGTTTCGGATTTCGGGTACGAAGTCTTTCTCCCACGTCCACCGCTTGATTCATATCTCCGGCCTTGCGAAGCATTCTCGCCGTATAACCCAACATGATTTCATCCGAAGGAACTGCGGTCAGATATTCGTTGGCGCAGAATGTAGCTTTATCGTATTCTCTCAATCGAAAGTAGGAAAGGCTGAGTTCGCGATACGCGGCGGGATGAGTTTGTTTTCCGTTTCGCAGATCGGCAAGAAACTGATCCAAAGAATTCTTATCCTTCCGAGAAAGATTGATCTTTACGTTTTTAGGGACTTGACCGTTCCATTCGATTCTCATCATGGAAAGATCGTCCGTAAGAACTCCTTCCCGATTGAGTTGAGAATTTATTTTTTCCAAATCTCCCTTCGATTCTTCCACGATTCTGAGAATTCTCGTTTCGTCGTGGTTCATGTTTTTCTTTCCGTCCACGTCCAAAAGAATATCGTCCCTTCCGTCCGATCCGTTGAACAGAATGTCGCCTGGCATAAACTGAAACGTCTGTACGGACAAGGTTCCTTCCACGAGCTGAGAACCGAGTTTTCTATAAAAAAGATTCTCCCCTAAAAACGAAGCGACCCCGTCTCTGTAAAGAATCGAATACGGATGTTCCGCGTTCATGTAATACGTAAAACCCGTGTCGTCCTCGATCACGCCTAACACGATGGATACGAGCATGGAACCTTCGAAACTTTCGAAAACTCTATGCAATTCTATGAATGCGTTTTTGAGCCATCGTTCCGGATAAAGATCCTTCATAAACGAACTGAATCTCGTCCTTTCGATGATTGATTTGAACACAGCTCCCAGTACGAGCGCGCCTCCCGCTCCCTGCATGGACTTGCCCATCGCGTCGGCGTTGAAAAAAACCGTGACCCTTCTTCCTCGAAGAAGAATACTTTCCGTCTTACAAAGATCTCCTCCGATCTCGTTGTTTCTGTTCTTGAAGTTGAATTCCTTTTTTTGTTTTAGGAAGAATTCTATCTTTACGCTTCTGCTTTCCGCGGCGTTTCTTCCGAGAGGATTGATGAGCAGAGAAGTGAGAAAGTAATCTCCGTCCTGTTGATCCTTAAGTTTGCTCAGGTTGTCGAGGGTTTCGGAAAGTTCTTTGGTTCGTTCTTCCACTCTTTGTTCGAGCTTTGCGTTGAGTTGTTGGGTCTTTTCGTGAAGTTCGCTGAAACGTTCCGCGAGAATCGTAGCGATTCCCATCACGTAAAAAAAGAATCCGTATTTGCTGAACGCGATTCCCGTGTTGAAGATCATCGAATCCAAAACGTCGAAGATCGCCGTTCCTGTGATAATTACGGTTCCTAAAAAGAGCCGTTTAGCCGCGGGAAGCCTGTGTTGAATTCCTCGGATGAGAATGTAAAAATTCACCGGAACCGCAAAACAAATCGCTCCGATCTGCCAGATTCGCAATAAGTATTCGCTCATATACATCGGAATTACGAGCGTCGGGACCGCGAGAAGAACGTTGAAGATCGAATAATAAAAGATCATCGGAATCGTTTTACGGTAAAAGAGCTGGCTCATAAAGCAGAAGTAGCACGAAATACAAAAGTAAAGTGCGATCAGTTCGACTCTTTGTATGATCGTGGAATCGATTTCGTTTTCAAAAACCGCCGCCGATCGGGTGTAGATATAAAGTCCGAGCAGCAACGCAAACAGACCGAACGTGAGGTTGTGTCTTTCCCTTCTTCGTTTAATAAAAAGGAAAAGATGATACAACCCGGTCGTGATGTAGATCCCGATCAGAATCAGAACGATCCGGTCCTGTTCCTTGTATATGAGTTCTTTATAATATCCGATTTCGTAACCGGACGTCAGATAAAATCCGGTGTGATCGTATTTCGGGTCGCCCGAGAGCTTGATCGTCAATCGGTTGTTTTTTTGTTTTAGGACTTTCCGATCGATTTCATAGACTTGTCCGCGGACGGTTCGATGATAGACGACGTCGGTTTCCGAGATTTCCCCTTCTTTCGCGATGCGTTGTCCGTTGATATGGATTTCAAAAACCTCTCCGATTTCTCCGAAACGGATTCCGGGTTCTAAAGGACTTTCCAAGAATCCCGGAGGAAGATCGAACTCGGTAAAAAAAGTGAACGTATGAAGTTTCGATTTGTACGGATAGAGTTTGTTGGTCCAGATCGGGAACGAATCGACACGTTTCCATTCCCCATCGGGGGAGAATTCTTCCGTTAGAAAACGTTCCTCGAATCGATCGAGAATGTTCCAGACGTTTCCCTTGCAGACGTCATTCGCGTCGCAGGTTTTTACCAGGTTGACCGAGGAATTTTCGGCCCGTAAGGAAAACGAAACTAGCTGGAGGAGGACGAATGTATATGCAAAAATTCTAAATTGATGATTCATCTGATTCTATCAGGACCCGAAACTCTCCGTTCGGAAACCGCAGTCCGTTTTTCTCCAATTGGCGGAACCGGGCGGTGAAATCGACGAAAGTGTCGATTTTAAAAATCGATTTTCAATTTGTAAAAAGACCCAGGGGAGAATGGATCGGTACGCTTGTTTTACAAGCATATTTTTCGAATTCCGAACACGGTTCCTTGTCTCCTTTTGTTGCAAACTTTTGGTAAAAAATGTCGGGAAAATTGACATAGAAGGAAACTATTGTTGCAATTGTTGTTTAAAAAAGTATTTATTGTCGATTTATGTTTTGGAAGAAATTGACTAAATTCTTTTCCATTCTCCTTTTGCTGTTATGTCACAGCCTGAATGCGTATCAAGAGGACGGACATTTTTATACGGTTCAAACCGTTCTGAATAACTTTCACAGTTCTTCTCCTCTAACAAAAGACGAAATCGCCCTCGTTGCGTTTTGCACGCAACTTCCGGACGAGGTTCCCGAACTGGATGCGATTTCCGTTTATCAGAAGTTAGCCTTTCAGCATCCGTTCGATTTTCTTCTTTGGGTCTTTACCGATCACGGTTCGCCGGACGTTTTAGGAAGAATGGCGGAAGTGCAACAGTTGCTCCACGGTTTGACCGGAGGAAGCAGCGATCATCTTCGCAGCGTCGCGATCGTTACCTTGAATCAGCTTCGCACCGATCTCACTTCTAAAAAACAAAGATCTTCGGAAGAACTTTGCGCGCTGGGTTTTGCGTTTCATCTTTTGGGAGATTCGTTCGCGCATCGTAAATTACGGAACGATAAAAAAATGTATCCCACCGGAAGAGGTCACGCTTCCGATATGACGTTACCCGATCATCCGGTCCACAGCGATTCGCGCGTTGTCGATTGGGAGAATTATGCGAAAGGAATTCCGAATTTATTCCAATCCAATTTGAAAGAAGTCGTCATCAAAGACGACTTTCCGAAAGCGAAAGAACTCGCGAGCAGCAATCCCTGGCATTGTATCTTCGGAACGAAATGCGAGGATCGTTTGAGAAAGATTTTATTGAATCGTTTGCGGGAATCCGATTCTTCTCCGAAATACAATCCTCTTCAGAAAGGACGTTATCCGGCCGCGACTTGTCAGGAATACGTGCAGAAGGTTGTCGAGCAGAAGGATATTCCGTTTACTCCGGATTGCGGCAAAACCTGGAAGATATACAAACAGACTTCATTGAGCGTTTGGAAACGTCTCGGTTATTTTCAGGATGAAGGCTCGCGCAAACAAATCGAACTCTACGGCGGAGACGACTTATGGCAGAATCGTTAAGCGAAGAAAACCCTAGAAAAAAAAGAAAGAAGAAGGTTAAGAGAAAATCGATCTGGGGAGAAGTTCTGATCGTATTCGCTGGATTTCCGATTTTAATCGCGTGGATTTCGTTTCGTACGTTCTTTTGCTGGGGAAACGTGAGTTATACGAGCGAGGTTTTCTGCACCGTTTCCGGAGTCGTCAATCCTTTGCTGTTGGTTCTTACTTTGGTGCTTCTTCTTTTGACCTTTGTGGATCTTCACAAACTCGGGGACGAACTCGAGGATCTTCCGAAATGGTCGTCGAAACGGATCTACAAAGGATTTCGTTCCCTGGAAAAATGGGATAAGTTCCATTTCCTTTTTTCCTTCGTTTCCTTTTTGGGAGCGTTGATCATCGGCATCTATCTTTGGAATCATTTCGAATTTAGCTTATTTTAATATACAGATTGATTTAGTCTTAGGGTTGTTTATGAAAAAATATGAAGCGGTTGTGATTGGAACCGGTTTCGGCGGAGCCGTGACCGGATGTAGATTGAGTAAAAAATGGCCGGGTCAGGTTTTGATCCTGGAACGAGGCAAACGGTATCCGAAGGGTTCTTTTCCACGTTCTCCTCACGATATGTCCAAGAACTTTTGGAACGTTCCCGAGGAGAACAGTTCCAAAATCCGTCCGAAAAAACTTTCCAAACTCAATCAGACCGGATTGTTCGATATTCGGAACTACAAACACATGGACGTGGTCATCTCCGCCGGGTTAGGCGGGGGATCTTTGATCTACGCGAACGTCTTTTTGGAACCGCCGGATCATATCTTCGACGAACGCTGGCCCGCGAACGTAAAGAAGAAAAGTCTTACTCCGTATTACAAAATCGTAAAGGAAGTTCTGGGTTCGAGACCGATTCCTTTGAACGACGATCCGAGAAGAAAAATCGTCCGCACCGAACTTTATCAGAAATTCGCAAAGTCGGCGGGACGGGAATCCAAACTCGCGGACATCAACGTATTCTTCGGGAACGATTTTAAAAAGCCCACTCCGATCGGACTTCAGGAAAAAAACCGTTACGGTGCGGTTCAGACTTCCTGCACGTATTGCGCCGAATGCGATATCGGATGCAACACGCATTCCAAAAACACTCTGGATCTGAATTATCTTTTCGTAGCGGAAAACAAATACAGAGCGGACGTTCGCACCGAACATCTCGTTCATAAGATCGTTCCGATCGGAACGGACGGGAACGACAATCCTTCCGCGCACGGAGAAAACGGTTATAGAATTTATTTCCGCGATCTTTCGGGAGAAAAAAGGGGAGAACTCGTCTCCGTCGTTACGAAACGCGTGGTCGTTTCCGCGGGCACGTTAGGCAGCACCGAACTTCTTCTCCGGTGCAAAGAAGAATTCAAAACTTTGCCGGACATCTCGGATCATCTCGGCAAACAGTTTTCCGGAAACGGGGACTTCTTATCCTTTGCTGTGAACGGAAAGAAAGAAGCGAACCCGAATTACGGTCCGGTTATCACTCAATACACGGATTATAATTTATTCAAAAGCTACGATAGCCAACGGGCCTTCGTTTTGCAGGACGCGAGTTATCCGGTCTTTGCGGCGTATTTTGCGGAAGCAGCGATCCCTTGGTTCTTACGGATCGGATTTTTCTTTCACATGTTAGGCGAACTCTTCAAACGATTCTGGAGCGGAAAGATTTTCGGCAAGGTCGGTTACTTGTTGAGCGAACTTATGAAAGGCGACTTATCTTATACTTCGGCCGTATTGCTTTGTATGGGAATCGATCGCGCCGACGGAACGATGGTCCTCGATCGTAAGAAAGGATTTCAAGTTCAATGGCCGCAAAAGAACAGTATGTCTCTTTACGAGGCGATTCTCGGAGTGATGAAGGATTTCGCTTCGTTTATCAATGCAAAATCTTATTTCCCGCTTCCGACCTGGGCTTGGCCGATTCGCAACAACGTTTCCGTACATCCGTTAGGCGGTTGTATTCTTGGAAACGCGAAAACGAACGCCGTGACTTCGGCGGATTCCAAGACATTCGGTCAGGTTTTTTCGTATCAAGGATTGTATGTGGCCGACGGAAGTTTGTCTCCGACTGCGATCGGGGCCAATCCATCGATGACGATCGCCGCTCTTTCGGAGCGAGTCGCCGAAGGAATTACGGGAATCAAGCCGACCGCAAAACTTTGAGTAAAAAATTATAATTCTGCACTTAAGGACACAATATAGGGATTTTTTAGCCAAAAATATTCGTCTAACAGGCTTGCAGAATTAAATACACAAAAATAACATTCGCTTTTAGGATTATTATGAATAGCGCAACGGAATCCATCAAAGACACACTGGAACTGATCAGACCCTATCTTCCCTCCGCGATCGTTCGGAGACTGGGGGATTCCAACGAATCGAAGCTGCAGAGATCGCAGTCCTTCGAAGGCGCCGTTCTATTCTTCGACGTTGTCGGGTTTACTCCCACCACACTCGCGTTAGCCGCCAAAGGCACGCGAGGCATCGACGCGTTGCAAACCGTTCTTTCCAATTACTACACCGCTTTGTTGAAACATTTGAATCAATGGGGAGGCGCGGTGTATCAGTTCGCGGGCGATTCCGTGTTGGTGAGTTTCGAAAAAAAAACGGATGAAACGGACGCGGAAGCGGCGCTTCGCGTCGCGAATTGTGCATTAGGAATCTTTCATTCGATTTCGGAGTTCAGCTCCAACGAACTCTTGGGAGAAACGGTAAACCTGCCCGCGAGAGTCGGCTTGGCTTATGGAGAATATCAGGAATTCATATTGGGGGAACAGGATCGTTTTCTCAGAGCGGTGATCGCCGGAACGCCCGTGGATCAATCCATCTCCGCCGAAAAACACGCGTTAGCCGGTGATATCGTTTTGAGTTCTTCGATTTGGGATCTTTTACCCGCATCCAAGACGGGAGAAGCGCTCGGTGAAAACTTCTATCGTTTAACCGATTGTGAACGTGTGGAAAATACGCACGTTCCTCCTTCCCGCTCGACTGCGGACGATCGAATTTCCACCGAACGATTTTTCAAACGATGCAAACGTTTTATCGTTCCCGAGTTGTATCAAAGAGTTACGAACGTTCATAGCGCATTCTCGGGAGATTATCGCGAAGTCGCATCGGTTTTCGTACGCATCGACGCTCCTTTGGAATCCAATACCGATTCCAGAAACTTCAACGATTTCTTTACATATGTGCAAGGGGTTGCGGCCGCTTGTTCCGGGACCTTTGTTCTTACGGATCTTTCGGACAAGGGAGGAATTTTCAGCATTCTTTTTGGAGCCCCTGCGGCCCTTGAGAATAAGGAAGCTCTTGCGGCGCGTTTCGCGATTCGATTGATGGAGGGGGCTTCCTCCTATTCCGCTGCAAAGAACATTCAGATCGGAATATCGACTGGAATGGCGTATTGCGGAGATTTAGGCGCGCCTTTCCGAAAGGATTTTACCGCGATCGGTGAGATGATGAACATCGCCGCTCGACTCGCGACTTTGAACGGTCAGGATGGAATTCTGATCGATTCTCAAACAAAGAATAAGTTGGGAAAGAATTTCGTATTTCACGAGATCGGGGACGTGGAACTCAAAGGTGTTTCCGGATCCAAGAAGGTTTTTCAGCTAACGTCCGAACAGAAGAATATTCCGGGACTTCTGATCCAATACAGGGATACGATGATCGGAAGAAAGGAAGAGATCGATCGTCTTCATAAGATGTTGGACGCTTCCATCGACAAAGGCGGCGTCGTTTGCCGGATCATCGCCGACGCGGGACTCGGTAAATCCAGATTGACCAATACGTTTATCGATCAGGCTTACGATCGAAACGTAGAAATTCTCATCGGGTATTGTTATCCTTACGAAAAATTCACTCCCTTTTATCCTTGGAAGGAATTGTTGAGTCTGTTCTTGGGAATTTTCGAGGACGATTCGGTGGAAGCCCGCGTTTCTAAGGCGGAAAAAGCATTAGAGAATCTGAATGCGTTTGACATCGCCTGGGCCAAGGCGCTCGTCGCGTTGATGGGTGTTCCCGTGGAGGAAGACCCTCTTACGAGAGAAATCGACCGGAAACAAAAGAACGAAAGATTGTTCGAGATCATCATTTCCCTTCTTCAAGAACGCGCTTTGAAAAAACCTTTGATGCTGATTTTCGAGGACGTCCACTGGATCGACGAACTTTCCAGTCGCCTTTTGGAAAAACTCGCGTCCCGTTTACCTTCGATGAAGGCCATGCTGATTCTCGTGTCGCGGCCGGAAGGTCAATTCGCGGAAGAAGCGGTCTCACCGAACGAAGAGCTGATCCGCTTGAAGGAATTCAAACCGGAAGAAGCGAAGGATTTTCTCATTCATAAGTTTCACATGGATACGAGCCAGGAAGAATTCTTGGATCAGATTCTCAACCGATCCAGCGGGAATCCGTTTTTTCTCGAGTCCATCGTTCATAACCTGATCGAGGAAGGGACTCTCAAAAAACTGGAGGACGGTACGCTTTCTCCTTCGGATAAAACGCGGGATATCCAAATTCCGAACACGTTGAACGACGTATTGCTCGCACGCGTGGATCGTTTGGCGGAACGGGAAAAGATCGTATTAAAAACGGCTTCCGTGATCGGGCGTTTGATCAACGTCGAAACTCTCAATCATCTTCTTCCCGTGGAGTTCCGCTCCGAGATTCAGAATATTCTTCAGAGTTTGGAAGGTTTGGATCTGACTCCTTTGGAAATCACCGATCCTTTAACGTATATCTTCAAACACATCGTGATCCGCGATATCGTCTACAACACTCTTCTTCATTCGACGAGAGAGGATCTTCATAAGCGAATCGCTTCCTTTATCGAAAAGGAAAACGAAAGCAACGTAATCGAGATGGCGGATATTTTGGCGTTTCACTATCGTCAATGTTCCGATTTCGAAAAGGCTTCCCGGTATTCTTTGATGGCCGCGCGTAAGGCGAGAAGCCGTTATGCGAACCGGGACGCGATCTATCACTACGGTCAAGCCCTCGAATCGATGTCGCAGTTTACGAAAGTAAACGGTGAGACGTATTACGAAATCAAACAGGAATTGGCGCACGTTCATCGTCAGCTCGGAGAATACGCGCACGCGGAGTCTTTGTTTAAGGAATGTCTGGAAAATAAATCCACGCTCAATCTGATCCGCACCTATACCGGACTCGGCCAAGTATACCAGGAACAGGACGATATTCCGCGAGCGATGGAAACCCTGGAGAAGGCGCTTCGAATCACGGGGATTCGTCCGCCGGGAAGCAGACCGGATACGATTTTCAAAATCGTTTTGCAGCTTCCGTTCGTTCTTCGTTTTTCCATATTCGGTTCTTCTTATACTTCTGCGGGCAAGGCGGAACGTCTTCGATTGAGATGTTTGATCTTAGTCATTCTCGCAAAGATGTATATCATGAAGGACATTAAGAAATTCGGATGGTCCGTTTTTACGCAATACAACGCGACGCAACGTTTCGACGATCCGGTCCGTCAGTCTTTGGCGGAATGCGCCCTCGGTCAGGTTTTTGTGGGAATGAACCTTTTCGGACCGTCCAAACATTTCTTGATTAAGGGAAGAGAACTCGCCGAAAAAACGGGGGATCCCTATGCAAAGGCGATCAGTCTTTTGGTTCAAGGCTTATATTACATGATGCTAAACCGTCCTGATCAAGGTCTTCCGTATCTTCACGATTCGATCGCGATCTATCGTCAGGTCGGCGAGAAGTGGGATCTTCTTTCCGCACTTTCGTCCGGCGGGTTTTTGTATTACTTCCAATCCGATTTCAGAACCGCTAAAAAATACTTCGACGATATCGGCGAGATCGCGGCGGATCTAGGCGCGCAATTGCAGCTTCGCTGGACGAGAATCTGGTCCCCGTATTTCGGTTATCTTCTCGGGGAAGTCGATCCGCTCGAACTCGAAAAACGTCTGTTAGTCGAAGTTGAAAGGGCGGCTCTGGAAAACGACGTGATGAACGAGCTTTCCACGATCAATAAACTTCTCAAACTCGCGATTTTGGAGGGTTGGCCGGAAAAAGCGGCTCATTGGTCCAAACGGAGTTACGCTGGATTTTTGAAGTGCGAAGTGAAGTTCCCTCAGCTTCAGATCGGGAACGTTTACCTCGCGGAAGCCGCTCTTTACGCCCAGCGTGAAACCGGCGATAAGAGTTTGAACAAGATCATCAGCTATGGATTGAAGAACGGTTTGAAGCTAGGTAAGTCGCTTCCGTATTTGTACGGTCCCGCGCTGATGCTCAAAGGAAAACTGAAATTCTACGCAGGCGACGTTAAGAAGGCGGAAGCCATCTTTAAGGAAGCGGAATCCTTCTTATCAAACACTTTGAATCAATGGGAATACGCGACCGCGTTGTATGAAGCGGGCGTTCTTTTAAAGGATCAGGATCGAATTTCGACCGCAAAGAAAATTCTTCAGAAGCTCGAAGCCAAGGCGGATCTCAAAAAACTGGAAGAGAGTTTGGGATGATAAAATCCGGGAAAGTTCGGATTTTATCATCGCGTAAAACTTGAAATTCTAAGGTTTGATTCGGGAAGAATTTTCGCTATGAACTCGAATAAATCTCGATCTTCTCTCCATCTGATCGGTTGAGTTTCCGTTTAAATTTCGGATCGATGTCGCTTAATCTTTTTTGAACCGGAGCAATTCCGACCCGATCCACGCTTGTCCGAACGCGAACGCGCCCAAGATCGACAAAGAGACGATTCTTCCGCTGTAACCGAAAACCTGTTTCGCAACGATTGCCGTCCCGATCCCGACGAACGTCGCGGTTAAAAATAACGACATCGGAAGTTTAGAAACCGCGTTTTGCGATCTTAAACCGATTCCCAAGAGAATGCTTCCGATGAAAAAGGGAAGCATGAGTGGAATCAAAATCACGACTCCTTTCGTCTGCATGAAGGTCATTACGATGACCACGTTTTCCTGAAGGAGTACGGAGTCGTCCGTCATGTAATACGCGAGCAGATGGAAAAACGCGTCCGCGCACATTCCCATGGCTCCGATTCCGAAGAGCGCGAGTCCGATCAAAGTCGTTTTCTTTTGCGGAGAAAAAAGATCCGCGATGAGAAACAGCGCGATCGTATAACAAGCGGAGGAAACGATTTGTGTGATCGCGGAAATCCACACGAATTCCCGGACCGATTTTACGATTCTTAAGATGTGATTCGTATCCGTCGTACCCGGATCGGGCATCAAAAACCAACTGATCCAAAAGGTGACGGCGGCGATTATCAGCAAGCAACTTGCAACTAAGGTTTGTTTTTTCATCGGAACGTTCCTGATTCGATTTGAATGTGTAGAAGGGAACCGTTCCTCTATTTGGCTTTATTTTGTATTCGATTGCAACGAAATTCCTACTTCGCTTTTTTCCCCGCAAAGAATGCGATCGCTCCGATCACATACAGTTCGTAGTCTTTGAAGTTTTCTTTGAGAGCGGCTTCCAAATCCGGAAGAGTATCCTCCGTATTATGAAACACGCCTTTTCGGTTTAAATTTTTCATTCCTCTTCTGGATAAAAGATGTGTTTGTCCGAGATCGTGTAAACCGGTCGCACCGAAGATCACTCCGTCGGGTTTGCGGATCTTTAAAAGATTTTTGAAAGCGGTGGAGGCCTTGGTTCGGATCGCTCCGGGAACGCAGTGAAATAAAAAGCTCATTCCGATCGAATCGAATTTTTCTTTCGTGTTGATCGGCTCGAGAATATTCGCGCGATACGCGTTGAACGTTCCCGCGAGATGGGAAAGTCTCCTTCTCGCTTCGATCAGGCTGTTTGCGTTTAAATCCATCACGGAGATCGTCGGCTTTTCGACCGGAAACTTCGCTTTCTGCAAAAGATATCCGGTGCCGACTCCGATATCCAAATGATTTCCGGTTAAATATCGGTCGTAAAGATCGACCATGTTCTGCGGCGGGCAACGCCACAACCATCGGCTGATAATGTGTAAAACGATCAGATCGTAGAATTTCAGAAAGCTCGTCGTGTAAACTTGTTGTCCCTCGATGACTTCTCGGCTGTATTGATTTTCCGAAAGACCGAGATCGGTATAGAGTTGATTCTGCTGCATTAGGAACCCTTTTTCTTAATGTTTCGTTCTCTCATTCGCTTGGTTCAGAAATGGTTTTTTTCATGGAGAATTCTTCAAGTATATTCTTAAATTAAGATATTCTTGTACTTAGGAAATGGGGATTACAGTAAGTTTATGGACGGAATCGAAGTGCCGGATTATAACCCGGCACAAATCGAAGCGGCCGTATGTTCCGCTACAGCTGAAATCGTCATCACCGGATGAAATCCGATCGAAGAAGGAATCACCGATCCGTCCGCGATAAAAAGATTCTTATAACCGAAGACTTCTCCCGTTTCGGAAACGACGCCCTTATCCGGTGTTGCAGCAAGAATGCAACCTCCGAGAGAATGCACCGAAAGAATCCGGTTGAACAACAGGAACGTTGCCAACGGTCCGAATTGGCCGCCGTATGCGTCGCCGACTTGCTGCATCGAAGCCGTCATGTCTTGGATGAGTTTGCGGTTCTCTTGGGAGTAATTCCACTTGATGTCTATGTTTTTTCCGCAACGGACGATTTTGCCGTTTGCGTTGTCTCTTCCGATCGCGAAAAGATTGGTCATGTATTTCGGATCTCCCGCGCCCGGTATGCCCGGAGGAAGCGGTTTGGAAAGAAGTCCTTTTTTAAATATAAACGGAAGAATCCATTCCAGACTTTTCCAAAAAAGAGGACCGATCAGTCTCAAAAACCAATTCGGTTTATTGATTCCCAAGGAAGCCAACACGGACATCACGGGTTGGTTGAACGTGGGGGCCGCCATCGTGAATTGAAATCCCTGCGGAAAATAATTGATCACGGTCGTCACGTCCGGTCCGTCCCAAGGTTTCAGATCCGTTTTGCTCGATTCGATTCCACCCAGAAAATCCCCGTTTCCGGAATATCCTTTTCCGAGATGTTTGCTGAGGTTCGGAAGCGTTTTGTATCTGTCTCTGCTGTTGAAAAGAATCCGATTGGTTCCCAAGGTTCCGGCGGAAAGGACGACTCGTTTCGCGTAAACGGAACGTTTCTCTCCGGTTTCCGTATTTTCGTAATAAACGACGTAACCGTTTTTGGGATCGGGAGCGATATGCGAAACCAAAGAATCCGTCTGAAACACCGCCCCGTTTTTTTGAGCGTCCGCAATATAATTAAAATCTAATGTATTCTTCGCACCGTGATTGCATCCGAATTCGCATTCGGCGCAGCGTTCGCAGACGGCTTGTCCCGGTCTGGAAGGTTTGAGCCAGCTTACCGCCTCGTCGGGATCGAAATAAGCGTGGCGATTCAGCTCCGCTGCGGCTCTGAACTTGTTGCGTTTCGGAAGATCCCATTCGGGCGGAACGGGTTTTACGTCGAGTTTGGAAGCGACCTTATCGTAATACGGGTCCAAAAATTTGCGATTGAATGGAGCGGGCCAACGAGGATCTTCAAAAACTTTTTGATCGGGGCGAATGTGAATGTTCGCATAGATCAACGAACCGCCGCCCAAACCGGAGGCGGTCACCGTGCCGATCCCGCTGAAAAAATTCAGTTCGTATAAACCCAGGGATTTTCTTTTTTTCGGATAACGCCAAAGAAGATTGTCCGTTTGACGCACGTCTCTCGGGAAAGAACCGGGAGCGTATTTTTTCCCGCGTTCCAAAACCAAAACTTTCTGTCCTTTTTCCGAAAGTCTCAAAGCGCTGATGGAACCTCCGAAACCGGAACCGATGACGATAGCGTCGTAATACGAATTGTCTTGTGGCATTCTTTTTTTCCTAAAAATATATTAGAATTTAATAATTTTCCGAATTCTTCAGTAGCTGTTTAAGGACTGAAGAATCAGAGGATACACGTCTTTATACGCGTTTTTACCGAACATACAATCGATATGGCCGTAGTCCGGGATCACGTGACGTCTATACTGGTTCGGATTGAAACGATCGATCAGCGATTTGTAAGTCATCTCGGTGCTTTCCGGAAGATAACACTGATTCTCCGCTCCGTGAATGAACGTGATCGGAAGATTCAGACGGTCCAGATTCGGAACATACACGTCTTTGCCTTCCGCGTTTACCACCTTGTGGGCGCGGATCATTTTGGAAAGATGTTCGAACGCCTTGATGTTGGACACGCCGAACATTTCTCCCAAGCCGTAGTGATAGGTTTCTTCATTCAAGTTTTCTAATTTATAGAGACTTCCGTACAGAAAGGTGATTCTTCTGCTGACCGGATTTACGTCGTGCGCGAAAAGCGACTGAGGTTGAAGAGCCAAAACGGAATTGAAGAATTTATCTAGCCATCCGTCCTTGTCGCTCGTATAAGCGGTCATGTCCTCGACCCCGAGCGCGTCCAAAATCTCCGCCGTGTGAAGGCCGACTTTGATGTCCATGGAGGTGGGGACTTCCACGTTAGCCGAAATCTGTGAAAGAACGACGGAGCGAACTCCTTCCAAACCTGCGAGAAGGGCCATCGTAAACGTCGTGGCGCCGAAACAATGCGCGACGACCTGGATCTTATCGACTTTGGTGAGTTCCCTTACCTTATTCACGGCGGCCGGATAATCCTGAACCGCGATCACGTCTCCCGTATTCGGAAGAGGCGCGGAAGGAAGAGCGATCGACGTTCTATAATCGAAGAGCCAAACGTCGTATTGATTTTCAAAAAGATATTCCAAAAGATTGGTGTCGATCGTGTCGATGCTGAAGATCAAACTGGAAACACCGAGCCCAGGTGATAAAAGAACCGGGCCTTTTTTTCCGCCTTTGTAACGCAGCAATCGAAGATCGGCTCCGTCCGCCGCTTTGAAAAAATGAACTTCCGGCGCGGAAACACGCAACGGTCTTTTGGTTCTGGGTCTTGCGTCCTTGTCCCAAGGAACGATGGAACTTGCAACTCCGCCGTAAACGTCGTACAACGCTCCCGCAAAGAACGAACCGAACTTCGCCATTCCTTTTACGTCGTCGAGAATCGATTTCGAATTGATGACCTTCATCGTGGTCATCTGTTTTGCAAAGTCTTCGGGAAGAATGTGAAGAATTCCTTTTCCAAACACGGGAGAATTCTCCGTTTCGCCGTCATAGATCGTAGTGTAGAGCGTACTCGTATCTCTCCAGATGTTCGTGAGGCCGTCGTTTTGAATCCACTTCGCTCCCACGAAAAGATATTTCTTACCTTCTTCCGTATTGAGAATCATACGATAGACCATGTTTCTCGTTTCGATACGATCCTCTCTCGAGATGAACAGAAGGAATTCTCCGCCGGTAACGGTGATGATGTCTTTGGAAATTACGGGCGCGCGTACGGTGCCGAATAGCGTCGCCTTGTGATCCGGGTTATCGATCATCTCTTCGAGATTTTCGCTTCGGATCGTTAATAAGAATTCGATGGGGGAACCTTCGTCCTTGCCGATCTGATAACCGCGTTCCGTGTCCTCTTTCGATTGAGTGGAAAAGAATCCTCTCATACATTCGGTGAATTCGATTCCCAACGTAGTCTCGTCTACGACGTCCGAATGTTTCGGATACGATGGAAGGCTGTAATTGATCTGAAGTCCTTTCCCCGCGACTAACTTTTCGCAGGCTCTTTCGGAGATCGCGCAGATCGTCAAAAGCGGATTGACTCCCAGGGATCTAGGAATCACCGAACCGTCCATAACATACAACCCTTCGTGCGTCGCTTTCCCGCTTTTGCCGGAATACACTTGGCAGTTTTCGTTGACTACGGAAGAAGAAGCGTCTTCTCCCATCGGACAACCGCCGAGAGGATGAACGGAAATCAGATCCTGATCGGTCAATTTGTTCCATACGGGATTTTTAATATACGTTCCCTGGAGAGGAACGGTGGATTCCTTCAGGATCGTGCTGATTTTTTCGAAGATCGGTTTTTTACCCACGTTCGGCCAGGAGATTCTCAAACGATCGTCCTTCAAAAACATCGTTCCGTCGTTTCCATCGTGCGCCATAACGAGATAGGTCTGCGTGTTGCGGACCGCGCCCCGATACGGACCCAATATAAAACTTAAGAATATTCTAAATTTCTCAACAATCCACTGGATGATTCCTTTTTTTGTTTTGACTCCCGTGAGTTTGGAACTGATTGCGAAGGCCGCGGGTAATTGAGCGCGGATCGCGCCCGGAATCGAACCTTCTTCGATGATCATTCCTTCGTTCAACGGAGCGCCGATTCGAGTGTCGATCACGCCGGTGATGCAAGGGCCCACATCGGCGTTTCCGTTCGTTTTTTTGCTTCCAAAGCCGATTCCGTTGATCTTCGCGTTTCCGTTGTAAGAAAAGCCGAGCATGTCCCCGTTGCCGCTAAAGCGAACTCCGACGGCGTCCGAAAGGCTAAGTCCTTTCTCTTTGGAACGGAGAAGAATTTCGGTCGAGCCTAGGGAGCCCGCCGCAAGAATCACGTTGTTCGCACGGATGAATAATTCGTCTTTGCTGAATTTTTCGCGGTCCATTCCCAGAGGAATAAAATGGACCAGCCAATAGCCGTCCTTCTTTTCGATATAACTCACTTTAACTTCGGTGAAAATCTGCGCTCCGAAGTTGGCCGCGTCGGGAAGATAATTCATCAGAGTCGTGTTTTTGGAGGAAACGTTGCAGCCGGTAACGCAATCCCCGCAGTTTGTGCACGCATCCTGCATCACTCCGACGTGATTCAATTTGGATTCGAACGTAACGTTGATCGGAGTCGGATAGAATTTCTTTTTGATATATTCCGCCGAGCTTTTGAGCGCTTTATGTTTTGCTAATGTTTGATACTTTGCGGGAAGAATATTCGGTCTTAACATCTCTTCCGCGCGTGAATAATACGGATCCATTCCGTGTTTGCCCGCTTCTTCCCGAATCGAGGCAGGCCAGGCTGGATCTTGAAAAACTTCGGGAACGGCTCTGAGGCTTACGTTCGCATTGATAAGCGAAGTCCCACCCAAACCGCAGCCGACCAAAACATTGATGTCCTCGTTGATGTGAAAATCGTAAAGACCGCTTTTGGAACCGATATGTTTGTCTTCGTAGTTCGCTTGGACTTCCGCGATGGCGGGGATTTCCTTGTTCGGAAATTCTCCCGGCCGGATTTCCTTGCCTCTTTCTAAAAGACAGACTTCGATTCCCGCGCGCGAAAGGCGGGAGGCAGCGATTCCACCGCCGTAACCGGAACCGATAACAACCGTTTCATATTGACTTTTGATTCTTTCTATGGGTTGGGAAATTTTTTTAATCAATGTTTTTGCCTGGGTTAAATTGGCAAAATATTTCCAAAAAAGGAAAATATTGCAAGAAAAATCGAAGTGGAAGGATTTGAAATCTTGGAAATAATCCGATCGTTCTTTGATTGACGAAAGACCAAAACCCCCTTACCCTGTGTTCAAATCTGCATATGATTGTTTGATTCCATTCTGAAAGGCTGAACGTTCCGAATCCCTCCAAGGGGAAAGGGCGTTATGTATCTTCATTCCAAAAAATCAGAAGGAATCACATGTCACAATCAAACTCAATCCTCACATCCTATGGCTGGGACCCGGAATTTTTTCTTTCGGAAATCCCTTTGTTCGACGATTTAAGGCCGGGCCGAGTGGTTTCCGTCTACGGAGAATATTCAAAAATTCTAACGGACTCTGGTGAACGCAGGGGAATTCCCTCGGGCGCATTATCCGTTTCGGGAGAATTCTTAGTGGCCGGAGACTGGACGCTCGTGCGTGAAATCGAAGGAGAAGATCTTTGCATCATAGAGCAAATTCTCCCTCGAAAAACGTTTTTACGGAGAAGCAATCCGGGAAAACGAAATCAATCGCAGGCCATCGCGTCGAATATCGATCTGCTTCTCGTGATCATGGGCATGGACAACGATTACAGCCCGCGAAGAATCGAACGTTATTTGTTCTTGGCAAAGGTCAGCCGCGCGGAAGTCGCGATCGTTCTAAACAAACGGGATCTTTGCGAAAATCCGAACGAACGATTCGAGGAGATCAAATCGATCGCGGGAGAAATTCCGGTCGAGATGATTTCCGCTTTGGACGGTTCGCAGATCGGAAAGATCGCTTCGTTTATCAAACCGGGAAATACGATCGCGTTTCTGGGTTCTTCCGGGGCCGGAAAATCCACGATCATCAACTCTTTGTTAGGCGAAGAAGTGCAGAAGACGAACGAAGTAAAGGCTTCGGACGGAACCGGAAGACATACGACCACGCATCGGGAACTGTTTCTTCTCTCGGAAGGAGGAGTTCTTATGGACAATCCTGGAATCCGGGAAGTCGGTCTTTTTGCGGGGGGCGACGAGGACGAACTCGAATCTATTTTTCCGGAGATTGCCATCGCCGCGGAAGAATGTCGTTTTAACGATTGTTCTCACAACGGCGAGCCCGGCTGCGGAGTCGCGGCCGCTTTGGAAGACGGAAGAATCAGCGAAGAACGGTTCGCTTCTTATTTGAAATTAAACAGAGAATTACGAGCCTACAAAGTGATGACCGATCCCGAGGAGGCGAGAAAGAAGAAGCAGGCGGACAAACAGATGTCCAAAGCTTTGCAGAAGCGACTCAAGGATAAGGGAAGAATCTAACCGATACGATTTTCTTCGGGGTTACGGAGGTTAAAAGCGTTCCGAACCGCGGAAAAAGAACTTTTTTCCGCAAAAAACCCCGGAGAAGATCGTTTTTTAAGAACTGCAACGGAAATCCGAGGGACTTTAAATCGTATGAAAGACAAATCCTACATTCAACTTTTGGAACACGCGAAATCCGGCGATGCACAGGCTTGGACCCTTCTGCAAAAACGATTCTCACGTTTTGCGTTACGGCATGCGAATCGGATTCTTCGAGACGAGGATCTTTCCCAGGATGTCGTGCAGGAAGCCTTTTGGGACTTATACGTAAATTGCGGCAAGATCAATACGCCGGAAGCGTTTCCGATTCTACTCAAACGGGCGATTGTCAAACACAGCGATCGGATTCTCCGTAAAAAAGAAAACCGACGGCTTGTTTTCGAAGATCCGAGACAAATCGATCAGACCGCGGGCAATACCCATTCCGACTTTTTCGAAAAGGAACGTTCGGAAACGATCCTCAAAAACATCGATCGATTGAAACCCGAGGATCGAACCCTGATCGAACTCCATTATTATCGAAATTTTACGTTAGACGAAATATCGAAGTCACAGGGAAAAACCCTTTCGTTTATCAAAAAACGTCATTTGAAACTCAAAAATATTCTGAGAGACGGAATCGGGGAAGTCTACAGACCCGAAGCTTATTTCAGAATGTTCTTAGCCGCTTAGGAGGAAATTTTGGAAACGACCTTACTTCCTCCTTCTTCTCAAATCGAATCCGTTTATCTCGAACAAAGAAAAGTTTTTCTTTGGGGAGAAGTGAACGATAATTCCGCACGTTATTTGATAGATCGTTTTTTGTATTTGGAAGCGGTGGATCCCACGAGACCGATTTCCCTTTACATCCATTCTCCCGGAGGGTCGACTTACGCGGGTTTGGCGATTCTCGACGTGATGAATTCTGTAAGTCCTCCGGTTTATACGACTTGTTTGGGAATGGCGATGTCTTTCGGTGCGGTTTTGCTTTTATCGGGCGTTCGCGGAAATCGTTCGGCGTATCCGCACAGTAAGATTTTGATCCATCAACCGCACGTAATGGGAGAATTCAAAGGCCCTGCGGAAGATATACGAATTTTTGCAGAGTCCGTAAAACGGGAAAAGGATCTATTGAACGAAATCATGGCAAAGGCAACGGGACAGCCGTTGGATCGTATCATTCAAGATACGGATCGGGATTCCTGGTTTTCATCCAAGGAGGCTTTGGAATACGGAATGATCGATAAGATCATTCTGAAATAGTTGCCGGAATCGCGGAAAAAAGCTCGTCTTATCATTCTATCGGTCCTAAATATGCGGGACCGATAAAAACCTTTTTTACTCTAAAAACGGATGTTGCAAACTATAACAAAATCCACGAGTCATCCGTTCCTATGAATCGATTTTTTATAACGATTCTTTTTTCCTGCGGTCTCGCATTTCCCATATTTGGCGAAGGTGCGCTTCCGGATTCAGGAAATATTTCGCAGCTTCAGAAAAGCAGATCGTTCCGTTCTTTTGTTCATTACTTCAGCGACATGGAAGGAACGGATTGGAAGGAGAGAATTTTTTCCGGTGATTCTTTCATTGCGTTTCAGCATATTCCTTCCGAGTCCTTTTCCCTGGGTTTTACCAAAGCGACGGCTTGGTTTTATATTCCTCTAAAAAACGACACGGCGCGCGACTACTACGGAAAGTTCGAAGTCTACAATCCGTTTTTGGAGGAAGTGGACATTCACTATCGATACGCTCACGAAGGAAAAATCCACGACATCCGCGCCGGTTCCACTCGTTTCTATGGGGAGAATTTTCCCACGTTGGATTTTTATCTTCGTCCGGGAGAAGAAATCCAAATCGTTTGCAGGATCAAAAGCGGAACCCCTCTTCGTTTTCCCTTCGTCTTGGAATCGGAAAGCAAATACGGCATCACGAAACAATTCCGTTCCATCATCGTAGGTTTGACTCTCGGATTCGGAATAGCGATGAGTCTTTACAATCTTTCCCTTTATTTCTTTTTCCGGGCGAGATCCTATTTATATTACTTTATTATGATTTCCTTCTTTACGGTTTATTTGACCGCTTGGGACGGATTGACTTTGTCGTTGTTTAAACCGGCATATGGAACGTATTATCTTCCGGTGACGCTCGTTCTGGTTTACGCGTCGGCCTTGTTTTTGTTTTTATTCTCCCTTGAATTCTTATATCCGGAAAAAAAGGACAAACGGGCGGAAATCACTACTTGGATCTATGTAACTTGCAATCTTTTACTGTTTCCTGCTTCGATCCTGTTTACGAATCAACTCAATCAGTTTTCGTATTATTGGATCTTGATCAACAACCTCATCATCGTTTACTTCTGCGTTGTGAGGATTCAGGACGGTTTTAGAACCGCGAAAATTCTACTTTTTATTCACATGATCTTTCCGACGGCCGGTATAATCACGAACCTCAGCGCTTCGGGAGTGATCTCGATGAATTATCTTTCGCTTCATATTCTTAAATTGGCGTTTATCGCTCAGTCGATTCTGTTTTCGATCATGCTCGTTCAGAGAATCAAGGAATTGGAATTCAGACTCAAGGACGGATTACAGTCCGAGATTCATAAGAACATCGTACTTTTGAAAAAGGAAATCCAGCAAAGAAGAGAAACGGAATGGGAATTGATTCAAGCGAAGGAGATCGCGGAAAAAGCTTCCAAAGTTAAGAGCAGCTTTCTCGCGAATATGAGTCACGAAATCAGAACGCCTATGAACGGGGTTTTGGGAATGGTTCAGCTTTTGGGAACGACGAGACTCAACGAAGAACAGAAGGAATATGTGAAGATCCTTTCCGGTTCCGCGAAATCGCTTCTTCAGATCATCAACGATATTCTCGATTTTTCAAGAATCGAAGCCGGAAAAATTTCGCTCGATAAGGAAGTCTTTTCGATCCGTTCCGTCCTGGATGAAATCCACGATCTTTTATATCCTCTTGCAAAACGTAAACAGATCGGCTTTCAACTGGAAGGTAAGTTTGAAATTCCGGAATACGTTTCCGGAGATCAGTTGAGGCTGCGTCAGATTCTTTGGAACTTGAGCGGAAACGGAATCAAGTTCACGAATCACGGGAAAGTCGTCCTAAAAGTTTCTCAGAAAAAAATTTCCGATTCGAAGGTGGCGATCGAGTTCGTCGTTTCGGATACGGGAATCGGAATCCCTCCGGAAAAACAAAAACAGGTCTTCGATGCGTTCTCGCAAAGCGACACTTCCACTGTGAGAAAGTTCGGAGGTTCCGGTTTGGGTTTGAGCATTACGAAACAATTGGTGGAATTGCAAGGCGGGGTTCTCGGTTTGGAAAGCAAGGAAGGCAAGGGCTCCAAGTTTTTCTTTTCGATCGAGTATGACATTCCTTCCGAATCCGAAATCGAAAAAATTCTCGGACCGGATCCGACGCGCGATCTTGAAAACTTGTATGGGGAGGCGGTTCCGAAAAAGATCCGCATTCTCGTCGCGGAAGACAACGAGACGAATTGTCTTTTGATCGAAAGGGCTCTCAAAAAATTAGGTTACGATCCTGCGGTCGTTCATAACGGGCGGGAAGTGATCGAAAGGATGCAGCTGGAAGTATTTGATATAATTCTAATGGACATTCACATGCCCGAAGTAGACGGCATCGAGGCGACTAGATGGATTCGTTCCCGAAAGGAGAACGCGGATCTTCCGATCATCATCGCTCTCACCGCGGACGCGATCGAAAGCAGCAAGGAAAAATACGTTTCCAAAGGAATGAACGACTGTCTGGTTAAACCGCTGGATCTTGCGGGCTTGAAAACGACGTTGGACTTTTGGGTGGAACGGGTGGAAGAGTCTCACTGGAGATTGTAAACGATCTTCGCGTTCGCTCGGAAGATACTTTTAAAATCGTTGAACGCAACTCCGTATCTTTTTAACGCCGGAAGAACGTAAAACGCGGTCCATTGTCTGAGATAAAACGGTTGATTGACTACGAAGTGATGGATTCCGTGCGTCGCGCCGAAATTAAAACAGAAAAGATGAAACGGAAAAACGATCCATGAATTCAAAACTTGGGTTTGATTGTAAACGTTCGGAATATCTCCGTAGTAGTGCATGTTTGAGGAAACGATCTGAATCGAGGTTTGCCGAATCCAATTCGGAATCAGAAAAACGACCGCGGCCGCGTTTAGAAACGTTCTTGCCGATTCGAGAAACGCAGGTTCCGCGATCGGGTTTTGAAAAAGTAGATTCAAAAAATGGAATGCGTTTAACAAAAGAAAGGAATACCAAAGCAGAAAAAAGATTTCCCGATACGGTCCGACGATTCTGGCGGCTTTGATTTTTCTGAGTTGCGAGTATGCGTCTTTGGCGACTTTTCTTCCCTGGAGAATCAGCGCAAAATTTCCGTCGATCATCGTTAGAATTCTTCGCAAACCGAAAGGCATTCCGTTGCCGATCATTCTTTCCTCGACGTCCTCTTTATTACCGGAAACTTTATGATGGAGAAGATGAATTTCTCTGCGAAACCAGGGATTGACCGTGTTTGCGCGAAACAACCAAACGATCCAAAACATAAAGTTCTGTATCTTTGCGTTTCCTTTGAAGTAAAGATTATGGATCAGGTCGTGTTCTATCTCATGTAAAAAAGAAGCGAGAATCGCATTGATCACGATACAAATCCAAAACGGAATTCGATCGGATAGATAAAGAAAGGCAAATAGAATCATCCCGGCCGCGGACAAAAGCGTAATTCCCAAACCGATCCGATCCTGATACAACGATAAGAAAGGATGATTTTTGTGAATCCGATCGTTCCGAAAGCGAATCCATTGGATGATCTTTCGCGTTTTTTCCTTTTCGGAAAAACGTTCATAGGGTTTGTTACGGGTTTCCATTTGAGAATTCCCGGCGTTTCCGCCTAACTCGAAATTCTATCCTAGAATCAAGGAATCGGAATCTTTTTTTAATCCGAAGTGGAATCGAAACCCGATTTTACCGCGTTTTCCAAATGCCCTAGATTCCATTCCTGCAGGTCGATCGTTCCGCCGGAAAGGGTCGTGACGATTTCCAAACCGGAAAAAACCCTTTCGAAAATTCCGTACCGAAACCGATCCAAGGATACGAATTCCGAATTTACGGATGCGTATAACGCGTGTTCTTCGATTAGTCTGCGGAACAATCGCACTCCGGTTAAAGAACGAATCCCCGATGTTTCCAAGATTCCTAAGGCTTCCTTTATAGACGCGGATTCTCCCTTGGGAATCGGAGCGCTTTTCAGAAAGTTTAAAATCCTCGTAACGATAAAAAGAGAATAAAGATCTTCCCTTTCAAAATGTTCGGAAGGAATCGCCATCGAAGTCAGTCTTGAAAGAAAGATATCGGATTCGTTCCTTTCGGGAAAACCGGAAGCGATCGGAGAATTCGGCGTAAGATAAAAAAGAGACGCGCCCATCAAGACGGGTTGAGCTGCGTTGAACCGAAGCGTCTGAATCATGGAATCCAGACTTTCCATCGGAAGACCGAGAATTTGATACGAAGTGATTTGAAATCCTAGGTCGAAACCTTCGTTCACGATTTGAAGATATTTTTCGATCGTATGCGGTCGTTTGGTGGTTTCCCGAACGAGTTTATCCGAACTGACCAAGGCAAGATTGAGATTCGTAAACCCGGCTTCTTTCATCAAATGAAGAAGCTCGCTGTCCAGGCTGATGTAGGAGATCCCGTTCATTGCGACGAACTGAACGTCTTTTTTCGGAAAGGCCGCGATTAATTCTTCGCAGAGCTGTTTCATCTCGGGCCGAAAGAACGTAAGATTGTCGTCTTCAAAATCGAAAACACGGTAACCCAGTTCGTACGAATCCTTGATTTCGTTTAACACGTTCTCCACGGTGTTTCTTCTATATTTGGTTCCGAACGTGGTGTGGACCGAACAAAAACTGCATCGATGCGGACAACTTCTCGAAGTGATGATAAAACGCATCGGCTTTCCTTCGAAAAGATAGTGTTCTTTTTTTAACGAGGAAAGATCGGGCGGTGGCAATTCGTGGATCGGATAGTTTTCTCCGATCGGATTCAGTCGGAGTTCTCCGTTTTCTTTCCAGCCGAGAGAATCAACGAGCGCATAACGTTTGTTCGTCTGAAATTCGTTCAAAAAATCGCAGAGAGGTTTTTCTCCTTCTCCTCGAATGATGAAATCAACGCTCTTATGCGAAAGCATCAGTTCGGGACAAGCGGAGACGTGCGAGCCGCCCATTAAAACGGGAACGTCCAAAACTTGTTTTACCGCATCCGCGGTCTTTAAAGCTTCCCGATAATACGGAGAAAAAAGCGACGAGATTCCCACAAGATCGGGTCGTATCGATTTCACTTCCTCCGCGATGTCTTCATACGACGCTCCGAAATGAAAGTATTCGAAAAATGTGGAGAACGGACTTTTATCGGGGACCGGATAATACTCCTTTAAGTATTTGAGTTCGGGCGGAATCGGAACCGTTCTTCTTCCAGCAAGTTTGTTGCCGAGACCTCTATGAAAATCTCGGATGATCACTTCGACGTCCGGTAAAAATTTTTGAATCGCCCCTTTCAGATAGCAAAGACCGATCGGCTGCAATCTTATATCGGTATCGTAAAAATCTTCTACGGGCGGTTGAATGAGAAGGAGCCGCATGTCGTCATGGAAACGGAAAGAATGGAAAGATCAAGTCTCTTCGTTCTTGAATTCAAAGTGAGAATCGGATTTTAACCGTTGACTGAAGCACGTTTTCGGGTTATACTTCGCGGCACACAAGAGGAGAAGCGAAAATGCCTTATAAACCGACTCAACCGAGTATGGATCTGAGTAAATTGCTGGTTCGACTCGCGAAAGATACTTCGGTGGGGACCTTGGAAGGAGTGCGTTCTATTTTGACCGAATCCTTCGACTGGTCTTCGAAACAATTATCCAAACTTTCGGACGCTCCTCTGATTCAAAACACGAATCTCGCGGAATTTCTTTCCAAATCGGGAGAATCGCTGAAGAACGCCGGCGAAAAAACGGACCAAGGTCTGACTCAAGCTTTGACTTCCACAGCCAAGGCGATGCATCAAGCGTTAGACGCGCTTGATGCGGCCGACGTCGTTGTTAAGCGAACTCTTTTTGAGAACATTCCCGTATCCAGCATCGTGGGAGAATCTTTCGCAGGACTTGTGACGACTTCTCACATTCAAGCATCATTTCGTTTGAACGGAAAGGACGCCGGAGTCGCCGAAGTATTGGGGGATTGGAAGAACTCCAAACTTCAGAAGCTGATTCTTTGTATTCCGGGACTTTTCTGCGACGAAGGACTTTGGAACGCCAAAGGCGAAGTTCCGCTTTCCGATACGATGAAGGAATGCGGTTATTATCCGATTTATCTTCGTTTTAATCCGGGCGTCCATCTATCGACGAACGCAAAATACATGCTGGAGCTTGTGGAGAATCTTTTGGGTTCTCCCGAACTTAAAAATCACACGTTAGACGTCATTGCCTACAGTCAAGGCGGTTTGATTTTGAGGAGCGCTTTGTATCAGGCCAAACGGGAGAATTCTTCCTTTCCGAAAAAGATTCGTCACGCTCTGATCATCAATTCCCCGGACGGAGGATCGTATATCGAAAAGATCGGTTTTTGGCTCGGGCTCGGTGCGGAATCGTTGCCGATTCTTCCAGTGAGCATTATCGGATTTATCGGAAATCAGAGAAGCGACGCGATCAAGGATCTTTCGCACGGAATTATACGGGAAGAGGATTGGATCAAAAACGATCAAATCAAACGATACGTCAACGATGCGTATTTCGGGGAATTGGACGACTTGAATGCGACTCAGATCTATAGTCTTGTCACCGAAGAGGAATCGAAATGGTCTTCTTGGATCGGAGACGGGATCGTGGAAAAACCGAGTTTGACTTTGTTAAGCGACAAAGTGTATCGGAAGAAATCGAATCCTGAATCGAGGGTTTATCGTCTTTTGGAGACTTCCCACTATCAGGTGATAACTCATCCGGAGACGAGAAATATTCTTCGGAAAGTTTTGACCGAACGATTTTGATAGGATTGCAAGTTTTATTTTCATCGAAGGTTTGTCGGAACAATTAAAGAATTCCGATTGTCGAAACGAACCGATTTAGAATTGTCACGACGTCTGCTTCGCATTTTACGATCCACCTTCTTATGAAAGATGCGACCTCATTCGAGGCCGCAATCTTTAGAGTTCGGGTTCGCGTCGTAGGTTGGTTGCAAACGCTTATGAAAACGGCTGATCGATCAGGATCGGCTTTCGTAAGATCGCTCTCAAAAGGAGATAACTGAGTAACCCCAAAGGACCGAACATGAATGTCGCGATCTGACAAGGGATCACGAGCCAACGCGAAATTCCCAGCTTCTCCGCGTTTGCGCTTTCCCAGGTTCCCACAAAAAGATCGAATGCGAGATAGTGGACCCAGCCGGCCGTCAAAACGGTTTGATTTTGGAAAAGAAGGGAAACTCCCTCCAACGAATCGAAACCTCCTTGTGTTTTACCGAAACTGAATATAAGTAAAACCGTATATACTCCTCCGAAAAGGAGCGTTCCTAAAAGACCCGTAGTAACGAGCCTTGTGTATTTCCATTGCGGAATCGCGATCAAAAGAATCCAACCCGCCAATGCGACATTGTTTGCGATTTTAAAGAGAAGGGAAAGGTCCATGTTAAACTCCGTTGATTTCCGTATTGAACGTTTTTTTGGAAAGAAAAGGAAAAAGCAGACTTCCGAACATCCCGAGTCCGCAGATCAAAAATCCGATTTGAATTCCCGTCGAAGGACGAAACAACGTTTCTCCGCTCAATGCTTGTATCGTCAGAACTACGATCAAACCTGCAAAAAAGATCGAAAAGTTTCTCACGGCAAGAACGGAAACCGTTTGCGAAACTTTGAAACTTCCGAATAGAAGAGCGATCATCGGAATCAGCTGCATCGCATGGATGCCGAGAAAGTGCGGGATTCTCATATCGCCCGCGATCGTACTCCAACCGACCCAAGGAAGACCGGGACCTCCTTCCGGCGCGCCGAACGTATGTCCCCCGTTTGCTTCCAAAATTCCCGCTTTCATCTGTTCGATTTGTTCGGGTCTCGGAATCGTCATTAAAAACCCGAGAATCATTCCCAGGGCGGCGATTCCCATTCCCCAGCGCAGGGATTCCATAAGAGTCTTATTTTCCAATTTTTGACGCAATAGAAAGATCGCCAAAACGATATGAAAAAACCATAATATACCGATCGCAGTTCCCATCAGGCTGAAGATGAAGCCGTTGAGAGGAGTCGTAATATTAAAATGACTCGGAATTCCTCGATAGGCCTGAAACGCGATCGAGACGGTTTCCACCGTGAGCATCGCGGTGACGATCCAGGAAATACCGCGGATCGTTTTTTTCCGGCCTTCCACAAACTGAAGAATCCAGATCAACGTGAACGAATACATTCCGATCGAAAGGGCGAACTTGATCGGTTTGAGCCAAACGGGCGCGTTCGTCACGGTTCTTTCGTCGAGAAAAAGCGCTGGAATCAGAATCAAAAGGCTGGCAGCGTTTACGAATCCGTTCCAAAATAGGGGCGGATTGAGTTTGGAAAAGGGAAGGATCCTATTTAGAATTCTCATAAATTCCTCCGAAAAAGGGCCTTGACCCTTTTGGACAATATGTTACTACTGTAAACATAAATGTTGGCTCTGTCAACATAAAAAAGTAGTCACCGACAACATTCTATGGAAAAAAAAGGCGCATCCAAAAAGAAATCTTCTAAAAAACAAACCCCCGAATCGTATCATCACGGGGATCTCAAAAAGGCGATTATCCAAAGATCCGAGGAAATTCTGGAACAAAAAGGGGTCGAAGGATTGAGTTTACGGGACATCGCGGCGGATCTAGGAGTCAGCCATGCCGCGCCGTATCGTCACTTTCCCAGAAAGGCCGATCTTCTGTTTACACTTGCGACCCGCGGTTTTACGGATCTCGCGGAAGAAATGCGTCTCGCTTGGGAAAGCAGCGACGATCCGATGGAAAGACTCCGTTCGTCGGGAACACGTTATGTGTCTTTGGCCTTAAAACATCCTCGAAGAACCGAATTGATGTTCGGCGGAGCGCTTGCATGCGAAGAGGGCGCGCCCGAAGAGTTGGAAACGATCGGAAGGGAAGCGTTTATGGGTTTGTTTCGAATTTTGGAAGACGGTCAAAAAAGAGGTATCTTCAAAGAGGAAGATCCGTACGGTCTTTCTTTTACGCTTTGGAGTCTCGTTCACGGCTTTGCGGTTCTTGTCAACGGAAGACAAATTCCTCCGGCGATTTTAGAGGAACGAACTTTGGAAAAAATCTTGAACTCGACTTTGAACTCCATTCTTACCGGTGTAACTAAGGAGTAAACGAATGAAGCTCATCCGCAAGAAGACGATCTTGGTCGGAATTCCGATCCTGCTTTTCCTTCTGATCTTCGCGATCAAACCCGGCGATAACGGAAAACCGTATTCTCCCTATTTTAAAAACCTCAACGAAGAATTGAAAACGAACGGTCCCGGCAAACCGATCGTTCTTTTGGATCTGGATCGTCTGGATGAGAATCTCAAGGTTCTTAAGGAAAAACTAAAGTCCCCATTGCAATATCGCGTCGTCGTAAAGTCGCTTCCTTCCTTGGATCTTTTGCGATATATCGTGCGCGCCACGGGTAGCGATCGTTTGATGGTGTTTCATTCGGGAGACGTCGCGATGCTTTTGTCGGACGGAGAATTCAGAAAATTTAATATTCTTTTGGGAAAACCCATGCCGATCAACGCAGTAGCGTACGTTTATACCAAAACGGACGCAAAATTCTTTCAAAACGTTCTGTGGCTCGTCGATACCGAAGAAAGGCTCAAAGAGTATCTTGCCTTCGCTCAAAAGGAAAATCTCAGGTTGTCCGTATGCTTGGAGATCGACATCGGGTTGCACAGAGGCGGTTTTCGAAAAAAAGAAGAACTGGATTCTTCCTTTACGCTCCTTCGTCAAAACAAACAACATCTGCGCTTTTCCGGATTTATGGGATACGAACCGCATGTCGCTTCGGTTCCGGTGATCTTCGGGGATAAAATCCGTGCGATCGAGGATTCTTTGAAAAAGTCCCTGCAAGTATATTCGGAATTTATAAACTATTCGAAAGAAAAGTTTCCGGAACAATTTCAGGGAGAACTCGTATTCAACGGAGGCGGAAGTAAGACGTATCGTTTTTATCAGGAATTCGGAAACGGAATCGTCAACGACGTATCGGTCGGTTCGGCGCTCGTCAAACCTACGGACTTCGATACGGTGAGTTTGGAAGAACATTCTCCCGCCGTCTTTATAGCGGCTCCGATCTTGAAACGTTTGGAGGGAACCAACATTCCGTTTTTGGAATCGATTTCGTTTTTGTTTTCGCTCTGGGATCCGAATCAACAACTGACGTATTTTACGTACGGAGGCGCGTTTTCCGCAAAGAAAGAATCTCCGTCCGGTCTTCAGGACAATTCGCTTTATGGAGCGAGCACGAATCAGGGAATTCTCAACGGTTCTCTGAAAACTTCCCTGTTCCCGAACGATTTCGTATTTTACAGACCGACTCAAAGCGAGAAGGTAATGGCCGAACTGGGAGAGATTCATTTGATACGCAAGGGTAAACTTTCCGGTAAATGGAAAACTTTCGTAAATTAATGCGAAGCGACTCGATTTCGTTTTAAACTTGTAGAGTCCTCGATCCGTAAAAAATAGGTATATTAGGAAAATTGAAAATGAAAATCAGAGAAGCTTCCCTACAGGATCTGCCCGAACTCGCGAAATTGTTCGACGAATACCGTCAGTTCTATCAGAAGGAATCGGATCTCGCCGGAGCGACAAAGTTCATCGAAGAAAGAATCCGCAACCAAGAATCCAAAATCTACGTTTATACGGAGGACGATCGATACTGCGGATTTACCCAGTTGTATCCGATCTTTACTTCCTTGTCCATGAAACGCGCTTGGATTTTAAACGATCTTTTCGTTCGGCCCGAATATAGAAAGAAGGGCGGAGCAAGAGCGCTCATCGAACAAAGCGCGGTTCTCGCGAGAGGAACGGACGCGAAATATCTTCAGCTTTCCACCGCGTTCGACAATCACAAGGCGCAAAAATTATACGAGTCGATCGGATTCGTGAAAGACGAAACCTTCTTTCATTATTCCTGGGACGTTTGATCGTTTCGAAACGACTTAGTTTATGTCCGAAGTTGAATTCTCAAAAACCGGAATCGTTCAAAAACCTTGTCAGCGCTGCGGCAAGGTTTTTGGATGCGGCGCCGCAGCGAACTTCTGCGAGTGTTTTTCCGTGAAACTTTCACCGGAAGTCCGGGCGCGGCTCAAGAAAGAATACGAAGATTGTCTTTGCATCGCCTGTCTCGAAGAACTCAATCGAACGACTTGAAGTTCTTTTCGGGCGTGCCTCTCGCCAGAATATTCAAAAAAACGAATGTAGTTTCGTAATCGGCTTCGAGTCGCGCGCCTTCAGGCTCGCGGAGTCCCGCTCGTCGTCTGCGACGACGCTTCGCGCCTTGCGGCCCGCTCACGCGGAATCTTCCGGCGGGTTCAAATCCAGCGGTAAAAAAACGCGGAAGACCGTTTGTCCGGGTTGGCTGAACCATTCGATTCTTCCTTCGTTTTTGAGTAGAAGTTTACGGACAAGATCCAAACCTAAGCCGCTTCCTTCTCCCACGTCCTTGGTGGTGAAGAACGGTTCGAAAATTTTCTCGCCGATCTCTTCCGGAATTCCGGGGCCGTCGTCTTCGATTTCCACGACCGCCTCTCCGTTTTGCTGATACAAACGGACCGTGAGGTTTCCTTTGAACTGCATCGCCTGCAACGCGTTAAAGATCAAATGCGTCCAGATCTGAACGATTTCTTCCCGAACGCAGTGAACCGGAGGAACTTCTTCGATGGATCGGACCAGATTCACTCCGCGGCGAATGTAATGTTGATAAACGGTAAACACGGTTTCTAGAGTTTCTTCGAGGTGAACGTTTCTCGTAGAACTTTCGTTGCCCGCTTCGGAATAATTTCTCAGCTCGAATAAAATCTTGGAAGCTCGATCCACCGAAACTCGGATCGTATCCGAATTTCTGAAATAGATTTCCTCCAGATAAATGTATTCCAAAAGCGTTTCGCGATTGGACATTTGAAAAAAAGGTTTATACGTTTCGGGAATGCTTTCGATTCCCATGTCGGCGATCGTATCGGCTAACGCTTCGTGATTGGGAATATTCCAATTTTTGAGAGTGTCGCTGATATCCTTTCTTCTTTTTCTCACTTCCAGACCGGCGATTCCGGAATCGCCCTTTCTGCAAGTGTCGATAAATTCGATATAGAGTTGTCTTTCTTCCGGAGAAGCGAGCGATAAGATCGAATGAACTTCGGGCAACATCGAACGCATTTTCGGAACGGACGCGAGAAGCGTCTGATTGGAAGCCTTGATCGCGCCGAGAGGATTGTTGAGTTCGTGACTGATCCCCGCGGAGAGTTGGCCGAGAGTCGCCATTCGCACGGAATGAAGCAATTGATTCTGCGCCTTACGTAAATTTTCAAGAGCTTCTTCCAGATGTTTTTTCTGCGCTTCGATCAATTCGTTTCTTTTGCGGATTTCCTCGCTTTCTCTCAACGCGGCCTGCGTTACGATTCTTTCCTCGAGATACATGGAAAGATCCTCCCGCATTTTATCCATCGCGGACAACAATTCGCCGATTTCGTCCTCTCTCGGATAATGCGCTCTCGCGGAAAGATTTCCCTTTGCGATTTGTTCGGAATATGCGATGGCTTTGGATAGTCCTTTGAGAACGTATCGATCGAAGGAGAATCGAAGAGTGATCAGAATCAATCCGAGTATCGCAAACGTGGAAATCAGGGAGATTGCCCAAATATAAATTAGATCTCCTGAATATAATGAATCCGGAATGGATACTCTTACGGCCCAAGGGCGAGGGGAATCTCCCAAAAGAACCGGATAATAATAGTGCGTGAAACCTTCTTTGGCTTCTATAAAAGGTTGTCCGGAAGCGATTCCGTTCGTGATTCTTTTTCGTTCGCTTTCATCCTCGATCAACTTGCCCACCGTCTCCGGGTTTTTTCCGTTTGCGACAAAAGAGCCGTCCGGTGATAAAAAAGCGAGATACCCTTGGTTGCGGAAAGGACGGATCGATCCGATTCTCGTCTGCATTCTTTCGATCGTTACGTCCATTCCGACCACGCCCGCGAATTTCGAATCACGGAATACGGGGGCTACGATGGAAACCATGAGGATCGATTTTCCGGATACGAGATAACTCGTGGGTTCGGTGAGAAATTCTTTTTGTGTCTGTCTTGGTACGGAATAATAAAGTCCTTTCGGTCCGGGATCTTCGTAGTTTACGCAATTCTCATATACGAGTTTGTTTTCGTCGAGGGCTCGGTTGATATAAGGAACGAATCTTCCGGACGAGTCGTGTCCTTTCGCGTTTTTATACGCGTTATCAGATCGGTCGTACGCGTTCGGTTCGAACACGGCCCAGACTCCGAAGTAGTCGGGTTGAATGTGCAGAAATTGTCCCAAGGCGTCGACGAACATCGGGCGGTTCGGCCTCGTTTTTTCCAGAACGGCCTTGAAACTCCGTACGGCCCCGAGTCCTACATTCAAGAATTGTGATATTTCTCTCGTGTATTTTTCGGAAGCGAGTCTCGCTCCCGATTCGGCTTCCTGTTTGAGTCTTTGATAAGCGACAATGGAATTGATCGTCGTCACTAAAAGCGCGCCCACGGTCAATAACGCGGTGAGGATGATGGAGATACGGGCGCGAATGCCGAGTTTTCGTTTTTTACCGATCAGGTTCTTTTTTAAGGAACCTGGACGGGAATCTTCGTTGCTTCCGTTCGTTTCGTGGTTCGTGGAAGGAATGTCGTTCTTTTTCATAACGATGCGCGTCGTGTTTCTATCTAAGTGAAGAAGCCGGCTGCAAAGTATTGGACGAAAAGATCGAAATTGAAAGAAATTTCCCGTTTGATTTAAAATAAATTTCGATTTTTTTACGAAGAAACTTCGGGTCCTTCTCCCTAAGAAGCTTTTCTATAAATTATTAACCTAACGTTGCGTTTCGATTTGCTAACGGCGTTTAGTCTATGAGGACGCATAACTTCTCCGATTCTCGGAGCGCTCTCAAACAAAAGGAAAATTTCGAATGCGTTGTTTTCTCATTTTTAGCACAAATGTGTATTATAATTTTCGAACCTGTGAAATAATTAGAAAATTGTCCAAGATTATAGGATGAGAGTGGAATGATCCGCAAAAAATCGGACCTGCGACCGGAAAAACAGGTCGAATGCGTATTCAAGGTCGTTCCTTTCTTCGTTTGATTTCATCTAAGGGGTTTTTCTTGCTTTCCTCAGTATCGATACGCAATCCTATTTTTTCTTGGATGATGATGGCCGCGATCATTCTGTTCGGCTCGGTCGGATTCTCAAGAATGGGCGTTTCTCAGATGCCCGACGTGGACTTTCCCGTGGTCAACGTTTCTCTTACCTTGGTCGGAGCCAACGCGCAGGTGATGGAAACCGACGTCGTGGACCCGATCGAAGAGGTTCTGATGGCTGTAGAAGGAGTCACCGAGGTTCGTTCTACTTCTTCGGACGGATCGGCGACCGTAACCGTCGAGTTGGAACTCAGCCGTGACGTTGACGTCGCGGTGCAGGAGATTCAAACCAAACTCGCGCAGGTTTCCAACAAACTTCCCGAAGAAATGGATCCGGCCGTGATTACGAAATCCAATCCGGATGACACCCCGATCATCTGGGTTTCGGTGACTGCGGTCGATAAAACGGAAAAAGAAAAGATGCTCTTTGTGAAGGATTTTCTGAAGGATAAGTTTCAGAAGATTTCCGGAGTGGGCGAGATCATTCTCGGCGGTTACGTGGATCGGACGATCAACGTCTATCTGGATCCGATCAAACTTTCAAGAAGCGAAATCGCCGTCGACGATATCGTCAACACGTTGAAGGAACAGAATCTCGAAGTTCCTTCCGGTCGATTGGAAAATAAAACGAGCGAGATCAGTCTTCGCGCCGTGGGAGAGGTACCGACCGCGGAGCAGCTCGGAAATATCTTTTTGAATTCGAGAAGCGGTTCTCCCTTATTCCGATCGATTCGTCTGAAGGACATCGCGATCGTAGAAGACGGGTTAGGCGAAGTTCGGAGAATTTCCCGCTTTAACGGAATTTCAGCCGTCGCGATCGGAATTAAAAAACTCAAAGGCGCGAACGCGGTTCAAGTCGGAGATCTTGTTAAGGCGAAGGTAAAGGAATTAAAACCGAAACTTCCGAAAGGATACGATCTCACCGTTTCCAACGATAACACGGGCTATATCCGAGACAGCGTAAACGAACTCGAATTCACTCTGATCTTTTCCGCGATTCTTACCGGATTCGTCTGCCGTTTGTTTTTGGGAAATTGGAAAAGCACGGGCAACGTGCTTCTTGCGATTCCGACTTCGGTGATCGGAACGTTTTTGTTTTTATACTTTGCGGGTTTTACGATCAACACGTTCACGATGTTGGGTTTGTCCCTCGCAACCGGGATCGTTGTCGACGATGCGATCATGGTTCTCGAAAATATTACGCGACATCGGGAGATGGGCAAGTCCTGGTTCGACTCGGCATTGGACGGCGCCTCCGAAATCCGTTTCGCCGCGTTGGCCGCCACGTTAGCCGTCGTTGCGATCTTTCTTCCCGTCGCGTTTATGAAGGGAATCATCGGAAGATACTTTTTGGAATTCGGCGTTACGATTTCCGTCGCGGTGCTTCTTTCCCTTTTCGAAGCGTTGAGTTTTACTCCGATGCGCGCCTCGTTGTACAGCGAAGGCAAACGGGAGAATGGAAGGAAATCCTATCTTTCCTCCGTGTTTTCCGCAGACGCGCGCGAATCTTGGAATCGTTGGATTTCAAGGGTTTCGATTTTCAAAAGAATGGACCCGACGATCGAACGCTTTCTCGACTACAGCACGGACTTATACGCCCGTTCGATCGATTTCGTATTAAAATATCCTAAATCGATTTTGTACGGAACGACCGCGTTGTTTCTCGTATCGCTCGGTTTTTTCTTTCTTTTAAAGAAGGAATTCATTCCTCCGCAGGACATGGGGCGTTTTATCGTGCGCGCGCGTTTGCCTTTGGGTTCTTCTTTGCAGAGAACGGACGAGGTGATGAAGAAGGTGGAGCAATATCTCATCCAAAGAAAGGAAATCGATAAATATATTTCCAACGTGGGCGGATTCGGAGGAACCGAAGCGAACGCGGGAATGTTTTTTATCACGATGAAGGAAATGGGACAAAGGCCGAAAAATCCTAAGACCGGAAGGGAAATCACGCAGGCCGCGCTTTTCGGAATTTTACGAAAGGATTTGAAGGAACTCGTTCCGGAGGCTACGTTCTCGGTGCAGGATCTTTCGCAGAGAGGATTTTCAGCGGGACGAGGATATCCCGTCGAACTCGTGTTAACCGGTCCCGATTGGCAGACGTTATCCGCTCTTTCGGTGCAGATTCTCGATAAACTCAAGGAAAGTAAGGCCGTTTTGGACGTGGATACGGATTACGTCGCGGGACAAAAAGAACTCAGGCTCGTGACCAATCGGGAAGCCGCCGCGCTCCGAGGCGTGAGCATGGCGAATGTCGGAAACACCGTGGGGACTCTGATGGGCGGTAAGAACGTAAGCCGTTTTACGGAGAATGGTCGGAGCTACGATGTGCGCGTTAAGATCCAAAAGGACAAGGGGGAAACGATTGCGGTGATCCCCGAGATCAGCGTTCGCAACACCTTCGGAGAATTCGTAAAATTGAAAGAAGTCGTGAGCATCCAGGAAAAGGAAGCGTTGAAGACGATCACTCGAATCAACCGCGAACGGGCGATCCGGGTTTTCGGAAATCCGACTCCGGGCCTAGGTCAAACCGCTTCCACGGAAAAAGCTCTGGAGATCGCGCGATCGATTTTGCCGGAAGGATATTCTGTGTCGGTGACCGGTTCGGCGAAAACCGCGAAAGAATCGGGAGAAAGTCTGACTCTTGCGTTGTTCTTCGGGATTCTTCTTTCGTATATGATTCTTGCGAGCCAGTTCAACAGTTTGAAACAGCCGCTTTACATTCTTTTGGCGATGCCTTTCAGTTTTACGGGTGCGTTAGTCGCCCTTTATCTGTTCGGTCAATCGTTCAATATGTATAGTTTTATCGGATTGATTCTTCTTTTGGGTTTGGTGAAAAAGAATTCGATTCTTCTTGTGGAGTTCGTCAATCACGTTCGAACCACGGGTAAAAGTATTCAGGAATCCATTCGGGAAGGTTGTCCGATTCGTTTGCGTCCGGTTCTGATGACGTCCTTCAGTTCGATCGCGGCGGCGATTCCTCCCGCGTTGGCGCTCGGACCCGGAGCCGAAACGAGAATTCCGATGGCCGTTACGATCCTGGGCGGGATGACTCTTTCGACTCTCATCACTTTGTTGGTGGTTCCCGCGGCGTATTATCTCGGCGAAAAGGAAAAAGAAGAAGGCACTACAAAGGCTTCGTTCGTATTTCCCGAACCTTCGCCTTCCGTTCCTAAAAATAAAAAAACAAAAAAATGATTTCGATAAATATTATAAAAAAAGAATACAATCATTCGCATACGACGAGTCGATTCAATTCGCAGCGGCCGGCTTTGAATCCGATTCGTCTCAAATTTCAAGGGGAATCGTTTTTCCGGAAAAAGAGTTTCGCATTGTTTGCGATTCTGTTTTTGGTCTTGATCGCGGGTTGTACGGACGACTCCGCGATCCGAACCAACGACGGAGTCGTAGAACCTCGCTTAGAAGAAGTCACGGGAGTTACGACCGAAAAAATCCGGAACATTTCTCCCGAACAAGAGTTGAGCATCGACGAACTTTATGCTTATGCGGTGGAACGAACGGAACGGATCGCGCTCAAAGAAGAGGCGATTCAACAGGCGGATTCGCAAAAGGCGGCGGCCTTCGCGTCCTTCTTCCCGTCCTTATCCTTGGTATATAACAAATTTTATCGGATTCCCGGACCGAATTCTCACTTTAACCCGTATTATACGGAGCCGAACCCGTATACCGGAGGATCTTCTTCGAGCAGCAGCTTGCCTCCGACGGTCGGCCCCGGAACCAGACTCTTGTTGTCGATTCCGATCCTGAACGGAGTCAGTCAATATACTACATACAAGGCAGCGGGTGCGTTGACCAACGTGAGAATGAACGAGGCTCGTTACGAGTCCGGACGGCTCTATCTGGAAATCGCACAAGCATATTATAATGTTCTTCAGTTGAAAGAGGTCATTCTTCTGGAGGAAAAAAAGACGGACTTGGTCCGTAAAACCATCCAAGAACGCAGAAGACTTTTTTCCTTAGGGAGAATCACGAGGGCGGATTTGAGCGGGGCCGAAGCCGATGTTTCCCGTTCCGAAGCTTCTCTCGAAGACTTTCGGTATCAATTGAAACAAGCCGAAATGGCTCTCGAAAGTCTCGTCGGAGCGGGAGAAGGAGGATTGAGGCTTTCGATTCCCAAAGAGGCGATCGTGATTCCTCACAACCTGACGCCCGAGGAAAGAATCGCCAAACGATACGACGTCATCGCCGCAAAAGAGAATCTCAAGATGGCCGAACTCAATTTGAAAAAAGCTTGGGGCGGGCATCTGCCTTCGGTAACGCTGAACAATTATTATACGATTCCCGAACACAACACGACTCCGAACAAAGACATTACGATGCAGTTGTCGATCAACGTGCCTATATTATCCGCGGGTACGATCACCGCCGGAGTCAAACAGGCGCAATCCGCGGTTCGACAAGCGGAACTGCAGTTGTCGCAGGCCAAACGAGTTGCGAGCGACGAGATCCGCAAAGCCTATGAAAGTTCTTTGAATTCGGCCCGTTTGTTGTCCTTATATTCAAAAGCGCGCAACTCCGCCGAATCCAATCTCAGCAGTCAAAGAAGAGGATTCAGTTTTAAAACCGCCTCCCGTTTGGAACTTCTGGTTTCGGAAACCTCCTTTTTGGATTCGGAAATCGCGTATCGAAAAGCGTATTATCAACATTCCTTAAATACGATTTGGTATTCCGTTGCGATCGGCGAGCTGCCGAAACTAAAAAAATCGAAAGAAGAGGATAAGACCGGGGGTTAGTTTTCTTTGTACGCTTGACATCTCTTCTCGATGGTTTTAACTATTGGGCATAGTTGAGAGGTAAAAGTCCCCATGATTATCAGTAATTACTTTCAGGACAATGATGATATCAAACTCGTGTTCGACGAGTTGATCGATTGGGATGAGATTGTCCACGCTTACGAGCATAAATTCGAAGACGCGGAAGAATATAAGAAATCCGGAAACGACAGATTGGCATACGCTCCTTCGAGCGTGGAAGAAGCCAAAGAATACTATAAGTCCGTATTGGAATCCTTGGGCGAGATTATGGGAGAATTCGTCGCTCCCCGCAGCAAGGAAATGGATAAGATCGGACTCAAGTATGAAAACGGAAAGGTGACCTTTCCGAAAGCGCAGGAAGAATGTTACAATACGCTCCGTGACGCTGGTTTGATGCCGATTTCGATCAGCAGAAAATACGGCGGAATGGGTTTGCCCGCCACGGTTCAATCCTTTATGTGCGAGATCGCGGCGAGAGCCGATGCGGCCTTCTGTCTTGCGTACGGAAACATCAACATCGTGGAGATTATGGAACGTTATGCGTCACCGGAAATGTGCGAAAAATGGCTTCCCGATATTTCCGCGGGTAAATACAGCGCGGCGATGGCGTTGACCGAACCGAACTACGGATCGGATCTTCCGAACGTTCAGACGAGAGCGACGCAAGACGCAAACGGCGTATGGAGAATCAACGGAGCGAAACGTTTTATCACGCACGCATGCGGTTACGTCAACGCGCCTTCCGTCATTCTTACGTTAGCGAGAACCGGATCGCCCGAAAGCGGCGCGAGAGGTTTGTCCTTCTTTCTCGTAAAAGGAAGCGACGTTCATATCGCGGGCGTGGAACACAAGATGGGACTCCATTGTTCCCCCACTTGCGAAGTCGTGTTCGACAACGCTCCGGGAGAATTGATCGGTAAAACCGGATACGGTCTCGTAAAATATTCGATGGGAATGATGAACGCGGCGCGACTTACGATCGCAACCCAGTCTTTGGGAATCGCAACCGCCGCGTATTACGAAGGTAAGAAATACGCATCGGAAAGAATTCAATTCGGAAAACCGATCGAACAAATTCCCGCGGTCAGAAAAATTCTCGATCGTATGGAACGGGAGATTCTCGCAACCCGAGTTCTCATCGCCGAAACGGGAAAGGCGATCGATTTATATCATTGGCCGAAAGAACATCTCATCAAAGTGGAAGGTAAATCCGAACGAGACGTGAGCCAGGACGAAAGTATTCGCCGTTGGGAAAAACTCGCCGATCTTTTTACTCCTCTCAGCAAATACTACGCTTCGGAAGGATGCGTTTCCATCGCGTCGGATGCGCTTCAAATCCACGGAGGAAGCGGTTACACCGAAGACTACGACGTCGCGCGGATCTACAGAGACAGCCGAATCACCACGATCTACGAAGGAACGACTCAGCTTCAAGTCGTCGCTGCGATCGGAGGAGTGGTTTCGGGAATGTCCCCGACCGGACAACTCAGACAATATGCGGAAGGAGAACTTTCCAAATTCTCCGCTTCGGAAGACCTGAAAAAAGTCTGGAACGATCTCGATGTCGCCGTAGCTTTTTTCAAATCGATCCACGACGGAAGCGTAAAGGATTCTTTAGCGTTCGAAGTGGTGGAGATCGCGGCGCGGTTTCTCTGCGGGCTTCTCTTGGAAAGATCGCTCAAGGTTTTGAGCGGAAAAGAATTAGAAAAACGGAAAGCGATTTCACAGGCTTATAATTTGGACAGCATTGCGGCTTCCAGCGCGAATCTGATCAAGCTGGAAAGAGCTTCCAAACAAGCGGTTCCCGCTTAACGAATCGAGGACTTCGCCGAGAAAGAACAGCTCGGCGAAGCTTCAAAAGAATATTCGAATATTCTTATTTTCTTAAGGTCTCCGTCGCGCTTCCGCCCGCCCAGGTTCCTTCCAAAAGTCTGCCCCCGTTTTTCACTTCGTAGATCACGGGATCGTTTTGTCCCCAATCCACGGTCAACGTAGTTCCATCCAGAGTTCCGGTTCCCGTAAAGGTTTGTCCGGCAACGGTCCAAGTAAAAAGATATTCTCCGTTCGATTGGGTGATCGTCACGCTACCGCCGTACGAAGAGCCGTCCGGATTGGTTCCGGCGACCCGATACTTCCCGCTGATGGAGGAAGCGTTTATTTGGCCGATCTGAGCGATTGCGGTTGAGATAAAACCGAACACCAGAAGAACGAGGAAAAATCTTGAGATGATTCGAAACATTTGCGTATTCTCCTTAAAGAGTGGAAGAAATCTGCACGTATTTTCAAAAAAGTCAATTCATAATTGGGAAAAACAAAACGGTTATACAGAAATTATTTCTTAGAAGTTAAAACTAAAACGAAATCGAACGAAGTCTATGGAAAGAATCGCTTCCTTTATAAGAAGCTGTTCCAAAATCGGGGCGGCTTCTTGCGGCTTAATTTTTCCGATTCGATAAAGTTAGTTTTGAATAAGCTGTAAAATGATTTGATCGAAAAAAGGAAGTCTGAAAGATTCGATTCTCCGAAACCGGAAAACGAAACGCGGGAGAATCTAACATCATGTTTGGATGGAATTATATACAATTCGATTCGATGACTCATGTAATTGTTTATAAAAACGGAAAAGTTTCCAAAGAAGGACGAGGCCTTTCATTTTTCTATTTCGCTCCCACGAGTTCGATCGCGGCGATTCCGTTGGGAAGTAACGATCTTCCGTTTATCTTCAACGAATCCACGAACGATTATCAAACCGTTTCGATCCAGGGGCAGATCACGTATAAAATTTCCAATCCGAAATCCTTGTCCGAACTTTTGGATTTCACGGTGGATTCCAACGGAACGTATAAGAAAAACGAGATCGAAAAGTTGAATCAAAGGATCATCAACTACGCGCAGACTTCGACCTCTTCCTTTATTCACGGGATCGGCCTGAAGGATTCGATCCGTTCCGCAAAGACGATCGAAACGCAGATTCTTCAAGGCTTGCAGACTTCCAGCGCGATTTCCACTTTGGGAATCGAAATTCTGAACGTGAACATTCTCGCGATCCGTCCGAATCCCGAAATGGAACGGGCTTTGGAAACGGAAACGAGAGAACGTCTTCAGCAGGAAGCGGATCAAGCGATTTATGAAAGAAGAAACTTCGCGGTGGAACAGGAACGCAAGATCAAAGAAAGCGAATTGAACACCGAGATCGCCGTCGAGGAAAAGAAAAAACAAATTTCCGAAAAGCAGATGGAGGCGAAGATTCTCGAAGCGGACAACAAACGAAAACTCAGAGAGATGCAGGTTCAGGCCGACATCGCCGTCGAAGAACAAAGAAAAAAATTCATCGAGATGAAAACGGCCAACCAGAAAAAGGAAGCGGAAGCGCAGGGCTTCGTTACGGAAACGACTCTGAAACCGTTCCGAGATATCGACTGGAGAACGTTAGTCGCTTTGAACAACAATCCCGATCCGAAATTCAACATCTCGCTCGCCTTTAGACAACTCGCCGAGAACGCGGAGAAGATCGGAAACTTGAACATCAGTCCCGATCTGCTGGAAAATCTTCTTCAGGAAAAGAAAGATTCCAAAAAATGAAGGTCGAATATGCGATCATCGTTAAGAATAAAACGCGCCTGGAAGCTTTGATCGAACGTTTCAACACGAAACAGCAGGCGCGTTTTTATATCGAAAGACTCGGTGGAAGGTTCGAAGATTACGAAGCGGAACACGAGGTTTTTCACGAATCCTTGGATCTTGTCCAGAAGCGGATCTCCAAAAAGATCAAATCCAAAATCGTGGAGCGGATGTATGTTCCTTCGTTTCTTTTTTCGCAAAAGAACGTGATCGTTACGATCGGTCAGGACGGCTTGGTCGCTAACACTGCGAAATATTCGAAGGGGGTTCCGATCGTCGCGGTCAATCCGGATAAGGAACGATACGACGGCGTGCTTCTTCCGTTTGATAAGGATAACTTTATGCACGCGGTCGAAAATGTGATGGGAGGAAATTTCACTTCCAAGACGGTTCGTTTCGCCGAAGCAAAACTCAACGACGGTCAACGGCTGCTCGCGTTCAACGATTTGTTTATAGGTCCTTCTTCCCATACTTCCGCGCGATATAAGATTTCGTACAATCGGAATCTGGAAGAACAATCTTCGAGCGGGATCATCGTTTCCACTCCGGCCGGCAGCACGGGTTGGCTGAGTTCTATATTCAATATGGCTTATGGAGTTACGGGACTTTTCGAAAAGGAATTAACGCTCAAACGTCCCGCACTGCAGGAAGATCAACTTTTGTTCGCAGTGCGCGAACCGTTTCAAAGCGTCCGGACTCAAATCGGAATCACCGCGGGCGTTCTTACCGAGAAATTTCCGTTGACGATCGAGTCGTTGATGCCCGCTGGCGGAGTTATTTTCAGCGACGGAATCGAAAGCGATTATCTTCGGTTTAATTCCGGTTCGATCGCTACGATCGGAGTTTCTTCGGAAAGTGCGACGTTGGTCGTAAAATCCTAAACTTCGTCGCGTTTTTACAATTCAAGAATCGCGTTTTGTGTTATAAATAATTCTTATGAGCCAAAAGTTAATTTTAAAAAAACAGATTTCGATTCAAGCGCCGATCGCAAAGGTTTGGAACGGGTTGATCGATCCGGAAATTATCAAGTTGTATCTTTACGGAACGAAAACGATATCGGATTGGAAGGTCGGAAGTCCGATCGTATTCACCGGAGTTTGGGAGGAAAAGGAATACAAGGACCACGGAACGATTTTGAAATTCGAAAAGGAAAAAATCTTTCAATATAATTATTGGAGCAACTTTTCCGGGATTCCGGATGTTCCGGAAAACTATTCGATCATTACGTTCGAGTTGAAGTCCGAAGGAACGTCTACGATTCTTACTTTGACGCAGGAAAATTTTCCCACGCAGACGTCGTACGAACATTCCGACACGGGCTGGGATCATTCGCTCAAAATTTTGAAAGAGTTTTTGGAAAGGTAAGAATCCTGCGGTAGGGATGCGGAGCGTGCGAAGCAGTCGTCTCGTTAGAGACGACCGAAGGCGAAAGCCGAAGCGCGGAGCAAGCCCGGTCCTGCGTTTACTTTCCAGGTTCGAATTACGAATCCGTTCGCAGGAACCGCCCGATCCCCTTTACGTTGCGGGCGCGTCCATCTTGGAAAGGATTTCGCGGATCTTGTCCTCGCTTCCTTTCGGAGTGAGAATCAAAAGAACATCACCTTCTTCTAATTTAGTTTTTCCTGTTGGAACGATATGTCCGTCACCGCGGTAGATCAAGGTGATCAGAGAGTTTTCCGGGAAGTTCAACGAATACACGAACTTTCCGACCGAATTCGAACCGTAAGGAACGATGAATTCCAAAAGATTGGAATCGCTCTGTTCCCGATTTTCGAATTCGAACGGATACGAAGCCCTTTGCTCCAAAGGCGCGTCCAATCCGAGCCAACGAACGACTTGAGGAACGCTCGTTCCTTGAAACAACAAGGAAATTAATACGGTAAAGAATACGAGATGGAAGATCTTATCGGAGCCTTCCACGCCTTGCGCGAACGGAAACGTCGCAAGAATAATCGGCGCCGCTCCGCGGAGTCCGATCCAAGAGACCAACAACTTCTCCCGAAAATTATAACCGGACCGAAAGAGAGTGATGAATACCGCGATCGGCCTCGCAAAGAAAACGAGAAAGAGGGAGAACAAAATTCCCGTTCCGAACAACGGAGGAATTCTGCTCGGATAAACGAGCAGACCCAACGTTAAGAACATGATGATCTGCATCAACCAAGCGATTCCGTCTAAGAAGCGGAGATTACTTCGTTTGTGAACGAAGGACTGATTTCCTAAAACGAGCCCCGCGATATATACCGCTAAGAACGGGTTTCCTCCGATCAATTCGGTCGCCGAATACACGAACAAAACGGAAGCCGAAATTAAAACCGGATACAACCCTTCGTATTCGAGTTTGATTCGATTGAGTCCTTTGTAGATCACGTAACCGAACACTACGCCCGCCGCCGATCCTATGGAGAATTGCATAAGGATGTGAAGAGCCAATTCTCCCGCTCGCGGAGGTTGAGGTCCTAACAAACTGAGAATACTTACGGTTAAAAGAACGGCTAACGGATCGTTGCTTCCCGATTCGAGTTCGAGTAAGGACGTAAGTCCTTTTTTCATCCCCGTGTTTCTGGTTCTGAGAACGTTGAAGACCGCGGCGGCGTCCGTCGACGAAACGACCGCACCCAATAAGAATCCGATGATCGGAGAAAATCCGAGAACGTAAACGGAAAAGAGTCCCATCGTCGCCCATGTGATCAAAACGCCCAGGTTTCCTAAGACGATTCCTTTCCAGAGAACGGGTTTGATCTTCTGCCATTCCGTTTCCAAACCGCCGGAGAAAAGAATGTATGCCAACGCGATCGAACCGACTTGTCTTGCCAGAAGAGGATTGTCGAAGTCGATTCCGCCGGGTCCATCGGAGCCGGCGGCCATTCCGATCAGAAGAAAAAGGAGAAGAGAGGGAACCCCGAATTTGGAGGAAACGCGCAGAAGCCCGATGCTGAGAATAATCAGGCCGGATAAAACAAGAGTGCCGAATTCAAATTCCATTCAATACCGTAAGAGTAGGATTCCATAAAGTCTGGGTTTTCAGAGATTGCTGATTAGACCCTGAAAGTCCGGATTTAGAACTTTCTATCCTTCCTTTTTTCCAAAAAATAGGAAATGGTACAAGGAATTTTTTCAATTCGTTTCGGCCGATTGCCGCGGTTTTATTTTCCTTTGGCTTTGTTCCGTTTCCGTTCTTTTTTGCTTTTTGGAAGGAGGAATCGGGCGGGAAGAATGGCGAGAATTGCGGTAGTGAACCTGGTGCGGCGGAGCGTGAAAATTCTATTCGAACGATCGCGGATTTTATGCGCTCTCGTATATTATAAATATAGAATATATGGATCGAATTTTCTTTACAGAAATTTGAGGATCATCGAAGTTCGGAATGAAAGGAAAAATGTATGTATATCCCGAAAGCTTTTGAAGAAACCGATGAGAGTAAGTTGATCGCGTTTATACGGGAGAATCCGTTCGGAATTCTGTTTTCCGCCGATGATTCTTCCTTGGATGCGTCTCATCTCGTGTTCCATCCGGAAAAGGACGAATCCGGTAGGCTGTTTCTCTACGGACATTTTGCAAAAGTCAACGATCACTGGAAGAAGATTCGTGATCGGGTTTTGGTCGTTTTTTCGGGTGCGCACTGTTACGTATCTCCGACTTGGTCGGGAGAACCGCATACCGTTCCCACATGGAATTATGCGGCCGTTCACGTCACGGGAAATCTTTCGCTTTTGGATGAAGCGGATTCTCAGAAACGGATTGGGCAGCTCGTGGCCTCGTATGAGACGAATGTTTCTTCCGATTGGAAATTGGACTTCGATGATTCTTACTTCCGAAATCTCGTTCAAAATGGGATTGCGGCGTTTCAAATCGAAGTCACGAAGCTGGAAGGGAAGTTCAAGCTCAGTCAGAATAAGTCGGTCGAAATTCAATCGAGGGTTGCTTCGCAATTGGAAGCGATGACGGACGATAATTCGCGGACAATCGCGAAATGGATGCGCGAGAATTTGGATCGGAAGAAGTCGGAATAATGTAGAGTGTAGCGGTATTCGTAAGGTTCGTTTTTGCTTTCGGTTTCCGACTTCGCTTAACATTTCGGGACAATGAATGCCGCGCCGCTCGCATTTCTTATAGCATTTTTAGATCTTATTTTGAGATTCTTTTGCTAACATTGAAAGTTTACAATCGGTTTTGAACCTGTGCTGATGAATCTGGAATTCCGATTGGTCGATCGGTTGGATGATTCGAATTGTTGATTTGTCCCGAGAATTCTTGTTAATATGCAAAATACCGAACGGTCCGATTCGATCTTAGATTTGTAGGATCAGATGATCCGGTTGAAGTTTTTTGATCTGTCGACTTTTTTGAGAGAAATAATTTTTTGTTTTCGTTTGATTTTTTTCCGGTTTTCGATCCATCGGTTCGCTGTGGAAGAATGTTGCGAGAACCGATGAAAGCATGGGAATTCTATCGTTCAATTCGGATTCTATTCTTCGCTCTCGCCTTCAAGAAAATTATACGGAAGTCGTCACTCTTTTGGTTTCGAAAGAGATCTTGCTTCGTTATTCGGAAAAAGAGCGAAAGGTTCTTGCAAAACGAATTCCGATTCTCTTAAAAACATACGGAAAATATTTAACGGCGATCCAACGCTTAGGGAACGGAGCCGGGAAGACTTTATATCAGTCGAGCCCCGGTCGGGGAAATATGGTTCGGATGAATGTGCGCTTGAGCACCGGGAGTTGGGCGTTGCTCGGAACGTTAGCGCAGGCTCATGGGGTATCTCGCTGCTTTTTATTTCGTTATCTTTTGTTATTGGATGAGGTCGGGGTCGGGGATTCTATCGTGAGAACTATGAATGAAGGAGGTCCAACATTTCACAGGAATTACAGATACATCCTCCACCTCGATCTTTTAAATAACAGCATAACTCGGACCCTTGCCTGCGACCCCGCCCACACATTTTACGTTTTAGACCCGCGAGACTGGTTCGACGTTTAGTCAAACGGGCGAACACCTGCCCAAAAACAAGATCCGAAACAAACGACTTTCAACCGCTTTGAAACCAAAATTCGAAGCATAACAAGACATACCCAAGCGCATCCAAACAACCCGAACTCCGTATTGGCCATTCATAGCGGTAACGAACGCTTAAAAAACGAAATCTCAACTTACTCCTCATTACGACAGCCTAACAACGCGAATCAAAATTGTTTTTATCGAACACATTCGAAAAATCTAATTTTCTTTTAGAAAAAGCAGAATGAGAAAAATACGCAAAACTCCCTTTCTACGAAAAACGGATTTACAACCCCCGAACTCCCCTTGACAGAAAAAACGACAGACTCTCATCGTGGAAGATATGGAACAACCCAGCTCCAGAGAACGACTGATACAAACGACCGGTAAACTTCTCCAGGAAAGGGGTTACCATGGAACCGGGTTAAAGGACATTCTCAAATTAAGCGAAACCCCGAGCGGTTCCTTGTATCACCACTTCCCGAACGGAAAGGAAGAATTGACCGCAGAGGCGATTCAAAGCGCCGGAGAACGTCTTGAAAAACAAATCGAGACCGCGGTTGAAAATCATCCCGACCTTTACGGAGCGCTCCAAGAATTTACGAATCATCTTGCCGAAGAGCTGATCAACTCCGGTTTTCAAAAAGGATGTCCGATCGCAACGGTTGTTCTCGAAGTTGCGGCCGACAACGATCGGATCCAGAAAGTCTGTTCTACCACCTACCAGAATTGGCAAAATCTAATCCAAGCCCTTTTACATCGGTCCGGAATGGAAGAAGAGCGTATAGAATCTGTCGCCATTCTCCTCCTGTCCGCCGTTGAGGGCGCGCTGATCCTTTGCCGAGCCCATAGAAGCGTTCAACCCCTGAAAGCCGTAGAAAAGCAGTTAGAAGGGATTTTAAGCGTATTGATTCCGGTATAAGAGAATTTCTTGACCGAAATCACCGTAAGCAATAATTTTGGTAGAACGATCTATCTAGTGCAAAATTAAATCTCAACCCCATTTGGAGGCGAAAATGAATCTTTTTATCACGGGTGCGTCCGGCTTTGTAGGAGAAGCTGCAACCCGAATTCTTTCCAAAAAACACAAAGTCAAAGCGATGTCTCGCTCGGAAAAAACAGATTCCGTGATCACGAAAGCGGGAGGAGAACCGGTTCGTTCCGAATTGAATTCCGTAGACCCGAATCAACTCAAAGGAATCGATGTCGTCATTCATAGCGCTGCCTATGTGGAACAATGGGGGCCGTTTCAGGATTTTTGGAAAGTCAACGTCGATGGGACGACGCAACTTCTCGAGGCGGCGCGAAAGGCAGGCGTAAAACGATTCATCTTTATCGGAACCGAAGCCGCTCTGTTCTACGGACAACCGATGATCGACATCGACGAAAGTTATCCGTATCCGAAGAATTCTCCGTTTCCGTATTCACGCACAAAGGCGGAGGCCGAAAAACGCGTGTTAGCCGGAAATTCCTCCGAAATGCAGACGCTTTCGATCCGTCCGCGTTTGATTTGGGGACCGGGTGATAAAACCGTTCTTCCCGTTCTTTTAAAGATGATCGCCGAAGGAAATTTTTCTTGGATCGACGGGGGAAAGGCCCTTACCAACACGACTCATATTTACAACTTGGTTCACGCGATCGAACTCGCTCTGACGAAAGGACAAGGCGGCAAAGCGTATTTCGTCACAGACGACGAAGTATTCAATTTTCGTAATTTTCTCGGATCGCTTCTGCTTACGCAGAAAGTCGTAGCTCCGAATCGTTCCGTTCCGGGTTGGCTCGCGCGGTTTTTAGCGAGAATCATCGAAGCGGTTTGGAAACTTTTCGGAATCAAAAACGAACCCCCTTTGACTCGATTCAGTGCGAGCATCATGTCCCGTGATTGTACGATCAAAATCGACAACGCGAAAAAGGATTTAGGTTATTCTCCGCTGCTCAGTGTTCGTCAAGGTCTCGCCGAGATGCCGATTCTTTGAATCGGTATCTTTTCTCTTTTTTCGATAACTGCGCGTTCTATGGGTTTTTCGATAGGTCGCGTTTAGAATCGGATCTCGTCTTTTCTTAAAAGTAGAACGTTCTCTGATAGGTTGCGTTAACTCAATAAAACGCTTCCTATGGGTCGCGTTTTTGGTCTTATTTTTAATCCGAAGAAAAAAAGCGGAGGTCTCTGAAAAAAATCCAGGGATTTTTCCGCTCAAACGACTTCATTTTCGAGGAATAAAAAAGAACTTTGGCTTCACTCGAACAATTTTACCGCAGGGAAAGAAGAAAGATTCTTGCATGGATCCGATATCGCGTCGCCGATCCGGACGAAGCGGAGGATATCCTTCAGGAATCTTTCGTATTTGCTCTCGGCGAAATGAATGCGGCCGGGGAGATCGAAAACGTGATCGCTTATACGTATTCGGTTTTGAGAAACAAGATCAAAGATTGGTATCGGAAACGAAAGACGGCTCAGTATCGTCAATCCGCGTTAGGCGAAGAATTCGAATTGGATTCTTTTTTGCCCGATTCCGCACCCAATCCCGAAAAGGAATTCTATCGATCGATTCTTCTGGAAGAGCTTGCACTCGCGATCGAAGAACTTCCCGCAGATCAAAAATTCGCGTTCGTGGAAAATTCTTTCCGTGGAAAAAAGTTTCAGGAACTTTCCGCGGAGACCGGAATTCCCGAAGGAACGTTGTCCGCCCGCAAAACGTACGCGAAAGAATTTTTAAACCGAAGACTCAAAGATCTGAAAACATTATTCCTCGAAAACTTTTAAAGGAAGAATTCAACATGCACCTGGAACGAAAACATCATTGTCATAGAAGGGGCCACTTCGTGGGCAAACTTCTATTTATACCGATCATCGTCTTCGGAATCGGAGCCTTGGTTTGGCAGCTTTGGAACTGGCTTATGCCCGCGATCTTCGGATTAACGACGATCGATTACTGGCAGGCTTGCGGACTTCTCGTGTTATCGCATCTTCTCATCAAACCCGGATTCGGTTGGCATAGAGGAGGATACGGCGGAAGAGGAAGACGTTGGAGACACAGAGTTCGCCGGAGACTGGACGCGAGAGAAAAAAAGGAAGAATGACATGTTCAGTCTGAAATACAAAGAACCTATCTGATATTTGGTCGAGCTGATCTGTTAAGCGAAGAGGACGTATTTTCGATCCGCGATCGAGAATCGGAAATATGTCTGCTTTCTTCGGCGTTTGAATTTCACAATTTTCCGTTCTTTTTACTTTACAATTTGCGGAACTGCCTTAAATCAGTCGGCATCTTTCGCGTCTTCTATCGCTTAACGGCAGCGCGAGAATCAAGGAAAATCCCGTTCCGCTTTCGAAACAGCCGCAATGCCGAATCCGAGAAATAACATCCCGCAGCCGCTCGCTCAAGAATTCATCAAAACGATCCGGCTTCTCGCCTTATCCGGAAAAAAGAATTTTCGCAACTATTTGATCGATCCGCTGACATACGCGGGTTGGGAAAAGGAAAAGTCGCATTCCGCGCAAACCTCCGCAAAAATCATCGATAAGATTCAGGCCGATTCACTTGATCCCGCCTATGTTCACACGATCGGTCTGAATTGCAAACGCCTCGTGTCGCACGCTCTTGGGGAGAATTTGTCCGCGGTAGGAGACAGTTGTATTTTCTTTTTGGAAAAAATTCAGGAGCAGGAAGCGGTCGCCGAAAGCAAAGAAGCGATCGAATTCTTTTCTGTGATCGAAAAACCTTTGGCGGATTTCCGGGAACTCAATCGTACAAAAAGCGAAAAACTGTTCGAGGACTCTATCAAGAATTTTTCTCCGGAAGAATTGAAACACGTTTTGGAACCGGTGAAACTCGACACGCATCGTCAGAAGGTTTATCTGGACGCAGAGGTTCATCGGCTTTACAACATGATTCTGGTTGCGACCAAGTCGAACGATCTTCCGAAGTGTAAAAAATTATTATCTTCTTATATTATAAAATTCAGCGATTCAGAGGATTACAATCTTCAGGAGGTGGAGAATCTGATCGGCGCTCTCGGGAAACGGGACGTTTCGTTTAAGGAGAATCTCCGGGATTCTCTCGCGATCGAACTCTATTATCTCATTACCAAGGGAATTCTCGAAGGAAATCCGAGAAAGGCGATTCAGGGAATTCGAAAATACGCGCATATCTTCGAAGGCGATCCGAACGCGAAATATTATTACGAAATCGACGGATTGGAACGGAAACTCTACGCGATCATACGGGAAAAAGACATGATGAAAGACATCAAGAAGGGAATATAAATGGCGACACTTACGATTCAGGAAAAAAAGGAAGGAAATCTTTTGGTTCTTCAAATTCAAGGGGAGATCGACGCGAAAACCGCGCCGGATTTGAAACTGAAATTGGAATCCTCCATCGGAAACGGCGCGACAAAGATCGTATGCGACTTCTCCGGAGTTTCTTACATCGCTTCGGCGGGCATCGGGGTTCTCAACTCCATTCTGAAATTCTTAAAGGAAAAATCGGGAGAACTCGTATTCTCCAACATCAAAAAAGAGGTTCGAGATACGATGGACCTTATGTATTTTACGAAAAAGATTCGCATCTTCGAATCGGTCAAGGACGCATTGGCGGCGTTTTAATCGCCAACCCAGCGTAAGATGAATCTGAAAAAGGAAGTAACGCATACGTTTCCGAACGATCTTTCGGAGCTTTCCAAAATTCGGGAAGTAGTCCGTAATTTTTTAGGGCATGAATGCGGAGATCTGATCCGAGGTCGACTCGTGTTTGCGGTGGACGAGGCGATTACGAACGTGATCGAACACGGATTCCCCGATCAAAAGGCGTCTAACGTGGAACTCAAAATGAGACGCAACAGGGACACTTGGAGATTTACCATCACCGACGACGGAATTCCTTTCGATCCCACTTTGAAAAAAAGCGACACTTGGAAGGAACTTTTCGAAACCGGAGCGGACGGCGGATTCGGTTTAAGATCGTTGAAAAAAATCATGACCGTCCGTTATAAACGTCTCAAACGTCCCGAAAGAAACAGACTCACGCTCATTCATACAAGGATAGAAAATGATCCGAAGCAGACTTCTTCGTAAGTTCCTTCCCGGCATTCGAGCCAAACTTTCCTTTTTCACGGCGGTATTGGTCGTGTCGATTCTCGCTCTGACGTCCGCGATTTATTACGGACAACAACAAGCCGCTCTCGAAGAAAAGATGAATTCCGAGCTGAAAGCACCTTTGGAATACGTGAACTCCGCGGTTCTCGATCTCGAAAATTTAAGCCGAAGTCTGATCCTCATCGAAGAATTCAAAATTCGAGTGAAGGAGAAAAAACAACAACTCAGCAAATTCAAAAGAAAGGTTCTTCAGAAAGAAGGAGGACTTTTCGGCGCGTTGAAATCCATCGGAGCTTCGATCGGATTGAAAGTGAAATACAACTATTATCACAAATCCGTGGACACATACTTTACGCGTTATCTTTCCGAAAAGGAAATCCGGGATTTCGAAACCAAGGTAAAGGGAGAATTGAGAAAGGAAAACGGAGCTTCCATCGATCCCAAATTGTATGAAAAGATCGTAAACCTCGCCAAACAAACCGCGTCGGCCAGAATCTCCGCCGAATCGGCAAATGCAAGAATCGAACAGATCGGCGAAGAAATTAAAGCGATTGAAGAAGAGATCGCCTCCGCACCGGACGATCTTAAAAAGAAAAATTCCCTAACAACGGAAAAGGAAAAGCGCGTTCAGGAAAACAAGGCCCTTACCAAAGATATTCCGAATTTTGAAACCAAATCGGAGTTAGGCGAAACAGCTCTTACGAAAACTCTGCAGAACTTTTTTAAAGGAGCTTACAAAGATAAGATCGCGTCGCTCGGATTGTTGCCGGATAAGGTTCGGATTTTGGAATACGATACTTCCGGAAAACAAACCCTCGATACCGGTTTGTTGTTTCCTCAATCCTCGGGAACGGGAAAAAAACTTCTCGCGTTGAAAGAATTCGAGGAAAGACGCTCCGGTTTGTTCAAAAGTTCGGACGTATTAAAAACGAATTCCGAATATTCAGAATCCGAGAACTACGAAGTCGGAGGAAGACAATACGAGGTTTCGTATCGAACCGTTTTCAGAAATCCCGGAACGGCGGAACGATCCAAAATCATCGCCTCCGAAATTTCGGAACATCTCGATTCCTGGAAAGAATATCTCGAAGAGGACAAGAAATTCTCCGCAAGTTTGGGTGAACTTTCCCAAAAGTTAAAGGGAAGAATCGCCGAACTCAGAAAAACCGGCACCGCTAAACCCGCTTCGGACGCCGAGTTCAAAAACCTTTATATTCAATACCGTAAGGTTCTGAAGGCAAGGGATTCTAAATTAGAAGAATTGAATCCTTATAAGAAGGATCGTAAAAAATGGGAAGAGGATTGGAAGTCAGAAAAGAATTCTCTTGCAGCTCGATCCAAATCCTTGCACGAGGAACTTCTCCTTTGGCAGAAGAAATCGGTAATGCCCGTAAAATCGGACGAACAAAAAATCTCACCGGAAGAAATCCAAGAGACGATCCGTTCGCTCGAATCGAAGATCGAAGAGGTCCGCGAATCTTTGGAAAGAATGGATTTAAACAAAGAAGACTGGACTCATCTGAATCTTTTTCAGGCCCCCGAATCTTTCGGCGGTTTGCGCGACGCGGCCTTGGATGAATTCGCGTTTCTCCCGTATCGTTCCGATTCCAATTTAATGAGAAGATATTGGAAAGACGAAGAAGAACGGAAACTTGCGCGTAAAAAATGGGATCTTCTGCGGGAATGGATCTTTGCGGGAACTTCCGAAACAGAACTTCCTAAGTCGAAACTTCCGATTTTAGATTCGGGAATTTTAATCCGAAGTAGAAGCGAAGCGGAAGAATGGATGTGGGTTCTCGATTCCACTCCGTTGTTAAGCGAACTCGGCGAGGATCCGAAAGGTCTCGGTTACGAACTTCTCCGTAAAAACCATCTTGGATACAACGTGGTTCTTTTGGACCGTACGGAAGGTTTGAGAAAGATCCGTCAAAACCGAGAGGAACTTCTACGTTATACGGCATTGATCGGCGCCTTTGCGGTAATTCTCGCGTATCTGCTCGCTTGGATGGTCGCAAGAAGAATCAAAAAAATCATTCATCAAACCGAAGAAGTCGGTAAGGGAAATCTGGATGTGGAATTTCCTCCCGCGGGTTATGACGAGATCGGAATTTTGAGCGAATCGCTCAATCGGATGACGCACGGTTTAAAGGAACGAGAGGAGATGAAAGGAGAACTTCTCGCCGCCGAAGAAATTCAAAAACGTCTTTTACCCGAAAAACTTCCGAGCAATTTAGGAGACGCGGCGGAATTCGGTGCGTTCTACAAAGCGATGGCCGGAGTCGGCGGCGATTACTACGATTTTATCGAATTGAGTAAAAACGAAGTCGCTCTTTGTGTGGGAGACGTTTCCAATCACGGAGTCGGACCCGCGATCGTAATGTCCTTGTTCCGCGCGCAGGTGCGTTCGATTCTTCGTAAAGGGGAACGGGACCTCCGAAAAATTCTTCTCGAGCTGAACGAATATCTGTATTCCGATACGCCCGATCATATCTTCGTTACTTTCTTTATCGCGATCTACGATCGGACCACCGCGAAGATGAGATATGCATCCGCGGGGCACGTCAAACCTCTGTTATACGATGCGTCCGAAAAAAAACTCAGGGAACTTCCGGGCGGGGGATTGCCGATCGGAATGGATGAGAATTCTTTTTTTGAAACCACGATCGAACCGAAATCGTTTCAGATGGATCCGGGCGATCTTTTCTTTCAGTACACGGACGGCTTGGACGAAGCGCGCAATCCTCAAAACAAAATGTACGGTAAAGAAAGATTGTTTCAGCTGCTCGTAGTAAACGCGCATCAATCGCCTACTCAAGTAATCCAATCCATCGTAAATGATTTGGACGGCTACACCGGTAAAAGCATCGGAAGCGCGGGCTTTTCCGAACTTTCGGACGACATCGCGATGATCGCAATGAAGCGTATGAAATAATCGGATTCTTGTTGTAAATGTGAATGTTTCGCTTATACTTTCCCGAATCGCGAATGTGAAAGAGGATCGTATCATGATTCGAAAATGGATTTGTGTTCTCCTAATATCGAACGTTTTTATCGGAAGCGTTTTAATAAGCGAGTTGAGCGCGCAGCCGGTAGCGCCCGCAGTGAAAGCTCTGCAAAACACGGAACCGCAAATAAGCAGGAACGATCTTTCCACGCGCAGAAGAATGCTGGAATATCACCAACTTTCCGGATTTATCACGCTGGGTCTTTGGTTGGCGACTAACTTGGAAGGAGAAAAGGCGAAGGACAGTTTGTATCGAACCTCGGATCAATATGCGAAAGTATTGCTTCTTGGGCATCCCGAATACGCAAACAATGATCCTGTTTACGCGGTCGCCTTGGCGCAAGGGTTGAATCAAAACAGCATCGCCGCAACGTATTTCCTGTTAAAAGATCCCGCCAATAACTTTCCGCTCTACTTCGCATTAAAATCCCAGGAAGAATGGTACGCGAAAAATTCCGGGGACTTCCACAAACAATTAGCATATTCCACTTTTGGAATGTATCTGTTGACCGCAGGTCTTGCGTTTTTCGCCCCCAAACGGGTCGTCGATTCCGATGATTCGGACGTGAATATCTATAGTCCGATCTTCGCGCATAAGGCGTTGATTCCGTTTCACTTGGCCGCTATGTTGATTCTCCCTTCCTTGGGAGAAAAAATCGAAAAACAAGGACCCGAAGCCGCAAGAGATATGCAGCAAGTAGGATGGGCAGGGTTCGGAGCCTTCTCGTTGTCTTTACTCGTAATCACGTTTTAAGGATTCAAAAACAGATGAAAAAAATTCGGCAAATCGTTTTCTTAGTTTCGCTTCTATTCGTTTCTCAAACGTTCGCTTCCGAAATTCTCAAAAAGGAAATCACCTTTCTGGCGATTCATCCTATGAAAGAAGTGCATGGGATCTGCAAGGAAGTGAATTCGGATTCACCGAACATTCAAAGTTCGGGGACGGGATACAAACTCAATTCTCCCTTTGCGATTAGGATCCCTATTTTAAAAATTCATTCTGGAGACGAAAGCAGGGATTCTCATATCATGGAAATATTAGGATATCCTGATACTCCCGAGATCGTCGCACTGATCGAATCCGTGACGCCTTCCGGAGATTCATATTCGATTCGCGGAAAATTGACGATCCACGGATTGACGCGCGACTTTGAATCTAGCGGTAAAGTGGAACAAAAGGAACCGGGACAGATTCGCGTTTTCGGTAAGGTAAACGTAACTTTTTCGGATTTTAAACTCGAAAAGCCTTCTCTTTTGTTCATCAAAGCGAAAGAGGAAATCGAAATCGGCTACGACTTCCTGATTAAGATTTAGAAAGAATCGATCGTAATTATTTGTTGACAATCCCCCGAATTCGAAACCAATACCAAGGCTAAGTTATGTCATCCTTATTGATCACGCTCGTGTTTTTCTATCTTTTAGGAATGTATCTCATTCATTACGTGGTAACAAAAAAAGAATTATGATTTTAGGTCATTACGCATCCGCACTGATTCCTTATTCCAAGTTCAAACGATATCCGTTCTGGATTCTTCTTTTATGCGCCAACGTTCCGGAGTTCTTTTGGCTTTTTCTCGCGTTCATCGGAGTCGAACCCGCTTTCCCGTCCTCTTTATTCGAAGCGACGTTTCAGAATCTCCAGGTTCATATGACCTATAGTCACAATTTGATTCCCGCCTTTATTCAGGGAGGAGTCGTTACGGCGGTGATCTACGCGATCTATAAGGACGTTTCGTTTTCGGCCTGGTGCGGCTTCTTGACCGTATTGCACGTGTTATGCGATTTGATCGTGGGTTTCGAACATCAGCTGTTGAGTCCGGATTCTCTCGTCGTTTCGTTGAATTCGTATTATTATTTTCCGCACGTCGCGATTTTGATCGAATTATTATTCAGTCTCGGTTGTATCTTCTGGTATGTTCGAACCGAAAAGTCGAGCGGAACCCCCGTTTCCAGGAAAAAACTGGTTCTGCTGTTGTTGATTTTCGGAATCGGAATTCTGATGTGGCTGCCGAACGCAACCATTCCTATGAAGGCGCTTCTTCCTTTTTAGAAATCGGATTCTTTCGAAATAAATTTTTGATCTCGGATTGATTTGACTAAAAAGGATTTATCCGAAGTATCGATCGGGGAGTCGATCATTTGGAAGTATTCTTAATCTTCGTTTTATTCTTATTTAGCTTATACACTTTCTTTCAATCCAAAGGATTAAAAACGGAAATCGAAGAACTCAAAGAGCGGATTCGTTCTTTGGAATCGATGCTTTCCAAGGATAAACCTAAGGAAGTAAAACGTCCTCTTGCGGATGAAAAGCCGGTCGTACCGATTACGGATGCGCCTCTGCCTTCCTCCGCTCCTTCCGTTTCCAAACAAGAAAAGAAAACGGACAAAATCGAAGTGCGGACCGAAGCCAAAACTCCGGTTCTTGCTAAAACGACATCCGGCGAATCCAAAGAAAAACGAATGCCGGTTACGCCGGCTCCGACGCCGGAAAAGATCGAACCGCAGGTTCCTAAGGAACCCGGATTTTTGGTTCAGCTATGGAAGAAGGTCGAAAAACCTCTTTCGGAAAACTGGACCGGAATTTTGGGAGCGGTTATTCTCGTTGCGGGAATCGGATTCCTCGGAATTTATGCGCTCTTTATTCTTTCCGCAATCTATCGTTGTCTTCTTATATTCGGATTTTCTTTTGTTCTTGCGGTCCTTGCGTTTTGGCTCGGAAGAAAACCGGAATTCAAAAACGTATCGCTTGCGCTTCGAAGCAGCGCGGCGGCCGTATTGCTTTTCGTTTCTTTGGGAAGCGGTTCCATCGATGCGTTGAAATGGCTGGAAAATTCATACGCGGCTCTCGCGGTTTTGAGCGCAGGATTGATCGTAAATCTTTACGCGGGTTATCGGTCTAAAAACGAAACATTCGCTTCTTTGCATACGATTTTGGGTTTGGTGGCGGTGTCGATCCCGCAGTCTTCCGGTTTTACGTTAGGCGTAATTGCGTTGATCTGTTTGCCGGGCGTGATCTGGAATTACAGGGAACGAAGACAAATTCATCTTTTGGTGGTAAGCACCGGATTTTTTGCGGCCCATCTTCATTGGCATTATCAGATTTTTTCGCAGGCAAAACCGGTCGGTGTCGAAGTCGTTTTTCCGATTCTTTGCATCCTTCCTGTATTTTGCGGCGCGCTTCTCGTTCATTACCGGGAAACTCTGTACGGCAAAAAAGAATTCGAACTCTTTCCTCTCGCAAGTCATCTTCTCAATTGGTCGTATCTGGGAATCAGCCTGATTCATTATTCGCAAAAAACGAAGATCAGCACGTTCATACTGTTTGTCGCCGCAGGAATCGTTTGGTTCTTATCCAAGGCCGCAAAACGAAAAGAAATTTCCTGGTTGTTTCTTACGGATCGACTGGTTTCTCAATCCCTGATTATATTTGGAATTTTTTCGCTGCGGCTTTGGAGTTTGGACCCGCTTGCGATTCTCGCGATCTTATCTCTCGAGATTTTGATCTTTTCCTGGATTTGTTTTCGGGAAGAAAGCCGCTTTTTGGAAAGGGTTTCGCTTTCCCTTACGACGATCGTATTCGGAACTCTGATCGTCTTTTCCTATCGTCAATTTTTTCAATCGGAAACTCCGGGTGTTGCGGTTTCGTCCGCGCTGGTTTCTCAGATAGGTTACGGTGTTCTAATACTAGCGTTAGTCGGCTTTATCGGCATTTTGGAAAAACGATTCCCGATCCTAAAGGAAGAATTATCTCTGACCTCTTTGCTCATCACGTTTATGAGCGTTCTTGCCGGATCGGGTTTGTTTTCATTCTATTTGTTCTTTTCGAACGAGACCTACGGAATTTGGATTCCTTCGATTTTGTTAAGCGCAATCCTGGTTTTAAGACAAAAATTGTCCTCAACGAGACTTTCTTTTACGATCTTTCTGCTTGCGCCTCTCGTTAGCTTGAGTTTGTGGAAATCGATCGCTTTTGGAACGTTTGAAAACCACGAACGGATTCTTACCTTGTCGCTTCCGTGGCTGCTGCCGTTTTTGGTTTATTTAAAGAATTCTAATGTTTTAAGCGGACAAAAACCGCTTTATTGGCCGGGAACTTTCGGTTTTACGGCGCACCTCGTATTCACGTTTTATTATTATCTGAATCTGAAAGGTTCGCTTTTATTCGGACCGTTTGCGATTCTTCTTTCGCTTCTTTATTTGGAACTGGGCAGATGGATTCGGAAACGGGAGAACGCGGATTCCGCCGAAGGAGGAAAACTTTTCTCTTCTTTTTACGTTTTGTCCTTCGTATTAACGGGAATCTTTTTATTGCGACATTTTGTCGTGGAGTTTCAATCCGCCTCCGTTCTTTTCGGGATTCCCGCGCGTTTTTGGATCGAGATGCTCGCGGCCTCTTTGTTCTTATATTGGATTCTTTTTCCAGAGGAAGAATTCTCTTCCCTCGGTTGGCTGCGGTCCGCGCAGCCTTTGTTTTGGGAACTTTTGATTTCTATCGTTGTCATCGGAATTTATACCGAAACACCCGGAAGAATTCTTTCGTTCGCGATGGCGGTTCTGACTTGGGTCATTTTCTTTTTATCGAAACGGAAAACGCTCAAGACCGAACGATTCGCGCTGTACGTTTATTTCTTTTTCATCTGGACGAACTTGGAAATTTTCTTAGGCGGAGAATCCACCGTCTTCGCGAATCAAAACGAGTTTCCCTGGAAGGAAAGAGGGTTTCAGATCGCGTCCGTTTTCGTTCAACTGAGTTCCGTGTTTTTCATTTTTCCGAGAATCAGTTTGGAAGGATTGGAAACTTCGTTTATCGGTTGGACCGGAATTTGGAAAGCGCCGCTGCGATTCTTTCAAAAGTATTACAACGCGTTGCCCGGCTATCTCGGAGTTTTCGGAATCGTTCTGAGCGTATATATTTATACGAAGGATGTTTTGAATCCGATCTCCAATCTCATCGTCGGACCGGCTTGGGCTTTGTTGTCGATTTCGTTTTTGGAACTCGGGCAATTTTTCGGAAGAAAGAAGGATTCTCTTTCGATTGCGATCCTTTCCGACTTTCTCAAACGAGCTTCCTGGCTGGGCTTGATCGCGTTCGCCGTTCATTACGTATATGTCGATTTACAGTCCTCCTATATGTATCTGGGATTCTTGTCGGCTTCCAATTGGACCGCAATTCTCGGGATTTCCGTTTGGATTTATTGGGCGACTTCCGATATTAGAGAAACCGAAAGCGTCCGTTTTTGGAAAATCGTATATCCGTTGTTAAGCGAAGGTTGTCTTTTCTTTCTGGGTTTGATCTCCTATTCCATCGTAAACGAATCGTGGATCAGCGTCGCGTTTGCGATCGCGGCGCTCGGAGTTTTGGAAATCGGAATTCGAAAACAGGAAAGTCTTTCGAGATTTCGATGGTATGGAATTCTATTCCATCTGTTTGCCTGCTTTTATCTGACCTTTATCGTGTCGACCGAAGACAATCCGGTCGCACATTGGATGCAGGCGAAATGGATTCCGGGAGTTCTCACCATTCTTCTTTTATTCTTATTCGTGTTTCGCGCCTATCGAGGATACGGAAAGGAGAATATAGAATTTCCTCTCGGTCTCGGTTTTTTAAAAGGAATCGCGGACAAGACCGGAACCTATCTCAACGGCGTGGTATATTATCCTTTTTTTATAGGGATTTTTCTCTTCCTCTATTGGTCCTTTTCAAGTGCGGTCCTGACTTTGCTTTGGTCCACTCTCGCGTTCTTGATCTTCCTGCTCGGATTGTTCTTGAAAGAATCTTGGTTCCGTTATCTTTCCTTGGGGCTTTTGTTGTTCTGCGTGGGAAGATTGATCTTTCACGACCTTTCTTCTTCCGGCACGATTCTCAAAGCGGTCGTGTTCTTGGGAGTGGGAAGTATATTGCTTTTAATGAATACGATTTACAACAAATACCGGGATCGGTTTTAAATGAAACGACTGATTTTTTTTATAGGAATATTGGGTTTTGGAAGCGTTCTTATGTTCTTATTATACAAAGAGCAGATTCAGACCGAACGAAACTCCACGTTAGCTCCCTTTTACCAGATTCTCGGCAAGCCGATTCGAACGATGAATCGGGCGCTAACGAAAGTTCTGTCCGTCGATTCTATCGACGAAAAGGAATACGGCGACGCGATCCGGGAACGATTTTCGGAAATGCAGAATCCGAACGACAAAGATTACGTTTATCTAAATCAGTTGATCGGAACTCTTACTGTGTATAAACAGAAGCCGTTCGATTACACGGTTTACGTGATGGAAGAGGAATCTCCGAACGCGTTCGCGCTGCCCGGAGGAGTGATCTTCGTTACGAGAGGTTTGATGACGACTCTCAAATCCGAACACGAATTGGTTGCCGTTCTCGCTCACGAAGTAGGGCATATCGAAAAATCGCATTGTATGGACGGAGTTCGTTTCGAACTGCTGGCCGCAAAGATCGGAACGGAAACATTGGGGAAGCTTGCGGACTTCGCGTTTCAATTGATGACGAGACACGCATACAACAAAACGCAGGAAGACGAAGCGGACGAATACGCGTTCGATTTGATCTTAAATACGATGTATGATCCGAACGGAGTTGGACTTGCATTTCTTAGATTGGAAAAATATTCTCCCGAGTCGGGAAACAAAAAAGCGAAACTCATCAGCGAATACTTTCAATCGCATCCTCACATGGATTTAAGAAGGGAGAAGTTTTCCGAAAAAGCGGATCAGTGGTGGTCTTCCCATTCAGAAGAAAGAAGATACAAGGGTACGCGTAACTTGAAGGCGAGAACCACTTTCGAAAAACAGGATTACGACGAAGAATGGGTCGAAGGACGAAAATCCTAAATCGATCCGTGATCGATCGGAATCGAATATGAACAAATCCGAATCTACGCAAATACAAAAAGAAAACGGAACGTTTTCCAAAAAGAGTCTTCTATTCTTTTATGCGAATACCGGAGTAACCTTGCTCGCGGGGAATATGCTCAATTATTCTTTGATCATATACTCGTTGGACATCACCGGATCGCAGACGTTTGCGGGTTCGATCTTTTTTGCGAACGTACTGCCCACGATCTTGTTCAGTTTTTTTGTGGGAGCGATCCTTGATCGATATTCGCGTTTGAAGATTCTTTATCTCTTTCAGACGAATTACATTCTCTCCGCATTGATTATAGGAATTTTGATCGCAACGGGAAGAATGAACTATGATCTTCGTTGGATTTTAATTCTTCTTGCCGCATACAACGGACTTGCGCTGACGTTTATGATTCCTGGTCGATTGACGTTACTCGGAAACTTAGTCGATGCGAAAGACACGGGAAAGGCCACGATGATGTTGAACATTCTGATCATCGTAGGATTCGGATTGGCTCCGATGATCGTAGGGCTGATCAAACAAAAGCAGGATTGGGATATTCTGTTTTATACGATTGCCGCTTTGTATCTGTTCGGATATTTGTTTTTAATCCTGGTAAAAATTCGGGAAACGGTTTCCGTCGAAAAAGAAACGATCTGGGAAGGACTGAAGACCGGACTTCTCTTTTTAAAATCAGAAAAAGTCTCCGTGGAACTTTTGATTCTGACTGCGTTCGCGATCTTTATGGTGGGACCGCTTCAGGTGGTTCTTCCCCAATTCGCAAAAAACATATTATTGTTAAACGAACAGGAAAGAGGGTTGTATATGGGAACCCTGGGACTCGGTTTGTTTATCGGCGGAATCGGAGCGAGACTTCTGCACGACCGTTTTCATCGCGGCTATGTGATGTTAGGCGCGACTTTTCTTACGGGAATCATCGCATTAGCGATCGCTAATTCTCCAAACGCGTTTCTATCCGCGGCGCTTCTATTGACTACGGGAATTTTGGGAGGACTTCTCAGTGCGTTGATTCCTTCTACGCTTCAGTTGATCACTCCGGACGGTGTTCGCGGACGGGTGATGAGTTTTTACAGTTTGATCTTTCAGACGACTCCGGCGCTCGCCGGTTTGTTGACCGGGAGACTCGCCGATCTTTACGGACAATCTTGGTCTTTAGGATTTTCGGGGATTTTTATTTTGATTTCCGCGATCTTCTGTTCGATTTCGTTTTCCAAACTGCGCGATCTTCCCTAAGAAAGATTTTCTTAAGGAGCCGCGCAGAAACAAACTGCTTCGGATTAATTTTGAATCAGGGAAGAATGGTAACCTTCCGGAGTTTCGTAACCCATCACGTCCAAAATGGTGGCCGCGACGTTCGCTAAACCGGGATTGGAAACACCCGCATTCAAACGGATTTTCTTTTCCGGATCCAAAATGGAGAACGGAACGGAATTCAGAGTATGACTCGTTTTCGGAACCGGATTTCCCTTCGTATCCTTTTCCACGTTTCCTTTCTTATCCAGCTGATACATCTCGTCCGCGTTACCGTGATCGGCGGTGATCAATAGAACAATATTCTGTTTTTCGCATACTTTCCAAAGTCGCTCCACGCAGCCGTCCAGAAATTCCATCGCTTGAATCGTGGCGGGAAAATTCCCCGTGTGGCCGACCATATCACCGTTTGCATAATTCACCCGATAGAAATCCTGTTTGTTTTCGGTAAGGGCTTTTTCGAGAGCCTCCGTGATCAGAAGCGCCTTCATCTCCGGGCTTTGATCGAAAGGAATCACGTCGGATTGAATCTCTTTGTATTCTTCCGAAGTTTGATCGAAGTAGCCGCTTTTGTTTCCGTTCCAGAAATAAGTAACGTGGCCGTATTTTTGCGTTTCGGATAACGCGTACTGAGCGACTCCGCTGTTGGCCATGTATTCTCCGAGGGTTCGATCGATCGCGGGAGGAGCGACCAAAAATCGTTCCGGAAGTTTCAAGTCCCCGTCGTACTGCATAATGCCTGCATAGACGATATCCGGAAGAGAACCCCGATCGAACTTGTTGAAATTCTTTTCGGTAAACGCCAAAGAAATTTCGATCGCTCTGTCTCCGCGGAAGTTCGTAAAGACAACGGAGTCCCCGTCGACGATCGGTCCGACCGGATTTCCGTTCTCCGCGATTACGAAAGAAGGAAGATATTGATCGATCACTTTCGGATCTTCTTCCCGAAACGTTTCGATCGCTTCTTTTGCGGAGGAGAATTTTCTGCCTTCTCCTTTAACGTGGATTTTCCAGCCTCTTTCGACCATGGACCAATCCGCTTCGTAACGATCCATCGTGATGGTCATTCTTCCGCCGCCGGAAGCGATGCGAATATCCGCTCCGTTTTTTCGCATGGAATCGAGCCAAGTTTCGAAAGGATTCAAATAATCTAATGCGGATTTTTCGGGAACGTCTCTTCCATCCAAAAGGATATGAAGACGGATCTTGGGAACTTTTTCTTCGATCGCTCTGGAAATCAGTGCTTTCGTGTGATCGATGTGAGCGTGAACGTTTCCGTCCGAAAAAAGACCTAACAGATGTAAGGTGGAATTTTTCTTTTTCGCGTTTTCAATCACTTCTTTCCAAGCTTGTCCTTGAAAGATTTCTTGACTTGCGATCGAGTTCGAAACTAATTTAGCGCCTTGGTCGAAGATTCTTCCGGAGCCTAAAACGTTGTGACCGACTTCGGAATTTCCCATATCTTCGTCGGATGGCATGCCGACCGCTTTTCCGTGTGCTTGAATGTGAAGAGTGGGGGATTGATTCCAGACCTGATTTAAAAAAGGAAGTTTTGCGCCTGCGATTGCGTTTCCGAATTCGGGGCCTTTCGGTGAATATCCGACACCGTCTAATATAACGAGCAATGCCTTTCTAGACCGAAAGGTATATTTCTTGGTGAGCTTCATGTTAGATTCATGGAACCAGTCGCCTATGCGAGAAGTCAAGAGAATCAAATCTGAAAAAAACTTGGAAATTTGCTTTCCTTTCGCAGATCCGATGAAAAAACTGAAGTTACCATTAAACGAAAAGCCTTCCGAAAAATCTGAAAATTATCTAGATAGTCTAACAGTGGAGAGGCGATGAGTAAGCCGGCCTTAAATCCAGCGTTGGGTGGAAACCAAACGCAGCCAAACTTTTTAAAAGTTAAAAAGATCAACGAAGTAGTAAGTTACTATCTGAACGATAGGCTTACGCACTCCGTTTATAAGGCGGTAGTTTCGCAGACGAATCACAAAAACGCGAAGTCTCAAAACTTATTCCAAGTGGAGTCCAGAGTTCCCGAAGCCGCGGAACTTACCACCGCCGAAGTCGTCTTTCATATCAAACGTCTTCTGGAAGACGGAGTCGCTCTTCAGTTCGCGTATTTCTATATCGATCCCGCAACTTCCGAATTAAAACTCAAACCTTGTTACGTTGCGTATCCCGACGCGGAACTCGGAGATCTCACGCGCATTTATCTTTCTCTCATCGATCTTTCGATCAACTCGATTCTTTCCTATTTGGAAAGCAGACCCGTTCTCGGAAAGGAAGTTTTATGGGAGGATTTAGAGGCGGATTTTAAAGGGGAGAATCCATCGAAGTTAAAACTCTTCTTCAATCCGGAAAATTTTTTCAAACCTCCGTATATTAGCATTCCGTTAAATTCGGATTACGTAAAAGACATGTTGTTCGAAATCACGGACGGATTGATCAAGAAGGGAAGAATCCGGGAAATACCGGAGTTCGGATATCTTACGGTAAAGTCCAAAGAACTTCAGAGCTTATTCGAACTCGTGGATGAGTTTCATTTTAAGAAGATATTTCCGAAATACAAGTGGGCTTTATCGGACGCGTTCAATACGATTTCGCACGAGGAACGGCTTCATGCAAACGATCCGTCGGCGACGCCTACGACTTCTTTCGGAAGAAAGAGGGCCGAAGCGATCGAAAAGGTCGTCGATTCCGATCCCGAGAGAAAACAAAAACGCAAGTTGATGGGAGTGGAATTGATTCGAAGTCTCGGGGATGAAATCGAAAATTCTCTCGGACTTTCGTATCACGAACAGATTCGAAATCGGTTTCACGAAATGAGCGATCATCTCGCTAAACAAACAGGACGATGGGATAAACTCGTATTATTCATTCCCGATGAAGAATTCAGAACCTTTCCCGCAGAGTTGAAAAAACTTTTTACCGAAGACATGCATCTTGCGTATTCCGCATGGGAAACGAAAGGCGTGACGATGCATTCTTTTATGAGGATCGACGTCGAAACGGTTAAGTCCGTCATCAAGTCATTGGCAACCGTCGCTTCGGTCGAAGCATGGAAAGTGCTAAGCATTCGAAACTTGATCGAACTCAACGAAGACGCGCTGCGGGCCGTATTCAAAGACGGAGAATTCGTTAAAAGTTACGGAAAGGTTCTTCGGAAAGGATACGTGGAATACTTTCCGTGGTATTTCGCGATTCTGGATTTTTTTGGAATCGGAAAACTGCTACAGGATATGTTCTTTCAATCGGCAAAGGAAAAGATCCGATCCGAACAATCCTTTTTGCGATCCAAAAACCGCGAAGCCGTTTTGAAGTCGGAACAAAGTAAGATTCAGGAAAAATTAAAAGAAGAAGAAAGAATCAAAGCGCTCGAACAAAAATCGAAAGTATCCGATGCGTTGAATCAATATTATTTTCAAAAGATGATTCCCCCTTTGTTAAAGGACGTTCTCTTTGAAGTTCCCGGAACTTCTTCCGATGTGGTTCATCAAATCGTCGATCGAGAAAAGTTCGTACTGCTTTCCGATCCGGCCGGAGATAAGAACGATTCGATCGTGATGTATCCGGATGACGAAGCGTTTCGCGCTCGTGCGAAAGAAATCCATAAAGTCTTGTCCGAAAAAAAGAAGAACTTAGAATTCAAACTCAGAAACAAAGACGAGGAATTTCAAAACGAAAAAATTTCCAGAGCTTTGAAGTATTTGGATTCTTGGTTCGCTTCCAAACCGGATCCGGGAGCGACGTCCGGCAAGGCCGGTAAAGGCGCCTCTTCCGAAAGTGCAAACGAAGATCCGTATGAAAATTTTCGAAAAGAAATTTCGAAGGTCAAAGGGAAAGAAAAAATTTCCGTTTAATATGGCAGATTTTAATACGACTTTGATTTAAATTTTGTTAGTCGGGCGAAAATTCTGTTTTCAATTCAAACTTTCTAAGATAGATTGATTCTACACTCTGTAAAGAGGACGGGAGAATTTCGGAAGAATTCTCTCAAATAGAAAGGTTGCAAAGACATGTCGTTCGTTCGGATTAAATATTTTGGTTTTTTAGTTTTCATCCTTTTTTCCTGCAGCCAAGCGGAGAAAATCGAAATGGACCTCTCCAAAGGCGGGGTGGGATTGATCGCAAATATTCTTCCCGCAATTCTTCCCGTAGACGACAGCCCATTCGACTCCACCAAATTTCCAACACTGAGCGAAGGACAGTCCACGTCGGTTACGCTTACGTTAAAAACGAGGGCGGCTTCGATAGAGCAGTTTAATTTCGCCTGGGCGGACACAGCCGGCGGCCCCACGATTTCTCCCGCGACTTTTACGTATTCCGGTTCGAATACCGCGAACGTTACGATCACCGCAATTGATAATGATTGTTTGGACGATACGATGACGCTTAATGCAACCCGTGTTTCCGATTCGAAAGTGTATGCGTTGAAGTTCAACGTGACGGATCGAGATCGCTGCATTTTTCTTGCCAGCAATTCTTCCACACCGGGCGTAACCGGACCGGGATTTACCGGGAACTTAGGCGGTGTTGCAGGAGCCGACGCAAAGTGCCAGGCGGAGAAACCTTCCGCTTTACCGGGAGCTGCCTCGGAATACAAAGCTTTGTTGGCTATCGATACGGTTCGAAACCCGACTAAGTCCGGCGGTGTATTGGAAACCGATTGGCCGTTAAAGGTCGGAGTTCGTTATTTTTCGTACAGCGCTTCCGCACCGGAAGGTGATTACATTGCGACCGGGACCAGCAACGGAATCGGAACGGGAAGCGCGATCTTTACGTTTCCATTGAACTCGAGCATCAATCATAGCAGCGATGCTTCCGCGTTGAGTTTTTGGACAGGAATCGGGAGTGCTTCTTTCGATCCGGTGGGCGGTTCTTATACTTGTACGACGTATACGGACGGTGCTACCGGTTTCGGTTACAACGGGGTAACGAACTCAACGAGTTCGTCAGCGATCGCAAGTTATTATTTCAGTTGCTCTACGCCCGCGCGCTTGATCTGTATCCGTCAGTAAAATCTGCCAGCGTTCTAGTCGGTCGCAAGATTTATTGACTTTCATGCGAATCGTGATTTCTGACCCTCAGTAACCTCTATCGAACGTAGAATGGATTCTGCGATTCCATTCCTTTCAACCGATTCTGAACTCGGTCTGTTTATGATGTCCGATTCAATATTTCCTTAACGAAGCAAAACGGAAATGCCCGCCGAAAAATGTAAGGGAATTTTCGTTATTCTTAATTAAGTATTTACTCAATAAGAATACGGTTTAAGGCGCATGTATGAACGCATTTGCCCCTCTTGCGGAGGATACAAGAAGGGTAATCGTGAAATGAATCGCCAAGAACGGAGAACTTACTTCGACCGCGATCAGCCAGAACTTCAAGATGAATCCGCCCGCGATATCACGGCACTTAAACGTATTACAAGAAGCGAAAGTTCTTCCTATGAAGCAGAAACGATCCTCGAAGGGAACAAGGTCATCTTCGAGGAAACGGGGGAGGGCACGATTCGAACGATGGAAAGGATTTTTTCTTGCAAAGAGAACCGGAAAGAATGAATCGAAAATACGGCTTGATCGAAGGCGGAAAGCACACATCGCGAATCTGGATAAATACGCGGCGGTTTGAGAAGCGCCGCTTTTCGAGTAACATAGGTTAAACGATTGCAACGATGCGGATTTTCTGAAAACGAAATTCCGCCCCTATTGCAAAGAAGTTTTAAAAGAATCTTAGAATTTTACGGTATAAACGGCTGACGGTGTGATTTCCGTCAAACCGTTGACCGGGCTCTTTATGACCGAAGCGGTAAATTTCCAGCCTTCGGGATTCGGATCGGAAAGCGCGGCCTGCATTTTTTCGTAATCCCTTGCAAACAGGAACGTGTGAATCAGCTGTAAGCCATAAATTGCACCTAATAGCCATTGTGCTTGGTTATATTGGGAAGTTGCGCGGTCGTAATTGCTGAAATAAGGATTCGTTGCCGCCGCAGTGGTTAAGACTCTCGTAACCAGTGCAGTCGTTCGAACGGTTTCGTCCGAAGTTACCGGATTTAAGTTCGGATCCGAGAACGTAAGCGCCGTGATTGCAATGGAATTCGTTTTATATACGTTTTCTTCCGTAGCGGCCTTTTCTCTTGCATTATTGGCATAAAGAGCGGCTCCGGCAAACAGCACTAAGCTGATCGCGGCCCATTTCTTTTGACCGACTTTCCATTGTCCCCAGCCTGGGAGAACGGCGGATCTCGCCGTAATGGTCCACTTCGTTTCTTTCCAAGTGGAAGGTGTCGGCGTTTCTTCCGTTTTTGTTTCTTGCTTAGTTATAACTTTCTTCGTTTCTTCTTTTTTAGGATCTTTCAGATTGATTTCGGAAATTTCCGTTTTAGGAATCGTTTGCACTTTTCCGTTCACTTCGATCTGAACTTCGGTTCTCGATTGATTTACGATCTTACCCTGAAGGGTTTTACCGTTTTTCAGAGTGATTGTACTGGCTGCCAGAGGGAGTGAAATCGTAAAAACAAGAAATAAAACTCCCGAAGAGGCTACGATTTTAGATATTCGAGACATATAATTATAATTCCGATTCCTAATCATGAAATTTTATGATTCATCTTTTCTACAAGAAATTATCTTTTTGCTTGAAAAAACAAGTAGGAATCGGCGATCCTCATTACTGTGGCACACACACCCGAGTTAGAAAAGCTCTACAACCACAACAAAGATGATTTATTTCATTATATAAAAAAATCGTTCTACGACGAAAATTCTGCACAAGACATCCTGCACGATTCGTTTCTAAACTTTTTTCGATATTATGAAAATAAGGATCTTCCCGATCCTACTTCTTGTAGGATGATTCTCTTTAGAATCGCGCGGAATTTAATTATTAACCACGCAAAATCCTATTATCAAAGAAATGTCTCCTTAGTCGGCGAAGATACCGGTAATAATTTTGCGTCCAAATCCCCAAGTCCGGAATCGTCCGTAATGGAAAAATTCGACCAATCGGATGTTAAAAGTACTATGGATTCCCTTTTGGAAGCCATTTCCCCGGAATACAAAGAGGCCCTGTTGCTACGGTATCAGCAGGACCTGAAACTGGATGAAATTTCTAAAATTCTCGGAATGAGTATCTCCGGTGTTTCGAGGTTGATCGAAAGAGCAGAGAAGGCGCTTGCCCAAGAAGGCAAAAAAATAGGTTTTCAACCGGGAAACTATATATAAGGTATTATTTCCTACCGTCTTATATTTTGAAAAAGAATCAATTCGGACTACTGGTGATAAAAAAATTTCAGAAATGGAAAAAAAAAGGTCAAATTGACTCCTATAGTTTGTTTAACAAACAGGAAGCGGGACGGCTTGAATTGCAGACCCGGGAAGCATGAATATGGAAAACAAAATAAATACTCCCGAATTTGAAGGATACGCGCGGCTCCTTAGAGAAAAGGACTCTGTATCTCAACTCCCGGCATTCGATCCGAACTGGGTCGGAATGAAGCCCCGCTTCATCGTGGAGGACAAAATAATGAGTGTTCCGACTGATACTAAAATTCTGCATTTTCCAAAAACTGCATGGCTGGCGGCAGCGGCCGTATTATTACTTACGATTGGAGGAGCTTGGTTTAGCCTAAGAAATCCGAAAGTTGAACCGGAAATTGTTCAAGGAACTCCTCTGAAAGCGGCGGTCGTCTTTGTAAAAGGTAAGGCTTCCGTAATGAGAGATGTGGAAATCAAGTTACACCAAGGCGATCTTTTGAATGAATCCGATATCATTCTTACCGAAGCGGGCGGAGCGGTTGACATCGGCTTAACGGATTCCAGCGTAATTCGCGTTAAAGAAAACAGTAGATTGATCCTGAAAGAACTGAGAGAAAACAACGGTTCTCAAATTAGAATGAATCTCGCAGCCGGTAGATTGTTGAACGTAGTCGAGAAAGAGAAAAAAGGAAGCAACTTCTACGTGGAGACACCGTCTGCGGTCGCAGCGGTTCGCGGGACTTCGTTTGAAGTAAACGCATCCGAAAGCGAATCCGTAGTCTTCGTAGCGGACGGCGCCGTTGAAGTTACTTCTCTGAACGCATCCAAGAAAGTGTATATCTTAGAAGCTTCTAAACTCGTAACCGTAAATAAAGACGGAGAAGTGGAATCGATCGATCTTTCCAAAGTGAATTCTACACTTCCTGAATATAAGGATATGAAGAAGAATCTCGGAACTCTCGATAGCGAACTTCTGAACGACGTGCAAAATCTGAAAACCGCTAAAACGGAAGAAGAATTGAGCAAGATCTACGATCTCAGCATCGAACATATCATCATGAAAGACGGAAGAGAACTGAGAGGGGTGGTCGTTTCCCAGAAAAAAGGGAAACTGGTCGTTCAAACTCTGAAAGGTTCTTACATCCTGGATGAAGATGCGGTGGATAAGATCAAGTATTGATCTAAGTTTAAATCGCTTGTCGATCGAAGCCGTTTGAAGTTTCTTCAAGCGGCTTTTTTATTGTACGGAGATTCTTTTTACGGCGACCGATCGAAAACAAAACGCGTCGAAAGTCAGGAGTGTCCGACTCGCGTGCCGAAATTTACGTGTTGGGATTTGAGAAGATTAGAATATTCTAAATTTTTGATCAATCGTCAATGCGATCATAAACCCAAGAATCCGCAGACCAGGCTCCCCCTCCGAATAGCAAGAGAGAGAGGCCCATGCTGACCGCGAGAATGTGATATTCGAATCCTTCTCCGCCTTGATTGCCGAACCAGTTCATAAAGAAACCGATTTCTCTGTGAGTCCATCCGGCCACCGCCAATGTGCATGTGATTCCGAATGCGGCCAATCGTGTGCCGAGTCCTAATACGAGCGCGATGGATCCGAAGAACTCGGAAACGATCGCTAAGAAAGCGAGTGCGGCCGGAAATTCCGCCGTGTTCACTAAAAAATCCATCGAAGCTTCGTAACCGACGCCGCCGAACCATCCCATAAGTTTTTGAGCGCCGTGCGGGAAAATGCAAATTGCAAGACCGATCCGCAGAAAAAGCGGTGCAAGAGATTCTCGTGTAAAAAAAAAGCGGTGGATCATGTTCGACTCCGAAGAATGTCCGTTGTATATTTTGCCGAAGTTTCCCGAAAGAAAAAAGCGAGGACTTCTTGTTTCGGAAACGGAAGTGTGGGAACTCCTAAATATTATGTCCCATTTATAAACAATCCTTGAATCTCGTAATTAGGAATTATCATCATTTGCATCGTGCGGACCTATAGATAGCCGACACGTCGAGTTCTTAATGGGTGGGCATTCTTCATTGAACCGATTCGTTTGTGTAAAGCTCTGCGGAAATCCGGAGGATTCTCCCTTAAAATCGTTGTCGAAACGCCCCAATTCTAAAAATCTGGCATTAGATTATTTGGCGGGAAACCTATGTCCGAAGAAACACAAGAAAAGAAAAACAAAAAGATCAATAAAATGACCGTTGCTGAGATCAACGCGGCTCTTCAAACTTCTAAAGAAAAGATGAACGGCAGTTCCAGCAAATACATCCTGCATTTGAATGCTAGATTGGAAGAACTCGCAGCTAAGGGTAAGAAATAATTTCATTCCTTTTTCCGGTCCGTCGGTTTTCGACGGAACCCGGCCCTTGCTTCTTCGATCTTTCTAAATTCCCCAATCCTTGCTTCAATTCATCGACATAAAACACCAGTATGCGTCGGCAGTTCTGTTCGACGGATTTTCCTGGCATATCAAACCCGGGTCCCGCGTTTGTTTGGTCGGACCGAACGGTTCGGGCAAATCCACCTTGTTTCGGATTGCGGAAGGAAAATTCGTTCCCGATAGCGGAAGCGTCGCCAAGTCCAAGAACACCGAAATCTCCATATTCCAACAGATTCCGGACTTCGATCCAGAAGCGAAGGTCATCGATACTGCATTAGCAAAACATAAACATTATAAAGAATATTCCGAGCGATTGAACGAAATCAACGGTAAGTTCGATTCGATCTCGCACGACTCGAAAGAATTCACCGAACTTTTGGACGAACAGAGTTCTTTGGAAGAATACGCGTTCACTTACGGGGTTCACGAACTCGAATCCAAAGCGCGTAAGGTTTTGGGCGGATTGGGATTTTCAAACGCTCAAATGGAGATGAAGGTTCGGGAATTTTCTCCCGGTTATCAACACCGTCTCGGCCTTGCGATCACTCTTTTGAATCCGGGCAACTTATTGTTGTTAGACGAACCTACCAACCACTTGGACAACGCGTCCAAACAATGGCTCGCGGATTATCTGAATTCCACGGGACAATCCTTCGTTCTCGTGACGCACGATCCCGAATTCCTAAACGCAACCTGCGATACGATCGCCGAACTTTCTCCTTCCGGCGTGATCGAATTCCGCGGAACTCTCGAAGAATACTTCGAACACAAGAACGAACTTCAGGAAAAACTTCAGGCTCAATACGATAAGGAAGAATCCTATCTCAAAAAGAGAATGGAATGGATCGAACGGTTTCGCGCGAAAGCGACCAAGGCGAGACAAGTTCAATCCGCGATCAAGAAACTCGAAAAAAGGGATAAGGTGGAAGCTCCGGAAGAATCCTTCTGGAACTCGAAGTCGGATTATCAATTCAACTTTATCTCTTCCGGTAAAATCACCGCAAGGATCGAAGACGGCGCTTTTTCCTATTCGGGAAAACCTCCGTATGTTTTCAGCGGAGCGAATCTCGAAATTTCAGCGGGAGATAAGATCGCGGTCGTAGGTCCGAACGGCGCCGGTAAGTCCACCTTCCTACGATGTTTATTAGAAATTCATAAATTAACTTCGGGTAAGATTTATTACGGACCGAAAACGAAGATCGGTTACTTTTCCCAAAACCATCACGAGGAACTGGATCCTTCCAAAAATCTTCTTCAGACGGTGATGGGTGCGTATCCTGATCTGACCGAACAACAGGCGCGAAGTCTTCTCGGTTATTTTTCGTTTTCGGACGACTCTGTTTACAAACAAACCGGTCTTCTTTCCGGGGGAGAACAAAGCCGTCTTCGTTTGGCCCTTCTTGTTCGCTTTCCTACCAACTCGATCTTTTTGGACGAACCTACCAACCACTTGGATTTGGTCGTTCGCGACAATTTACGAAGAGCGCTTATGGCCTACGAAGGTTCTCTTTTGATCATTTCGCACGACCCCGAATTTTTAAAGGATCTTTGCAACCGCACGATTTCCGTGGATCAAGGACAGATTCGGGATTTTAACTGCAGTTTTGCGGATTATCTGAAATACAATCTCGAAGAAACGGTTCCTTCTAAAATGCAGAACGGAAACGGTTCCGCGAAAAAAGAGGACGGTCAACAAACCCGTTCCAAAAAGAACGCCGATAAAAATCGTATTAAAAAAATACAAAAAGATCTGGAACAGATCGAAGCTAAGATCGAACTTTTGGAAAAGTCCAAAAAGAATCTGGAAGAAGTTTTGGCCGATCCCGGTTTTTTTAAGAATCGCAGTTATCAATTGGAACTGGATAATTTCAACGAGGCAAAAAACGAAATTGCTCGTTTGACTTCGGAATGGGAATCGCTTCAATTGGAATTGGAAGAACTTTCAGGGACAGTCTAATCTGCGGATGGGGCGGAAATTCGATCCGTTTGTCGAAACTTATATTTTATCTTTAAACTGAGGAACACCGTCTTATGACACCGAAAGAATTAAAAACGAGATTGGATCTGAGAAAAGCGGGACAGGATTCATTCTTTTTACTCGACGTAAGAAATCCGAACGAAGTGGAAATCAGTACGATCGAAGGAACCGATCTTTTAATCCCTGTCGGCGAGCTCCCGAACCGCGTCGGCGAAATCAATCCTTGGAAAGAATCCGGTAAGGAAGTGATCGTCTATTGCCGTTCCGGCGGACGTTCGGGAATGGCCTGCGGAATTTTAAAACAATCCGGTTTTGCAAAGGTGCATAACGTGGAAGGCGGCATTCTTCTGTATTCGGACGAAGTGGACCCTTCACTCGCTAAATATTAGTCTTTTTGAAAGCGCGGTTCTTGCGTTTTCTCCGAGGTTTCCGTTTAACGGATCGGGCCGCAGGAAGCCGCCCGAAAAAGGATTTCAAGATCGAATCCGATCTAATAAAATGAGGTCGATCGTTTTACGGAGATTTTCGTTTATTCGCCGAGAAGAATTCTGCGGAAGTATAAAAAGCCTTCGTCCAACGGATCGTCTTTTCCGCCGCGGCGACGTTTGAGCATATTCGTTAAATCTAATACCATCAAACCGTACATCCAACCCCACATCATTCTCGCGATGGCAGGATATTCCGCTTTCGGAAGTTTGAATTCGTGGCTAGCGCATCCGTTGCGGATCGTTTCCAAAAACACGCGATAGCTTGTCGGCAAACTCGGAAACGCTTTGCGGTGCATGTGACCGTGAACGGTGTTGAACATCACCTTGTGCAGTTCCTTGTTGTTCAGAGAAAAGTCCCAATACGCTCTCGCGATTCCGGCCAATTTTTCGAACGCGTTGTTCCCGTTCCTCTGCGCGTTTCGGAGAAGTTGCGTGAGTTCGGTTTCTCCCTTTGCGATGAGAACCTGGATGATTTCCTCTTGGCTCTTAAAGTGAGAATAGGGACTTGCGACGCTGCAGTCCAATTTTTCGGCGATCTTTCTCATCGAAAGACCTTCGATTCCTTCTTCCTGTAGGATCTCCATCGCAACTTGTACGATGTTTTCCCGGTTTAGGCTGTTTCTGGATCTTCTTTTGTGTCGAACTGCAGTTGTCATCTTTGATTCTAAACTCGGATCAAGCCGCTTTGGAAACCGGAACCCTTCCCTGAGTCGTCCAAACGTCTCGTTTTATGTTTATGATCCCAACTTTATGCAACCCCTTCATGATCTGAAAGCAAAAATCCACTTCCCACCATTTATATGCGAAGTTCGGGGAAGTCGGGTGACCGTGGTGATTGTTCTGATACAATTCTCCCATGGTTAAAACATCGATCGGTAACATATTCTTAGACTCGTCTTTTGTCTTAAAATGATTCCGATAGCCGTATTTATGTCCTCCCCAGTTCACGATCGCCCCGTGAATCGGTCCCATCAGCCAATGAATCGGGAGCAGCAAATACCAAGCCCATTGTCCTTCCGGAACGAAGGCAATGTAATAGAAGGCGTATAAAGAGCCGAATCCGATCCGAAACCACCAATTTTGACCGAGTAGATCGATCGATTTCCAGCGAGGAATAAAATCCCGTGTAAACTCGGGGTTTGCCGGAACTCTGTCATACGCGAAGTCGTCGTAGATTTTTTTCGTTTTGATCATCATATCGAACGCATTCTTGGAAAAATGGGGAGAATGCGGATCATCTTCCGTGTCGCTGTAAGAATGGTGCATTCGATGCAGAACCGCGTATCCGTATGGATTCAAATAAGAAGGTCCTTGCAGAACCATCGTTAAGAAATGGAAGAACCGCTCCCATTTACGATTCATCGAAAACATCGCGTGAGCGGCGTATCTGTGTAAAAAGAAGGTTTGGGCGAAAACCGAACCGAACCAGTGGGCAAAAAATAAAATTAAAATGGGGACCATAAGGGGCCTCCTTTTGTTTTTTCTCTTCAGTGAACAATGTTCATTATGACCAAAATAAACGAACATTGTTAATTAAGTAAAGAGAAAAAGGAAAAGAATTCCTACTTTCCAAAATTGGCTTTTTTTGAGGATTTGGAAGAAAAGACAAAACGGGTAGAATCGCCTTATTTCGAAGGTTTCTTTCTATTTTTAGGTGGCATCGGTGGTAGCAAAAAAGGCTGTAAAAAAGAAATCTGTGGGAACTCCCACTTCCAAATCCGCTTTGAAACGCGGTTCGGCCTCGAAGTCCGGAAAAACCCAATCCAAAAGTCGGAACTCCGGCGCATCCGCGAAGGCCTCCGCAAAATCCGGCCCTCCTTCCAAAACGAACGGTAAAAGCAACAACGCCATCCTTTCTCAAAAATCACAAATCGGTTCTTCCAAAGCGAACAAGGGACAACATTTTCCCGCGCCTTGGGATTTAAAGGGAGAAGGATTTCTTTTCCCACTTTGGGCCAAAAAAGATTACAACCGTGAAATGGGATTCTTTTCCGACGAAGATTCCAAACAATATAAAGGCGGCCTCGGTTCTCTGATGCTCGTGAACTACGAGACGAGCGATGTCGGGCCATATTACGAACTTCTTTATATCCCCGGAAACTTCGAATACAAGGACGAGTCCTACAAACGAATCACGAGAATTTTCGTTTCCAGTCAAAAATCGGTCGAAGAGGGAATTCTCAATTGGGCGATTCCTAAAGAAAGAGCGGACTTCGTTTGGATGAAGGAAGGAAATCTTACGAAAATTTCCGCTTATCGAAACGGAAAAGAATTCTTCCGTGTTACGATCGCGACAAAAGGTTTTTCCTTTCCGGTTTCGACAAAAATTCTCCCGTACACCTTATTGCAAAAATCACCCGAAGGATATCTACAAACTCGGTTTGTCGGGAAGGGCAAGGGAAGAATTGCGACCATCCAAGAAATTTGGAGCGACGAAGCCGTGTTCCCGGACGCGATCAAAGGCGGTATGTTCAAAACGGGAATTCACGCGAACCCATTCGAGCTCGTGTTTCCCGTTGCGGGCAAGGTGGACTGAAATAGGAAATGAAATATCGTATCGATTGAAACGGCCTCGATCAAAAGTAAAAAACGTCGGATTAGCGGAAAATGAAACAGTGAAACGGCTCGCGACCCGAAACGAACGCAGGAGTCGAAACCGAACGGAATCGACTCGAAGTAAGCGCATTCAATATTTAGAATATTAGAGTTATTAGGAGTAATCATGGAAGAAGCGGTCATCCTGGACGGTATTAGAACCCCGTTCGGTAATTTTGGAGGAACTCTCAAGGACCTCAGTGCGGTGGATTTGGGAGTTTTGGCTTCGAAGGCAATCTTAGAAAAAACCGGAGTTTCTCCGGATGCGATCGGCGAATCGATTTTCGGAAACGTAATTCCGACCGGTAAGGAAGCGATTTACCTCGCGCGTCATATCGGTTTGAAAACCGGTCTTCCCCTCGCGGTTCCCGCGTTGACGTTGAACCGTCTTTGCGGCTCCGGCATGGAAGCGATCGTGCAAGCCGCTAAGAAGATTTATCTCGGCGATGCGGACGCGGTTCTCGCGGGCGGCGTCGAGTCGATGAGCAACGCGCCTTACGTTGTAAGAAACGCCCGTTGGGGAGTTCGCTACGGTTCCGCCGAATTCGAAGACACTCTCGAACAAGGTCTTACCGATCAGTTTGTCGGTTTAATCATGGGTCAAACCGCGGAGAATCTTGCGGACCAATATAAAATTTCCAGACAAGAACAAGACGAGTGGGCGGCGACTTCTCAAACTCGTGCTGAAAAGGCTACGAACGAAGGCCGTTTGAAAGAGGAGATTCTTCCCGTTACGATCGGCGGTAAAAAACCGGTTACATTAGAAAAAGATGAATTTATCAAAGGCGCTGCGGGTGCGGAAAAACTCGGAACCTTAAAAGCGGTTTTCCGCGACGGTGGAACGGTCACCGCTGGAAACGCTTCCGGGTTGAACGACGGAGCCGCTGCGACGATCGTTGCATCCGCTTCGTACGCCAAGAAACTCGGTAAAAAACCGCTCGCGATCATTCGCGGTTACGGTCATGCGGGTTGTGATCCTGCGAAGATGGGAATCGGACCTGCACTTGCGATTCCTGCCGCTCTGAAAAAAGCGGGATTGAAACTTTCCGATATGAGTTTAGTGGAAGTCAACGAAGCGTTTGCGGCTCAGTATCTCGCGGTTCAAAAAGAACTCGGTTTGGATCCTGCGATCACCAACGTGAACGGCGGTGCGGTTGCGATCGGACATCCGCTTGGAGCTTCGGGTGCAAGAGTTACCATCACTCTCGCATACGAACTCAAGAGAAGAAAGGCGAAATACGGAGTGGCTTCTCTTTGTATCGGAGGCGGTCAGGGGATCGCTCTCGTTCTGGAAAATCCGGAAGCATAAGAGAATCGAACGTTACGGTGGGAAGAATTCTTCCTTACCGTTTATGCCGAAAAGCCCGGGTTCCCCGGGCTTTTTTACTGGATGAAGCTTAGTTTTAGGAAACGCTTGTTGTTTACATTGACAGATCTCTCCAAAACAAAAAAAGAATTGAATTTCAAGTCTTTGCAATCATGGAACAACGATTTCAAATAGGATCCGATCTTCATTACGGATTGCTCTTTCTAACAGCGCTCTTGGTCTTCGTTTTGATTTGGATCGCGAAGAAGGACAAAACCGGAATTCTTTCCAAAAGAATCGGTTTCGTGATCGCTTCGATTCTGATTGTAAATTATATCGTCTACGTAATTTATCGGATCGATTCCGGTCATTGGGAAATCCGCTACGACCTTCCGATGGAATTCTGCAACTGGTCGATGATCGTAACTTCCATTGCGTTGTTCACACACAATCGAACGTTCGCCGAACTTTCGTATTTTTGGGTGATGAGCGGATCGATCAACGGAGTTGTAACGCCCGATCTGCAGGTTACTTTTCCCCATATCTATTTCTTTATCTTTTTTATCGCGCATTCGGGACTGGTTATTGCTTCCTTGTATATCGTATTCGGTTTGAAATTGGAGCCCCGCCCTTGGGCGATTTTACGGGCGTTTTTGTATTCCCAGGTTTTCTTCGTCTCCGCGTTCTTCATAGATTATCTGCTTGATGGAAACTACGGGTATATGATGG